>JAGWBF010000014.1:5593-22003 GCA_021296025.1 Dehalococcoidia bacterium | reverse complement strand
GTCAGCAAGCTGTTCAACATCGTGGAGCCGGACGTCGCCTACTTCGGCCAGAAGGATGGCCAGCAGGTAGCTGTGATACGACGAATGGCGGCAGACCTGGACATGGACGTAGAAATCCGGATCGTCCCGACGGTGCGGGAAGCCGATGGCCTGGCGTTGAGCAGCCGGAACGTGTATCTGTCGAAGGATGAGAGGCGGGCCTCCCCCGTCATCTTCAAAGCCTTGTCCCGCGCCAGGGAGATGTGGGCCGGGGGCGAGGGTTCGGCGGATGTGCTACGTGTCGAGGTGAGGAGGATGCTGAGCGATGAAGCTTCCATAAGCGGCATCGACTATGTGAGCATCGCCGACCCCGAAACCCTGGAGGAGATGGACACCATCCGCCCTCCAGCGATGGTCTCTGTGGCCGTACGATTCGGACGTACCCGCCTTCTAGACAACGTCATGCTTGGCTGAACTGTCTTCTCCCATCGCCCAGGAAGGAGAGGGGCGTAGAAGCATAGGAGTATAATAGCAGTTCTCAGATACACTTGAGAGCCGGTACTCAGCTTCCCAACCTGGAAAGGATATCCCCATGGATGTTGCGCTTTACGTTAAGGATTTCGTCGATGACCCCAACTCTTCCATGCACCAGCAGGTCGAGGATGTTGCCGACGTAGCCCGCCGGGCGGGTCCTTGGGGGTTCATGGGCTTGTACGCTCCCCAGCACTGGGTGTCCTATCCTTCGGTGTGGATGCAGCCCCTGCCCCTTCTGGCGCGGCTGGCTCCCGAGGCGCCGGGCCTCAAGCTGATCACCGGCGTTGCCCTCCTGCCCATGCTCAATCCCGTTGAGCTGGCCGAGCAAGTCGTAACCCTGGACCACATCAGCAACGGCAGCTTTGTCTTGGGGACGGGCATCGGCTACAGGGAGGTGGAGCTGGAAGCTGTAGGCGCAGCCCGCTCCCAGAGGGTTGCACGATTCGAGGAGTCCCTGGAGCTGATGAAGCTACTCTGGTCCGGGGAAGAAGTGAACTATGAGGGCGCTTACTGGCAGGTGCATGGCGCCAAGATGGCCCTCCGACCCCTGCAGGACCCCCATCCCCCTATCTGGATCGCCGCCCAGAGCCGGGGTGCGTGCCGCCGGGCCGCCTTCAAGGCCGACTCCTGCCTGCTGGGCCCCCAGCCGGCGTGGGCCGACGTGGCGCGAATGGCCGAATACTACTGGGAAGCCCTCAGGGAAAAGGGAACTCCCTCCGACGGGCTGCTTGGTGCCCAGAGGGTCATTGCGATTGCCAAGGACAGGGACACCGCCCTGGCGGAGGCCCGGGCAGCCGCCGCCCGCAAAGCCAACATGTACGGGGGCTGGAACATGCAAGAGCGCACTACCGTTGATCTGGGCCTGTCCACCGATCGGAGCATGGAAGACTGGGCAATCGTGGGAAGCCCCCAGGACTGCGCTGAGACCATTTCGCGCTGCTACCATGAGCAGGGTATGCGGTACCTGGGGCTGGGCTTCCTGAACCTTCCCAGGGACCACCAAGCCCGCCTGGAGAAGCTCCAGTTCATCTCCGAAGAGCTCCTGCCCCTGCTGCCCTAGCCCCGGGCCGCTGCGTTGACTGGGTTCGGCCCCCTTCCGTATAATCGCCTGCTGACAGCACCGGTATCAGGAGAAAGTCCCAATGGCGAACCAGACGGGCAAACGCTACTTTTGCGCGGTGTGCGGGTCCGAGTTCATCGTGACGAAGGCCGGGCCAGGCACCATGGCCTGCTGCAACCAGCCCATGCAGATGAAAGGGTAAGCAGCCAGGCTGCGCCTCGACCATGGCTAATCAACTAGGTAAGCGATACGTCTGCGCCAAGTGCGGCACAATGGTGCTCTGCACCAAGACCGGGGAAGGTTCCGTCCAGTGCTGCGAGGTCGAAATGGAGATCCAGCAGCCCCGGCAGCTCCCCTCTTCCGACTAGGGTCGGCCCCACCGACCAGGCTGTTCCGAATCCATCGCCCCAGGCCCTGTCGCGCGACAAATGTCTAGCAGGAACCTACCTGGGCACAGGCACGCCAGCTACCTTCATGCGGATGCGTCGCAGGGTGTAGAAGGTGGTGAAGAAGAGGGTCTTCCAATCGTCCCCACCCCATGCGCAGTTGGTGGCATGGTCGCCGGGGACAGGGATGGTCCCCAGGTGGCGTCCCGCCGGGTCTATGATCCACAGCCCGCCGGGTCCCGTGCAGTAGATGTTTCCCTGCATATCCAGCTTCATGCCGTCCGGGTTGCCTTCCCCTTCCCCCTGCAGCTGGCAGAAGACCCTGCCACTCCGGATGCTCCCGTCGTCGGCCACATCATAGACGTGGATCAGCCCGACCCGGGAAGAGTTGACGTACAGCTGCTTTTCGTCCACCGAAAGGGCCAGTCCGTTGGGGAAGGCGACTTCATCGGTCAGGAGGTGAACGCCGCTGAGGTCCGGAGGCACCATGTACACTCCAAGGAAGTCCAGCTCCGGCTCGATTCCGCCGGTGATGGGGTCGGTGAAGTAGATGGTGCCGTTGGAGTGCACAACAAGGTCGTTGGGCCGGTTGAACCGCTTGCCCTGGAAGCTGTCGGCGATGATGGTGATGCTCCCGTCGGCTTCAAGGCGGGAGACCCTTCGCAGCGACTGCTCGCAGAATACCAGCCTTCCCTCCCCGTCCCTTGTCATTCCGTTGGTGAAGTTGGAAGGCTCCAGCTCTACCGACACCCCCTGGCCTGGGGTCCATCGCATTCGCCGGTTGTTCCGTATATCGCTGAAGAGCAGGTAACCGCCCTCCCGGTACCACACCGGCCCCTCGGCCAGCTGGTATCCCGAGCCCAGCTCCTCCCACTCCTCATCGGGAGAGACCAGGTCGGCCAGTTCCGGCAGGAGCATTTCAGCGGGCATTGCGCCCTCCTTCTCCGATGCTATAGGCCATCGGGCAGCACAACGATCATGCGTTTATTCTCCGTATCCACTTCCAGGACAACATCCTCCAGGCCCGGGACCAGCACCTCTCCGCCGTCTCCTCGGACAACGTACACATCGTTGTCTCCCACTGGAAGCACATCGACGATGCTCCCGATCTTGTCGCCTCCGGGGGTCAGCACCTCCATGTCGATTATCTGGTAGTGGTAGAAGGTGCCCTCGGGCAGCTCCGGTGCAGCCTCCATGGGGATGGTTAACAGCATATCCCTGAAGCCTTCCGCTTGGTCGCGGTCGCCTATGCCCTCCAGCTTCAGGTTGATCCGCCCCTTGTGCACTGCCGATGCCCGCTGTATCCGGCGCTCGGTACCGTCCAGGAGGACCGCCATACCAACGGAGAACCGGTCCGGGACGTCGGACATTATCTCGACCTGCAGCTCGCCGTGTACACCGGTGGGTTTGATGGCCTTGCCAACTACGATCTGCCCTACTGGTATATCGGGTTCATTCACAGGGCAAGCTCCCAGAGGAAAAGGGGCGGCGTAGCTGGGATGAGGAGCAGGGATCGGGGTGCAACCATGGGCGGTCTTGCGAGTGGGGGTGGAAGGTGCTCCGGGGAGGAGGGCCGGATCAGACTATCTCCAGCACAGCCTTGGTGCCGTTCTTGACGGCGGAGACGCGGAGGAGGATGCGCATTGCTTGGGCGACCCGGCCCTGCCGGCCGATGATCTTGCCCTTGTCCTCTTCCGCGACCTCGAGCTTAAGTACAACCCGGTCTTCTTCCATCTCTTCGGTGACCTTCACGTCGTCGGGACGGCTGGCCAAGTTCCGGGCGATGTACTCGATCAGTTCCTTCATGCTGCTTTAGCCTTCTCGTAGATTCCGTTCCAGTTGAAGATTCTCTGCACCGGCCCGGAAGGCTGGGCGCCCTTGTTCAGCCAGCCGACAGCCTTTTCTTCGTTCAGCACCACGGCCGGAGGATCCATCAAGGGATCGTACTGTCCTATCCAGTCCACAAAGGCGCCGTCCCTCGGCGCACGGGAGTCGGCGACCACGATCCGGTAGTAGGGCCTGCCCTTCTTACCGACGCGGCGTAGTCGAATTCTCAGCATAAATTAGTAGTCCCCTCTGTCCTGCAACTTGCCTTTTAACAAAGGCTATTTAGCAAGGGATTGTAAGCCCCTAGCCTCAGCCTTGTCAACGCTGGGGGCGTATTGCCACGCCCTTCAGCCGCCCTTATAATGGGGAGGATTTCTCTAGCTTAGGAGGTGATTGGTGCGCCCCTTTGCCTTCGTTTCCCCGCGCACCCTGGACGAAGCTGTTCAAGCTATGGCCGGAGCAGGCGGTAACGCCCGCGCCCTGGCCGGAGGTTCCGACTTGGTGGACCAGATGAGGGTGGGGCGCAGAACCCCCAACCTTGTGGTGGACATCAAGAACATACCCGATATGCAGCGCCTGGAGTACATTCCGGGCGAAGGGCTGTATATTGGGGCCGGGGTCTCCTGCACCCGCACCGGGGAGTATGCTCCCGTGGCGGAGCACTACCCGTCCATCAAGGAAGTCTGTGGGCTTATTGGCTCCACCCAGATACAGAACCGGGCCAGCATCGCCGGGAACGTGTGCAATTCGGCCCCCTCGGGCGACACCATACCGCCCCTGCTCACCTACGATGCGAAGTGCATCGTAGTGGGACCCAACGGGCGCAGAGAGGTGCCCATTGGCGAGTTCTTTGCAGGGCCTGGGCAGAACGTCATGGCAGCCGATGAGCTCCTGCTGGAGTTAGTTGTCCCTCCTCCGCCCGCCAACAGTAGCGGGCGCTACCTCAGGTTCATACCCAGGGAGGAGATGGATATCGCCGTAGCCGGCGCTGCCAGTATGATCGCCGTGGACCCCGCCTCCAAGAGGTGCACTAGGGCCCGAATTGCGCTGGCATCGGTGGCCCCGACGCCAGTGAGGGCGCTGGATGCAGAGGCCGCTCTGGAGGGGCAGGTGCTGACTGCGGACGTGGTTAAGGCCGCTTCGGACCTGACACCCAACGCCACCAGTCCCATTTCCGACGTTCGTGGTTCCGTCGAATATCGCAAAGAGCTGTGCAAGGTGCTCACCCAGAGGACTCTGGAGCATTGTCTTGCAGATCTAGGGATGTAAGGAGCAGACGTGGAGCAGACCATAAGAAAAGCGCCCCTGCAATGCAGAGTGAACGGGCAACAAGTAGAGATGCTGGTAAAGCCGTGGCAGACCCTTCTGGAGGTCCTGAGAGACGAGCTTAGACTGACGGGCACCAAGGAAGGTTGCAGCAACGGCAACTGCGGCGCCTGCACCGTCATCATTGATGGTCAGGCAGTTGACTCGTGCCTGACCCTGGGGTTGGAGGCCGATGGGCACGAGGTGACGACCATAGAAGGCTTGGCCAACGGGGCCGAGCTCCACCCCGTCCAGCAGGCTTTCATGGAAAACGGGGCCCTGCAATGCGGTTTCTGTACCCCAGGCTTCATAATGTCCACCAAGGCCTTCCTGGACAAGCATCCCAAGCCCACGGAGACGGAGCTCAGGACGGGAATTGCCGGGAACCTGTGCCGCTGCACCGGGTACGACAAGATCATAAAAGCAATAATGTCCATTACCGAGAAGTAAGGAGGAGCTATGGCAACGGTCCAGGACCGAAAGTACGTAGGCCAGTCAGTCGAAAAGGTCGATGCCCTGGAACGGGTTACCGGCCGGGCCCAGTATGGCGCAGACCTGTACATGTCCGGGATGCTCCACGCCAAGGCCCTGCGAAGTCCCTACGCCCATGCTCGCATCAAGAACATAGACACATCCAAGGCTGAGCAGGTGGAGGGCGTCAAGGCGGTGATCACCCACAAGGACCTCCCCGTCCCCAGCGACACTGCCACATCCTTCGGCGGCGAGCTGATGATCGCCCTCAAGGACCTCCAGAGGCTAACCATGGCCCACGACAAGGCGTTGTTCGACGGCCACACCGTCGCTGTCGTTGCGGCGACCAGCCCGGATGTGGCCGAGCAGGCCGCCAGCCTTATTCAGGTCGAGTACGAACCCCTGCCCCCTGTGGGGGACGTGGTCTCAGCCATGGATGACAGCGCAGCCCTGCTGCACGAAGACCTGTTCACCAAGACCCTGGGTGACCCTCCCACCAAGGCCAGCAACGTGGCTACCTACCTGGAAGACGGGCGGGGAGACATGGAGCAGGCGTGGAAAGATTCCGACGTCGTTGTGGAGGACACCTACGATACCCTCATGGTGCACCAGGGATACCTTGAGCCCCAGGCCTGCGTTGCCCGTGTGGACGGCGACGGCACAGTCAACATCTGGACCAGCAACCAGGGTACCTACAACGTCCAGCGACAGCTCAGCGCCCTGCTGGACCTCCCCCAGGACAAGATGATCGTAACCCCCATGGAGATCGGCGGCGGGTTCGGCGGGAAGATATACACCATTCTCGAGCCCTTGGCCATCCTCCTTTCCAAGAAGAGCGGAGGCGCTCCCGTCAAGATGGTGATGGACCGCAACGAGGTTTTCCGGGGCACCGGCCCCGGCTCCCCCGCCCACCTGACGGTCAAGGTCGGCGCCAAGAACGACGGGACCATTACAGGCTGCTACGTTCGGATGGTCTATGATGCCGGCGCGTTTCCCGGCTCTCCCATCGCCGGTGCCACGGTCGTGTCCTTCGGCCCCTACAAGTGCGAAAACATGAGGCTGGAAGCCTACGATGTGGTGACCAACAAGCCCAGGGTGCAAGCTTACCGCGCCCCCGGCGGCACCCCGGTGGGGTTTGCCGTCGAGACGGTGATGGACATGGTGGCCGAGAAAGTCGGGATGGACCCTCTCCAGTTCCGCAAGCACAACGCCGTGGTAGAGGGCGACCTGATGACCAACAACCGCCCCTTAAACAGCATCGGCCTTACGGAGATGCTGGACGAAATAGAAAAGCATCCCTGCTGGACCTCAACCTTGGAAGGGCCTAACCGCGGACGGGGCCTGGCTATAGGCTTCTGGCTGGGCGCAACCCTGACGTCCAGCTCAGTAATCATGGTCCACGCCGACGGAACCGTCACGGTGACCACAGGCCAGGTGGACCTCACCGGCATTCGCACGACCATGAAGCAGATGACTGCCGAAGAATTACAGATACCCATCGAAGATGTGAACGTGCGGGTGGTCGATACCAACTCAGCTCCATATACCGACCTCAGCGCCGGCAGCCGCTCCACCTGGACCCAGAGCATAGCCATCCAGAGGGCCGCCGAAAGCGCCATATCCCAGATGAAAGCCCACGCCGCCGAGCAGCTCAAGGTGGAGCCGGAGGATGTGGAGTACGCCGACCGGCGCTTCTGGGTGAGGGAAGACCCCGAGCAGGCAATGGGCTGGTTCGACGTGGCCCGCAACAGCGTGCGCCGGGGCAACGGCCCGGTCTGCGGAGAAGGGTCGGTCACCAGGGTGCAGAGCGCCCCCACCTTCGGCGCCAACGTGGCGGATGTGGAGGTGGACCCAGGTACGGGTAAGGTCAAGCTTCTCCGCTACACCTGCTTCCAGGATGTGGGCTGCGCCATCAACCCCGTACAGGTGGAGGGCCAGATCCAGGGCGGAGCCGTCCAGGGCATCGGCTGGTCCCTGTACGAGTACTATCACTACGACGAAAAAGGGGTGATGAGGAATCCCTCTCTCCTGGACTATCGCATGCCGACAGCCCTGGACCTTCCTATGATCGACACGGTCCTCATCGAGAAGCCGGCCTCCGAGGGGCCTTATGGAGCACGGGGCGTCGGAGAAGTCCCCATCGTGCCTCCGCCGGGAGCCATCGCCAACGCCATCTACCAGGCTACCGGGGTGAGGATGAACAAGCTGCCCATGACGCCTGAGAACGTCTTTTGGGCCTTGAAGGACAACGGCAACGGGAAATAGGCTGAGGGCGGCCACTCGGCCGCCCTTCTCTATTGACCGCAATTCTCCTCGCCCTACGGGTTGAGCGAGCATCCGGCCCTCTCCCTTACAGAGACCTTTACGAGACCTCGCCCCCGTCATTCCCGTGGAAACGGGAATCTAGGTAGGTCCCCGCTTTCGCGGGAACGCCGAAAAGAGGGACGGGAAGGACGAATGGTTGGGTTTGACCAAGGGCCGCCCCGTCATTGCGGCGGAGGCCGCAATCCAGGAAGGTCAGGCTGGGGGCCCGTCATCCCACTGGGATGCTCACGGGGACAATAGAGCCGTCCTGGAAGCCGGCAATGCTCCGTCCTGGATTGCGGCCTCCGCCGCAATGACGAAAGGCGTGGCATAACTTAGGGCCGGGCTTTAGGAAGCCCGGGCGTAGCCTGGGCCTCGGCTGTCCCCAGCGCGATCTTTACCGTCATTCCCGCGAAAAGGGGAATCTAGGTAGGTTCTCGCTCCCTACAGCGGAGAGGGGGCACGGTTGGCCCCTAAATTGAATCTGAGGGCCTGCTCTGGTAACATGGAGGTAGATAGGATACCTTTGGACGAACGATGAGAGAAGCTATACAAGAAGCCGTAAACCTGCTGGAACAGGACCAGCCCTGCGTCCTTGCCACAGTGGTCAGGACCAAGGGTTCCACTCCCCAGAAGCCGGGGGCCAAGCTACTGGTGCGCCAGGATGGCAGCGGTGTCGGCACCCTGGGTGGGGGGTGCGTGGAAGGGGACATCTGGTTTGCAGCCAAGGAGATACTGAGACGCAAGGGAGGTCCTGAGTACAGGGACTACCTGTTGAACGAAGATATCGCCGCCCGGGACGGCCTGGTCTGCGGCGGCACCATGTACTTCTTCCTGGAACCCCTCTGGGAGCCCAAGGAGTTCCTGGACTATGGTCATGCCATGCTGGGCGCCTACGAGACCGGCAACCCTGTAGCGGTGGCGACTCTGATCAAGGCTGAAGGCGGCAGAGGTATCCAGGGAGCCAAGCTGCTCCTGAAGGAAGATGGAGCGGTCTTCGGCGGCTTGGGCGATGCAGCGCTAGACGAGATAGCCCTGGAGGGCGCTCGCAGGGTTGCCGACCTGGGGAACAACGAGCACATTGCCACCACCCTCGGGGCCGAGATATACGTCGAAGGTTTCACAACCCCGCCGACCCTGGTGCTTGTGGGGGGTGGGCATGTGGGTAAAGCAACTTACGATCTGGCGCTCATGCTGGGCTTCCGCATCTACGTGGTGGATGACCGTGCCCAGTTCTCCAACCCGGAGCGGTTCCCCAAAGCGGAAGACACCATCGTTGTGCCCGACTACACCAGGGCGATGGACCAGGTGCCGGTCAACGCCAACACATTTATCCTGATAGCTACCCGCGGCCACTGGTTCGATGACCTTGCCTTGGAGTCGGCGGTGCGCACCCCTGCCCGGTACGTGGGTCTCCTTGGGAGCCGGCGCAAGACCATCATGATCTACCAGAGGCTGGTGCAGCAGGGCATACCGGTGGAACGGCTCAGGGATGTCCATGCCCCCATCGGACTGGATATCGGCGCCCTCACCCCCGAGGAGCTGGCGGTGAGCATCATGTCTGAAATCATCATGGAGCGTCGCAGCGGCTCCGGAGGCCCTATGAAGATGGACCGGAAGTACTTCGACCGCGCGGTGGTCAAGGGACTGGCTGCTGGCGTCACCTCCGACTAGGCCGGCCGGTGGCGTCCCTCAGTCCTTATCAGTCAGGCCCCATTCTCGCCCTCCTGTTGTCTGCTGGAGAGTCCACCCGCATGGGCCAGCTAAAGGCGCTGCTCCCTTTCCGGGGTTCCAGCCTCATCGAATACCAGGTCAACTCTCTCAACAAAGCCGGAGTAGCCCGCATCATGGTTGTCCTAGGGCATGAAAAGTCGGTCCTTTCGCCGTTGCTGGAAGGAGTTCCCGGAGTGGGATGGGTGGACAACCCCGACTATCGCCAGGGGAAGACCACTTCCGTCAAGGCCGGTATGCGTGCTCTCCAGGACGAAGCGACCGAAGCCTCGGGTATCCTGGTGCTGAACGTGGACCAGCCCCGCACGCCGGAGTGTGCGCGGTCCATCATGGAGCAGCACCTCCGGCACCAGGATGGAATGGACACTCCGTCCCTGATGACCATTCCGACGTGCCGGGGCAAGGGTGGGCACCCCATCATTTTCCATCCTTCCCTGGTTCCGGAGGTGATGGAGATAGAGGAGGGCGCTCAAGGCCTGAAGGCCCTGGTCAGAAGGCATGAAGACCGCACCCTGAGGCTAGAGACGGAGAATCCGGAAGTGCTCCTCGACCTCAACACCGCCGAGGACTACAAGGCAGCCCTCGCCCACTTCGGTTAACCTGCCCACCCACGGGCGGCCCTCGACGACGTGGGGGACCCAATCCAGAAACCGCGAGCCGCAATATAAACCATGAAAATCACAGAGTTGTTTGAATCAGGTAAGCGCACCATCTCCTTCGAGTTCTTCCCGCCCAACACCGAGCAGGGAATCGAAAACCTGTTTGGGAACATCCCAACCCTTAGCAAGATGGACCCCGACTTCATTTCGGTGACCTACGGGGCGGGCGGTGGCACCCGGGACAAGACCATCGGCATCGTCAGGCGCGTCAAGGAGCAGACGGACCTGGAGGTGATGTGCCACGTGACCTGCGTGGCCCAGACCAAGGGGGAGGTTGAAGACGCCCTGAACCTGCTGGGCCCGGCAAACGTTGAGAACGTCTTGGGCCTTCGAGGAGACCCGGGCAGGGGCGAAGACAGGTTTGTACCCCCCGAAGGGGGCTACCAGTACGCTTCGGAGCTAATCGAGCACATCCGCAACAATCATGACTTTGCCATCGGTGGCGCCTGCTTTCCCGAAGGTCACCTGGAATCCCCCAGCCTGGAGGCCGACGCAGCCTTTCTGAAGAGGAAGGTGGATGCCGGGGCCCAGTTCCTGGTCACCCAGCTGTTCTTCGATAACGATGACTACTACCGTTTCATGGAGCGGACCCAGCGGTGGGGCATAGATGTCCCTATTATCGCCGGAGTCCTGCCCATCCTCAGCACCGGCCAGATACGGCGGTTCGCCTCCCTCTGTGGCGCCCGCATACCCGGTGACCTGGATGCCAAACTGGAGCAGTATGCCGAAGATGACAATGCAGTCCGTGAGATTGGGATCGAGCACTCTTCGAGGCAGGTGGAGGACCTGTGGCGCAACGGCGTTGCCGGCCTCCACTTCTACACCCTGAACCGGACTTATTCCACTCTGAAGGTGCTGGAAAACCTGAATGCCGACAAAGCCTCGGCCCCATGCTGATAACCGGAGTAGATATCATCGAGATCTCACGTGTACGCAGTGTGGTCGACCGCTTCGGTGAGAGGTTCCTCCGCCGGATCTATACACCAGCCGAAATCTCATACTGCCGTGGCAGAGCTGCCAACTTGGCGGCCCGCTTCGCCGCCAAGGAGGCGACGATGAAGGCTCTGGGCACCGGGGTGCGGGGCGTGGGCTGGAAGGACATCGAAGTCGCCCGGAGGGAGAGCGGCGCCCCCCACATCCTGCTCCATGACCGCGCCCAGCAACGGGCAGAACGGCTGGGAGTCGAGGAGCTGTCCCTAAGTATGTCCCATTCCAGGGAGTATGCTGTGGCATTCGTTGTAGGGCATCGCAGAGATGAAGATACTAACCGTTGACCAGATAAGGCGGATGGAAGGGGCCAGCATCGATGCCGGCGTCCCTGCCTCCGCCCTCATGGAGAACGCGGGGCTCGTGACTGCCCGCTTCTGCTCCTCCCTGCTCACCCCTACGGCCGGCTCGCGCGTCCTGGCGCTGGTCGGGCCGGGCAACAACGGCGGGGATGGGCTGGTGGCCGCCCGGCACCTCCAGCGGTGGGGGGCCAGGGTGACCGCTTATCTTGTGGCGGCAAGGCCCACAGACGACCCGAACCTGGCTGCGGCCGTCAGACGTGGCGTAAGGGTGGTGTCTGCAGACGACGACCCGGAAGGGGCGGCCCTCGGGACTGAGCTGGACTCCTGCAACATGGTCCTGGATGGTGTGCTGGGAACGGGCCGAGCCAGGCCCCTGCAGGGGGTCATGGAGCAGGTCATGCTGTCCCTGGGCCGCGCCCGCGCATCGGCCGGGTCGATGACGATCGTTGCCCTGGATGTGCCTACGGGGATGGATGCCGATTCGGGTGAGGTGGACCCTGCCTGTGCGGGAGCCGACCACACCATAGCCTTCGGTTATCCCAAGATGGGCCACTACCGTTTCCCCGGCGCCGACAAGCGGGGTGAGCTGCACATCGTTGACATTGGCATTCCCTCCGACCTGGACTCTGACGCACTCACCGAGCTTCTTATCTCCGGCAAGGCCGCCTCTGCTTTGCCTCAGCGCTCCTCTGTCTCCCACAAGGGCACCTTCGGACACACCCTGGTGGTTGCAGGGTCCGGCAGGTACGTCGGAGCGGCCTACTTGGCATCCCAGGCTGCGGCCCGGATAGGCTCCGGGCTGGTTACCCTGGCATCCCCCGAGTGCATCTATCCCCAGCTGGCCGCCAAGCTAACCGAGGTGATCCAGCATCCTGTGCTCAGCGATCTGGAAGGGAGAATTCACGTTGACGCAGCCGGTTCGATCAGGCAGGCTGCCTCTATGGGTAGCGCCATGGTGCTGGGCTGCGGTCTCGGCTCCTCACCCAGCCTGGTTGAGCTGCTGAAGCAGGTGCTGGTGCAGCATCCCCACCCGTCCATTCCGGTGGTGGTGGATGCCGATGGGCTGAACAACCTTGCCAGAATCGATGGCTGGTGGGAGGCCATCTCCTACCCCATGGTGCTCACCCCCCATCCGGGGGAGATGGCGACCCTGGCCGGAATACCGGCGTCCCAGGTGCAAGCCCGGCGGGAAGAGGTTGCCCTGGAGATGGCGGAGCATTGGGGGCAGACGGTCGTCCTCAAGGGAGCATACACGGTTATCGCAGCGCCAGATGGCCGGTGCTTTATCAGCCCCTTCGCCAATCCTGCCCTGGCATCGGGAGGCACGGGCGATGTGCTGGCGGGCATGATAGGCGGGCTCATGGCCCAGGGAGTCGCCCCCCTCGATGCTGCGTGCTGCGGGGTGTACCTTCACGCGGCAGTGGGCGAAGACCTGCGCAGTGCCATGGGGGACGCGGGCGTGCTGGCGTCGGACATGCTTCCCAAGCTGCCCGGGGCGATGCAGAGGCTCCGAATGTGCTAGGCGGCTCCCAAGAGCTTTCTTGGTGAGGGTGATATAATCTTCCTCAACAACACTGCCAGATGCAGTCGAGGAGATGGATCAATGGACTTGGGCCTCAAGGGCAAGGTTGCCATAGTAACTGGCGGAAGCTATGGCATCGGCAGGGCAGCGGCTTGGCGTATGTGCGATGAGGGCGCCAAGGTAGTGATATGCGCGCGGCGGGAAGATGTCCTGCAGGATGCAGCCCGGGAGATCGAGATACGCACCGAGGGGACAGTGCTGCCCATCAGGGCCAACGTCGCGGATGCCGGCGACATATCGAGGGTGGTCCAGGCTGCAACCCAGACCTTCGGCCGACTGGACATCCTGGTCAACAACGCGGGCCAGTCGGCAGCCTATCCCTTCGAATCGGTGACCGATGAAGAGTGGCACGCCGATTTCGATCTGAAGCTCTGGGCGGCCATTCGCTTTGTCCGGGAGGCCATTCCCCACATGCGCAGGGCAGGGGGAGGCCGGATCATAAACGTTACCAATCTGGGAGCCAAGACCCCCGGAGCCGGCTCAGTGCCCACTTCCGTGTCCAGGGCAGCGGGTATAGCCGTCACCAAGGCCCTGTCCAAGGACCTTGCCAAGGACAACATCCTGGTAACGACGGTGTGCATCGGGCTTATCAAGAGTGGACAGCACGAACGGCGCTTTGCCCAAGCCAACGTACAGAACCCCAGCCTGCGATTGGACGAGTTTTACGACCAGATGTCGGATGCCCGGAACCTGCCGCTGGGACGGATAGGCGAAGCCGAAGAAGCCGGCGATGTGATCGCCTTCCTGGCATCCGAGCGGGCCAGCTACCTTACTGGCATTGCGGTCAACATAGACGGAGGCGCTTCACCGGTAACCTAGCATCCCACGAACCGGGCAGGCACCCACAGGACACGATCCCAAGGCACCCAGCAGGCGACGCTACAACCTGCTGGCATGTCACTAGTATGGAAGGTGAAATGAGCAGCTACCTTGAAGAGTTTAGGCCGCCCCACCGCATCCTGATGGGCCCAGGCCCAAGCAGCGTCCATCCCAGGGTGCTCCAGACCATGTCCGCCCCTGTGCTCGGGCACTTGGATCCCTATTTCGTTGGGGTGATGGATGATGTGATGGAGATGCTCAAGATGATGTTCCACACCTCCAATCCCCTCACGCTGCCCGTATCGGGTACCGGCTCTGCAGGTGTGGAAGCGGCTTTCTGCAACGTGGTCGAGCAAGGGGACATCGTTATCGTCGTGGTGAACGGCCACTTTGGCAACAGGGCGGCCGACACCGCCTCCAGGGTGGGAGGCGACGTCCGGAAGGTGGAGCTGAATTGGGGTGACGCCATCGGCCCCGACCTGACCCCCCTGGAAGATGAGCTGAAGAAGCACAACAAGGTCAAGGCTGTCAGCGTGGTCCACGGCGAGACCTCCACGGGGGTGCTCAATCCCCTGCCGGAGATTGCCAAACTGGTGCACCGCTACGATGCTCTCCTGATCGTCGATGCTGTGACCTCCCTCGGTGGGGAGCTGGTCGATATGGACGAGTGGGACCTGGACGTCTGCCATAGCTGCACCCAGAAGTGCATCGGCGCTCCGCCGGGCTTGGCGCCCATAAGCCTGGGGCCCAGGGCGGTGAAGGTGATGCAGGAGAGACAGAGCCAGGTGCAAAGCTTCTACTTGAACCTGTCCACCCTGCAGACCTACTGGGGCGACCGCCACCAGTACCACCATACAGCGCCCATATCCATGATCTACGCTCTTCGGGAGGCCCTGCGCATGGCGATGGAAGAGGGCTTGGACAACCGCCTCGCTCGCCACGCCCGGGTAGCCGCAGGTCTGAGGGCGGGCCTTACAGCCCTGGGGCTGGACCTGTTCGCCAACCCGACCTATCGGCTGAACCCCCTGACCACCGCCGTCGTTCCCGAGGGTGTGGACCAGGCAAAGGTACGAGGCCGTCTGCTGAACGACTACAACATCGAGATCGCAGGCGGGCTGGGCCAGATTGCCAGCCAAGTGTGGCGCATCGGCGTGATGGGTGGGTCGGCTGAAGAGAGCAACGTGCTGGCGCTGCTGTCAGCTATGGAGCGGATCCTGCCCGAGGAGGGCTACGAGGTCGCCTACGGCGCCGGCGTCGCCGCTGCCCAGCAGGCCTTCGCAGCTGCTGGCTAGCTGGTCCGCCCTCTGCGCGACTTAGGGAATGCCTTTAGCCCGCGACTACTCCGGTACGCTTGCCGTCTCCCGGCGGTAGGACTCATCCAGGATGTCCACCACGTGATAGACCTGCCGAGCGCTTCCCCTGTCCCGTATGCCTGACTCCAGCTGGATCATGCAGCCCGGGTTTGCGGTTACCACCGCCTCCGCCCCAGTGGCATCGATGTAATTCATCTTGGAGTCCAGGAGCCGGCGGGACATCCGACGGTGGGTGATGGAGTACATCCCGGCGGCCCCGCAGCACCGGCTCCCATCGTTTATCTCTGAGATCTCCAGGCCGGGTATGGCCCTCAGGATCGTCCTGGGGGCTTGGACTATGCGCTGGGCGTGGGCTAGGTGGCAGGGGTCCTGGAAGGTCACCTTCATGGTCAGCTTGCCCTCCGGGTGGTGGAAGGGGAGGCCTACCAGGAACTCTGTGATGTCCACCGTCATCGCCTCCATGCGGGCGGCCCGGTCCCGGTACTCAGGATCATCCTTCAACAGCTCCCCGTACTCCTTCATCGAGGAGCCGCATCCTGCCGAGGCCACTACCACCTTATCCACCCCTGCATAGGTGAAGGCGTCGATGTTGACTCTTGCCATCCTTCGGGCCTCTTCCAGTCGTCCATCATGACGGCTCAGGGCGCCGCAGCACCCTTGGCCTACGGGCACGACCACATCGCACCCGTTGCGGGTGAGGACCCGCACAGCAGCTTCCATGGTGGCGCCCTGAACCAGGGGCATAACACACCCGCTCAGCAGGCCCACCACGCAGCGTCTGGGCCCCTGGGCCGGGTGGGTGGTACGGCTGGGGGTGAAGAAGCGGGGCGAGAATTCAGGGAGGCCGGCCTCCATCTCCCTGAGGAATGTAGGCAGGAGCTTGAAGAAGCCTATGGTGCGGAGGAGCCTGCGTATGCCCCAGCGCTGGTAGGCCCTGAGGAGGGCCGCGCCTCCCTTGAGTATCCGTGGGCGAGGGAGGATGCCCTGCAGGAAGGCCGTCGCCGCCAGGTTGCGTGTCCAGGAGCCCTTCCCGCTTCTGCGGAGCTGGCTTCGGCTGTATTCCATGATCCTGCCGAAGGGCACTCCCGAGGGGCACACCGCCTCGCACGCCCGGCACTGGAGGCACAGCTCCCAGTGAGAGGCGACCCTCT
>JAGWBF010000014.1:0-5558 GCA_021296025.1 Dehalococcoidia bacterium | reverse complement strand
CCCCTGGGCGACTCGGTCTCCACCCCAAGCTCTGTGTAGGTGGGGCATGCGCTGAGGCACAGGCCGCAGTGGACGCAGCGATATAGGTCGGCTTCCGACGGGATGTCTATGCCGGTGAAGCCCCGCTCCCTGTTGAGGGCCAGGGGTGTCCGTTCTTCCATCCTACAGCCCTCCAATGAAGCGCCCGGGGCTTAGCGTGTGTTTAGGGTCCATCTGTTCCTTGATGCGACGCATAACCTCCAGCCCTTCCAAGCCTTCTCCCCACACGTCAATATGCTTCTTTACGGAAGGAGGACACCGCTGGATCACCAGGTTGGCTCCCGTTCCACGTGCCTTCTGCCTCGTAGCTTGCACCACCCCCAGCATGGCGCTATCCGGGCCTTCAGGTGCCGCTCCTTCACCGTCTCTCCAGTAGTATAGCTTCACGATGCCCATGCCAGGGTCGACCGACATGCCCTGCCGAAGGCCAGGATGGGCCTCGTCCTGGAATGACGCCCAGAACCCTTGGGCCTGAGAAGGGAGCGTGGAGGCCCTGAGAACCATGTCCGGGCCGCCGTCCCGGCTCCAGTCAAGGTCGATCAGCTTCTGCCAGAGAGATTCCTCGCTGGCATGGGGAATCTCTGAGCATTCACCATGATTGCCTTGGAGAATCCTGATGGTGTCTTCCACCTTCCTCTTCACCGCTGAGCGACGGCCTGAATGACGCACCAGCACCGCCATCCTGCCGGCTGGCAGAGACGCCTCGTCCAGGTGGGCCGCCAAGCTGCCATCGATCATCTGCAGGGAGCGGGGATGGTAGCTCAACGCAAGCAAGGATTTGGCGGTCTGGAAAGCATCGCCCGGCCTTTCGAATGCCCCGATGATGGTTGCGTGGTCATCGGCAATGGGGGCCACCTTGAAGATGGCCTCCACGATTATGCCAAGGGTGCCCAGGGACCCGGAGTACAGCTTACATAAGTCGTACCCGGTAACGTTCTTTACGACCCTGCCCCCGGCCTTTGAAACTCGCCCATCAGCCGTCACCACCTTGATGCCAATGAGCCAGTCCCGAGGCTCCCCGAAGGCGAGGCGGGATGGTCCCGAGTAGCCGGCGGCAATCACGCCCCCGATGGTGGCCTGGTCGGGGAAGGGGGTGTCCAAGGGAAGGGCCTGCCCCCCCTTCGCCAGCACCGAGCGCAGTTCCGCCATGATGGTCCCTGCCTGCACAGATGCCACCAGGTCGGCGGGTTCGTGGTAGATCACCCCAGCCAGGCTGGAAGTGCCCAGCGCCAGGTCGTATGTACCGGGAGGATTGCCCAGGGAAGCCATTGTGCCTCCTCCCAGGGGGACCACTGCCCGGCCTTCGCCGGAGGCCGACGCCATGATGCGTGAGACATCTTCGATGCTATCGGGAAGGACGACCTCACCGGGGACCATACCATCGACGGCATAGCTGGACAATAGCTCGGTTGGTGTGGGTTCGCTGCTGGTCGCGTCCGTCTCGGGGCTGTTCATCGGGGGGAGAAAGCGTCCAGGGAGTCCGTTGGCGGGGCCATCATATAAAGTCGCCGGGGGCTGCCCGCATGCCTGCCTGCCCCTGGACCGTACCCGGGTGCTCCGGGCCACCGGGGAATATCTTGCCAGGATTGAAGGTGGCGGACGGGGAGAAGGCGTTTCGCACCCTCATCATGGCATCCATATCATCATCGCTGTACACCAGAGGCATGTAGGCCTTCTTTTCCAGGCCCACGCCATGCTCCCCCGACAGGGTGCCCCCCCTCCCCTCTCAGACCTCAAGCATCTCGCCTCCGGCGTGCATCACCCGCTCCAGGGTGCCGGGTACCCGTTCGTCGAAGGCGATGCAGGGGTGGAGGTTGCCATCCCCGGCGTGGAACACGTTCGCCACCATCAAGTCGTGCGCCTTGGCGATCCTGTCCACCTCGGCCAGCATTTCGGCCAAGCGAGTGCGGGGAACCACCGCATCCACCAGGTAGTAGTTGGGTGCCAGGGTGCCGAGTGCGCCGAAGGCTCCCTTGCGGGCCTGCCACAGGCGCTCCCGCTCCGCCGGGTCGGTGGCGGTCTTCACCTCTATGGCCCCAGTGTCGTACATGGCTGCTTCGATGCCGCCCCTGGTCTCCTCCACCTCTTCCCGGAGCCCCTCAACCTCCACCAGCAGTACGGAACCGACATCGGCGGGGAAAACATCCTTGGTGACGTTCAGGATGGCCTTGATGGACACCGAGTCGATCATCTCCATGGCGGCTGGCACCACCCCTTGGCCGATGATGCTGGAGACGGCGGTACATGCTGAATCGATGTCGGGGAAGGTGCCCAGCATGGTGCTGACAGACTCGGGAACAGGAAGAAGCCGGACGATTATCTTGGTAGCCAGGCCGAAGGTTCCCTCGGAACCCACGAAGACACCCCGGAGGTCGTAGCCCGGCGTCTCGCGGGCCTTGCCGCCCAGCCAGACCACGGAGCCGTCCTCCAGCACCACCTCCATGCCCAGCACATGATTGGTGGTGACGCCATAGGCGAGGCAGTGAGGCCCGCCGGCGTTTTCGGCCACGTTGCCCCCCAGGCTGCAGGCCCTCTGGCTGGACGGGTCGGGAGCGTAGCGCATGCCGTGCTCCCGGGCTGCTTTGTCCAGGTCCAGGTTTATCACCCCAGGCTCCACCACGGCCAAGCGGTTCTCTTGGTCGATCTCCAGGATGGCTTTCATGCGGGTCAGCACCACCTGTATGCCCCCAAGGGAGGCGATAGCGCCCCCGCTAAGGCCGGTGCCCGACCCCCGGCCCACCACTGGGATATCTTCTCGGTGGGCCATGGCAACCACCCTGCTGACCTCATCGGTGGTGGCGGGGAACACCGCGGCTTCTGGGACAGCTTTGTCCACCGAGCCGTCGTACTCATAGACCAGCAGGTCGACTCCGCTCCGACGATCCCCTGAAGCTCACCGATCAGTTTTGCCCGGGACAATGGCATATCAACCTGCTATCACAGAGGTCCTGCCCAGATGCCGGGATGATATTACACGGCGCCAAACCCAAGCAACCGCGGGGTGGGGGGTGTTGCAGCAAAGCCGGGACCATTTAGAACAACCACGGCTCGTTCTGAGCTGCCGCCGAGGGCTTTCCCAAGAAGGTTGGTGGTCCGGTTGGCGCCTAGACCACCAAAGCCTTAGAACCCTTCGGCCGACGTTGCTATACCGCCCCTGACTAGACTGGGGCGGCCGCGATCAGCCTAGCGTCCCACGGAGCTCTTCCGCTTGTTCGTCATTAACGATTCTGATGACCTTACTGGTCGGATCTTCCGCCGCGAATCCGCGGACAGCTTTCCGTCCATTCTTCAAAGTCACCAACTCCGGGTCCTTGATGTCCACCATCTTCCGCAGCTTTACCGAATAGGCTTTCAGCTCCACCATCTCTCCTCGTCTCCTCCTTGCTATTGGCTTTTCAGCGCGGGTTTCTTTGCGGGCTCCCCCCAAGGATTTCTTAAGGGCTCGTATCAGCCCACGTTCCCCCTGTCTCTGCTTTCCGGGTCCCCGGAACCATCCAAGGGTGCAGTACCGGCCCATTGCTCCAGATAGGCAGGTGACCCTACTTAGGGCCACCCACCCATCGTGCCCGAAAGTCCGCTGAAGCGCAAGGCGCGCCCGTCGCCTACTTCAATGCCTCAACAATGCGTTCTACGTTTGTCCGCACCATGCCGAGGTACGTGCCACCTGGGCTGCCCCTTTCCCCCAGGGAGTCCGCATAGACCTGGACAAGTGATGCGCCAGTCTCTCGTGCCAAGGCCTCTGGCAGCTTGTCGCTGACCGTTGTTTCGCTGAATACGGCCGGCACGTTGTGCTCCCGGACCACCTCGACCAATCCTGCCATGTGCTCCGCAGAGGGCTCCACATCAGGCGCCAGGGAAGGAATGAGGGCGCCGATTATCTCGAACCCGTAGACATCTGCAAAGTAACCAAAGGTGTCGTGGGATGTGACCAGCAGCCTGCGCTCCGGTGGCACCAATGCAACCTGCTCCTTGGTCCAGGAGTGCAGCTCGTCTAGCTCCACTTCGTAGTCTGCAGCGTTCTGAAAGTAGAACTCTGTGCCTTCGGGGTCCAGGGCCGAAAACCGGGCTGCAATTATTTTGACTGCGATCTTCACCCGATTTGGATCGAACCAGAAATGGGGGTCCAGAGGGCCGTGGCCGTGGGCATCACCGTCGTCTTCCTGGTCGCCCAGGATCCCAACGAAGGCAATCTTGGTAGGCACGCCTGCCACGTCCCAATGCGTGACTTCCTCCAGGTCGTGGTCATCCAGCTGCAGGACCCGACCGCCGACCGAGTCGGTTATGAATATTGCGCCAGGAGCAGTGGTTAGGTGGGGCCTCGCCCAGAATCCTGTCTCCACCGGCGGTGTCAGAAAGTCGGTCTTGGTCGCCTGCAGGTCACCATCATGGGCGTCGTACATGCGAAGTTCCCCGTCGCTCATGACCACCAATAGAGTTTCACCTCCAGCGCCGACATGGACCTGTATAGGCCAGAGCTCCTCAGAAGCGGGGATGAGCAGCTCCATCTCCTCCTCTTCCGGCTCCACGATGTACAAGCCCACCTCCGAGCCCAGGGCGAAGAAGTGGTCCAAGCCGGAGTAACCCCAGACCGATGTGAGTCGGGAATCACCGATAGGCTCGTCCGGCGCGATGAAAGCGTGGGAGTACTCCCCATCGTGGGCCTCCAGGACCAGGACGCCCCCAATGCATCCGAAGACGGCCATATGGCCATTGCTTGCATCCCCGTGCAGCGAGTCGCAACCCTCAGCCCTGTGCAGTACATTGCCGTCCAGGTCTCGAATCTCCGCGCCAATGGGACGCCCGTACTCTTGGGGATCCTGGGCATAGTCCGGATGCTGAATAGACACGGCGAACAGGTCATCTTCCAACGGCAACGCCGCCCCATGGTGAGCACCTGCGTTCACGCGTACAGGAACATAGCTGTCCCCCTGCTCTTCCAGGTCGTGCTCATTGATGAGCACCACGTCGCCGGAGCCGTCGTAGAAGATCGTTGCCCACTCATCACCTACATACAGATGAACGGGACGGTCGCCACTCAGGTCCACGGGAAGCTTACGTATGTCCCCCTCGACCAGGTCGGAGTGGTCACCATGGGCCTCCATGAATATCCCACCATCGAACAGGTGGGCTGTGTTGGCATCGGAGGAAACAGCTATCGCGTAGCGGCCACTCTTAGTGGAGTAGATCCGTCCGGCCCGTGAGCCCAGGTCGAACTGGTCCTGTTCCACCCCTCCTGTTTCCAGGTCTATCACGGAGATGGACCCTTCCTCTCCATCGCCTATGAGCAAACGCCCCACCAGCGTCCCTGAATGGCCGTCCATTTGCTCGTCGTGAACGTCAACCTCGGTGAACTCTAGGGGGTCAACCTCCTCGCCGAGGGCGACTATGCTTGACTCATCCGCACTGGCATTGTGCAAGAGGTCTTCCAGCCAATCGACCTCAAGGCCAAGACCAACGGTCAGCAAAACGTCCGCGTCCTCTACCTTGGCAACGTCGCCAGCCCCTGGCACGAAGGAATG
>JAGWBF010000013.1 GCA_021296025.1 Dehalococcoidia bacterium | reverse complement strand
TATAAGACATCAAGAAACAATGGGCACTCTATATCATAACCGCTATGTTACTGCCCGAACCGATATCCCGAAGCGCACAGATGTTGAGAAGCCCAAACCCTACCGTGACAACAAGCACATACTCTTTGGCCAGCAGGAGGGCCTTTGCGCGGGATGCAAAGGCGATTTCCCATTCAAGCTGTTCGAGGTTGACCATATTGTTCCACAGTCCAAAGGTGGGACTGACCATCTTGGAAACCTGCAACTGCTCTGCGGCCATTGCAACAAAATCAAAGGCGACCGTCCACAAGAGTACCTCATGGCCCAGCTAAAAGAGTTGGCGTATGTCTGAACCCGGCGGCAAAATAAAGGGTAAAGGGCACCTGATGACTCTTTAATGCCGCCCTCTGGACCATCTACTACATAATGCCGTGCTCCCCAATTAGCTCCCGTGCTAAAGCTCCTGAACACAATGCTCTTCCAAGTACAGGGTTCTCTTACCGATCCTTAAGGTCCTTTCATCGGCCTGCCTCTTTGCATAGAGGACTTTCCACTTCGGGCTAGCCCTGCGTGCCACACCGAATAGGCTCAAGTTCTTGCCGGGGTCTTCTCAAGCCTCGGTATCGCAGTGGCTTGTTATCAGTGTTGTGGAATTTTTTCGGCTAAAACGGCACATTTGTTTAGGCGTCTCTTTTACGGGCCGCTACCGACTTACGCCAAATGGACCCTCCCGATGCAAATTTGGATTCTCGATTCCGCATAGATGCTCTAGTAGAGTCCGCCTCTTTTCCGCTTGACAGGCCTTTCCACTTCCCTCCCATATCTATCTGGACGACTTCACTCACCCTCGGCCTCGGGTGTGGCATGGTAAACTAGCGGAGGGCAACAGGCCCGTTTGCCCTTACTATGCCGAAGTGGCGGAATGGTAGACGCGACGGTCTCAAAAACCGTTGGGGGCAACCCCGTGTCGGTTCGAATCCGACCTTCGGCACCAGGCATCAACCCCGCCCGGGTTTAGGGCGTCCCGTGGCCGGACACTTCTGGTCTCTACATCTTCTATGGCTAACCCTGCGTCCAGTTTTCATCCCGCTTTCTCCAATGCGTCCCTCACCAGCGCCCGCCATTTTGGGCCCAATAGCTACCTGGGTTGAGAAGCCCCGGAGTCCTTGGTAAGGTGCATTGGATTTTGTAATAGGAGCCGGATATGATGCGTTTGAGTGTGGCGGCAATTTTCAGCTCCCTCCTGTTGGCAGCCGCTTGCTTCGGAGGCGGCGGACCGGTCGGTCTCGAATCAAACATCGGAGATTGCCAGGCGGGTACAACACTGCAGGCAGGTGAGGGCTGCACAATCGCCCATACAGACGCCAACGATACCTTCTGGGTTAATGAGGATGCCAGCGGCTGCTATCAGGTCCAGGAGGGAGGCTTCTTCTCTTCAACTACCACCGAGTGTGTCGATGATCCCCTCAGCTTCGATGAGTCCGTTGTCGTTGAAGCTATCCTCAGAAATGAGGCCATCACCGCTGCCCAGAACGACGATGGAAGCTGGACAGTAGAAAGCGTTCCGTAAGAATTGGGCAAAGCCCTAAAGACAGTCAAACGGCCTCTGGCGTCCGAGCCGCTTCCCAAGCGCTGGCTGTTAATGAGGACCGGGCATCTGCAAGGGGCGCTCCAAATCAGGTAAGATGGAATAATAGAGATTGTAATTAAGAGGCTCATGTAATGGGGACTTTCAAGTGGCCGTTGCGTATATCCAGCATGAACGGTCAACAGAGCCGGGACATATCGGCTACAGTGGACACCGGCGCATCGTTCACCACGCTCCCTTCGAGCCTTCTGCGGGAGCTGGGCATCGAAGCGACCGGCAAGCGCGGTTTTCTGGTGGCGGACGGGCGGCGAGTCGAGATGGAATACGGCCAGGCGTGGGCCACGATAGACGGCGAAAGCGTCGTGACCACCGGGATAAGCTGATGTGACGGTCGGGACTGTTGTATTGGTTACCTAGGCCGCGGGACCGGGCGTTCTGGCCTCTTTATCCAATACTCGGGTTGCTTCCCCTCGGTCACGAGTGGCGGTTTCAGTGACGGCAGGTGGAAGTAGCTCCCCTTGGGATTTCTTCATCCGGGTCGGATTAAGCCTTCAAAGAGCACCCGACCCCAACCTCTTTCGGGGTCCCAGGCGGTGTTTACACCGGTCCGGAGCGTTCGCTAAAGACCAAGCAGCTCTTTCTTTTTGGCGTCGAACTCTTCCTGCGTGAGGATGCCTCTTTCCAGGAGGCCAGCCAGCCGTTCTATTTCGTCGGCAGCGGACATGGTGGGGGTCGCTGGCTTGGAGCCAGCAGCGGAAGTCTCGCCGGTGGGACCCTTAGCCTCTCGAATAAGTTCGACGATGCTAGGGACAGCGGACGCAATCAAGACTATCGACCCCACAAGCGCAAGGTAAATCCCTGCTCCTATGGATAGCGCACCGCCAGACTCATCTGCTAATCCGTTCAAGTCGATCCATTTGATGACAACAGCGATTAGTATCGCGATACCCGCCAGGGAAGCGGCTCGGTCAACCCACGCCCAGTGGGAGGATCCTCGGCTAGTCGAGGCGATGCCCAGGTATGACGCAGCCTTGTCCAGCCAGGGAGCAGTCTCTTGAGTTTCGCCTACAAGGTGCCGCCACCCGACTGCCACTAAGGACAATATGGCGAACGCAAGAACGGCTTCCCCTTCTGCAAAGTCCGTCCCCTTGGCAGATGCCTCGAAACCGGCAATGGTTGCCCATGCTACCAGAGATCCTATGAGAGCAAGCAGCCCTCCCAAGGCCGCGGCTCCTCTCCATACCAGTGGATTGATTCCAGACATGCTTAGCCTCCTCGACCGTCATTAGGTTCCACAGATGCCTGCCTGTTCTGGCCTACGAACTAAGAGTTGTGCCTCCCTGGTGCGTCATGAGCATTACGGTTGATGGGGGAAGGCTTCATTTTTCGTCGGAATTTGCGATCCTGTTTTACTGGCACAATATACCGAAACCTCCACTTAGCGTCCAGCGGAACCCTTGTGTAATCCCTCAGGGCGTACAGATAGCCCAGACCCCAGGTTGCACATAGGTTCCCCCAAGGGCGAGGGGGAAACGTACTCTCACCCCTGCTCTGCGGGTTGCCCGACATTGGGCGTAGTGATATAGTCGCGTATGCTTAAAACCTGTAGAGGCGCCCTTTGTGGATGACTACGAGGGCGGCCTGGTGGTGTGTTTCATGTGTGGCATTAGCGCGATTGTACATAAGATGGCTAGCTCCGAGGGACTGGCTCCCGTCGGGCGGGAGCTGGTGGCTATGCTGGACTCTTTGGCCCACCGGGGCATCGACTCCAGCGGCGTGACCATCTGCGGTGAGGAGTTCCCGGCCGACTACATCATCAGGCTGTGGTGCGAAGGGGAGCAGGACGCCGAGGCCCAAATGGGCCGCGTGCAAGACATCGTCTCGGAATACGGCGGCTCGGTGGTAGCCAGCTCCGTCACCGGAGGCTACCTGAGGACGGAGATCCGGTACGGCGGCGACGTCGGACGCTTGGCTGAGGCCATCCTGAAGCTGCAGGGAATGCACCTTCACAGCATCGGCAGGAACTCCGAGATCATCAAGGATGTGGGCACAGCCGCAGACATGGACGGCAAGCACAGCATCGATGGCATTATGGGCACCCATGGCATCGGCCACGTCCGCATGGCGACGGAAAGCCGGGTGGATATCAACCACTCTCACCCCTTCTGGGCATACCCCTTTCCCGATGTGTCCGTGGTCCACAACGGCCAGCTGACCAACTACCACAAGCTGACCCGCAAGTACGAAGATGAAGGCTACACCTTCCAGACCGAGAACGACTCGGAGCTGATAGCTGTTTACCTGGCTGACAAGATGTACAAGGGTATGAAGCTGGACGATGCCCTCCACTCGGCGGTTGACGACCTGGACGGGACCTTCACCTTTATCGCATCCACCGAAGACGGCGTGGGCTACGCCAAGGACCGGTGGTCGGCCAAGCCCATGGTGGCAACGGAAACCGATGATGTAGTAGCCATAGCTTCGGAAGAGATCGCCCTCAGGCGCATCTTCCCCGACGAGATCGACCGAGCCGAACCCCAGGAAGGTGACGTCAAGACTTGGTTGATCTAGACGCCTCTGCCCTGACAACAACCGAGCTGAACCGGAAGCTGCGAGAGCTGGCAGCCCAGGGCACAGAGCATATCCACATACTGAATCCCCAGGCTAGGCATAACATCGCTGTAGGCCTTTTGGATACCTGCAGCATCACCATAGAAGGCAGCGTGGGCTACTACGCCGCCAGCCTCATGGACGGCCCCCAGGTGACCATCAACGGCAACGCCGGGTGGGCATTGGGCGAGAACCTGATGAAGGGCAAGGTGGTCCTCACCAGGAACGCCGGCGCCTCTCTCGCATCTTCCATGCGCGGGGGCGAGGTGTTCGTGGCTGGCAACGCCGGCGCCAGGGCGGGAATAGGCATGAAGGGGGGCAGCCTCGTGATAGGGGGCGACGCCGGCTTCATGACCGGGTTCATGATGCAGCGGGGGACCATTATCATCGGCGGCGATGTGGGTGAGGGTGTCGGCGACTCCATGTACGAGGGCACCATTTACGTGGGTGGAGAGATCGGCTCCCTGGGCAGCGACGCCAAGATAGAAGAGGCCTCCGAGAGCGAGCTGATCCAGGTCTGGGAGACCATGGAACGCCATGGCATCCACGACAGGAAGAAGTTCACAAAAATCGTGTCGGCCAAGAAGCTGTACCATTTCGATTCCCTGGAACGCCTCGAAAAGCGCGCGGTATAGGAGGAGTCAAGCCCCATGGTACTGGGCAGCAGCCACATTTGGGCCACCCACCACATCGAGGATATCCACGCCAAGGCTGAGCTGGGGCGCTACAGGATACGGGGCTTTAGCACCTTCCAGAAGGTTACCCACTTCGACGACCTGGTGTTCCTGTCAACGGGCCTTACCCGGTTCCCGCTGGAAGGTTACAAAGAGAAGTGCAACACCCAGGTGGTCCTGGGGGCACGCTACGCCTCGGAACCCCTGGTCATCGACACGCCCATTTACGTAACAGGAATGAGCTACGGCGCCCTCTCCCGCAACGCCAAGGTGGCCCTGGGCAAGGCGGCCTCCCTGGTCGGCACCGCCACATGCACCGGCGACGGCGGTATGCTCCAGGATGAGAGGGACGCCTCCAACAAGCTGATCTACCAGGTGCTCCCCAGCCGCTACGGTTTCGACCCCCACCACCTCATGGGTGCCAACGCCGCCGAGATCGTGGTCGGACAAGGGGCCAAGCCGGGCACTGGGGGCCTCCTCATGGGGGTCAAGGTTGCCGACAACATCGCGGAGATGCGGGAGCTGCCCCTGGGCATCGACCAGCGAAGCCCGACCCGCCACCCCGACTGGCTGGGGCCCGATGACCTCAGCATAAAGATCGAGCAGATACGGGAAGCCACCGAGGGAAGGCTGCCCATTAGCGTAAAGCTGGGGGCCTGCCGGGTGGCCGATGATGTGAAGCTGGCGGCCAAGGCCGGAGCGGACACCATCGTCATAGACAGCATGGTTGCCGGGACAGGCGCTTCCGCCGAGATACTCCTGGACCACAGCGGCATCCCCACGGTCCCCGCCATAGTGCAGGCCAGGGAAGCCCTGCGGGAGCTGGGCCTCTACGGCCAGGTATCGCTGGTGGCATCGGGCGGCATAAGGAACGGGGCCGACGTCGCCAAGGCCTTGGCCTTGGGCGCCGATGCTGTGGCCATAGGCATAGCAGCGCTCATCGCCCTGAACTGCAACAAGGAGATTCCCGGCACCAACTTCGAAGACGAGATCGGAGTCAAGGCCGGTTACTGCAACCGTTGTCATACCGGCCTGTGTCCCGTGGGCATAGCCACCCAGGACCCGGTATTGGAAGCCAGGCTGGACCCCGATGAAGGGGCCGAAAGGGTTGCCAACTTCATCAACTCCATGACCATGGAGCTGGCCCTGCTGACCCGTTCTCTGGGAAAGGGCGATGTGCGCAGCCTGGAGCCCGAGGATATGGCAGCCCTGACCATCGAAGCTTCGGCGATGGCCCAGATACCCCTGGCCGGCACCAACAAGGTGTTCGGGATGTAGTACATTCCCTTAGCCACTAGTCCACGAAAGGTGCTAGTAGGATGGCGGACCGAGAAAGCGTAAGAAGGCAGATGGAGCAGGATGGCATTAGGTACATCCTGACCCAGTTCGTAGATATGTATGGGGCAGCCAAGGTAAAGATGGTGCCCGTCAGCTCCTACGATGATGTCCTAGATACCGGGGCCGGATTCGCCGGCGGCGCCCTGTGGGGTATGGGCCAGGGCCCCCACTCCCACGATATGCTGGCCCGCATCGACCTCGACACGTACACCCCCCTGCCCTGGAGCGATGATACAGCCCGCTTTGCCAGCGACCTGTTCGTCGATGAGGTACCCCACGACCACTGCCCCCGGACCAACCTGAAGCAAGCGCTGGCCACCGCCCGGGAAGCAGGCTACGTCTTCAACGTGGGGCTCGAACCCGAACACTTTCTGGTCACCCGCCGATCCGACGGGGCCATCGAGATATGGGACCCCAACAACCTGGATAACCTCGATAAGGCCTGCTACGACTACAAGGGGATATCGGGGGCTATGGGCTACCTGAGGGAGATGATGGACGGGCTGAACTCCCTGGGATGGGGCAGCTACCAGTCCGACCATGAAGATGCCAACGGCCAGTACGAGATCAACTTCACCTACTCGGACGCGCTGACCACCGCCGACAGGTATACCTTCTTCAAGATGATGACCAGCCAGGTAGCCCAGAAGTACGGCGCGATCGCCACTCACATGCCCAAGCCCTTCACCGACCGCACAGGAAGCGGGGCCCACATACACTACCATCTGGCTGACGCTAGCTCCGGCGCCAACGTTTTCCTGGATGAGGGTGACCCCAGGGGGCTGGGCCTGTCCCGGCTCGCCTACAATTTCATAGGCGGAATCCTTGCCCATGCCCCTGCGCTGTGCGCCATAAACTCTCCCACCGTAAACTGCTACAAGCGTCTCCAGGTCGGGGCCGCTTCATTGAGGAGCTCGGCATCGGGCTTCATCTGGACCCCTGCCTTCGTCTCCTACGGCGACAACAACCGCACCCAGATGATACGCACCGCCGGGCCGGGCCACTTGGAAGACAGGACCATCTCTTCGGGCTGCAATCCGTACCTGGTCTTGGCCGCCTATGTTGCGGCGGGACTGGATGGCATTGCCTGGGAACTGGAGCCTGGTGAGCCGAACCTTGGCAACCTTTATGACCTGGGGCTGGAGGAGATCCAGCGGCGGGGCATTAAGTTGTTCCCCCAGAGCTTGGACGAAGCCCTGGATGAGCTCGAGGAAGACCAGGTTGTTCTGGAGTCCCTGGGAGCCATAGCTCCCGACTTCGTCCAGCTGAAGCGCCAGGAGTGGAAGGACTATCACCGCCAGGTCTCTGCCTGGGAGGTAGAACGATACCTGACCCTCTTCTAAGGGACGGCGGCCCTGATGCAGACCTCTGGCAGTCCAGAATGGTTTCCATGAAATGAGCGAGAAGTCCCTTTGTCCTTTCTCCTGAGATGTCCCAACTGTGGCGAGCGCAGCGTTGCCGACTTCCGCTTCGGAGGAGAGACCAACGTGCGCCCGGCCCCGGATGCTTCCCACGCCCAGTGGGTGGACTACTACTATTTCCGGAAGAACGTTTCCGGTCCGCGCCAGGAGTGGTGGTACCACAAGTTCGGTTGCCGCCGGTGGTTCTTGGCCGTTAGGGACTCCCGCACCAACGAGGTGCCGCAGACCTACTGGCCCGAAGACCGCACCGGGCGTGGCGGCGATGGCGCCAGCCAGGGATAGGGCAGATGGCTGAACCAGATCCAAGGCAGACCAGGCTGCCTCCCCATCCCTCTCAGTGGACCGACCCCGCGTCGCCGGTGAGCTTCACCTACAACGGCAAGCAGGTCTCCGCTCTGGAGGGCGACACCATAGGCTCCGCCCTGTACTCCTCCGGTGCCCGCATATTCAGCCGCAGCTTCAAGTACCACCGGCCCCGGGGCCTGATGTGCATGACTGGTGACTGTCCCAACTGCCTGATGAGCGTGGACGGCGTCCCCAACGTGCGCACCTGCAATACGCCGGTGCAACAGGGGATGGAGGTACGGACCCAGAATGCCTGGCCCTCCGTCGAGCATGATGCACTGTCGGTGATGGATAAGCTGGACCGGTTGATGCCTGTCGGCTTCTACTACAAGAGCCTGATCCGTCCCCGCATAAGCTGGGATATGGCCAGGCCAATCATCCGCCGGGTGGCGGGCTTGGGCAAGGTCGGTCCCGAGAAAGACCCGGACAGTGAGCACCAGCACCACAATCTCCATTCCGACGTGACTATTGTTGGAGGCGGCCCCGCTGGTCTGGCTGCTGCCCTCGAGGCAGGCAGGGGAGGTTCCCGTGTTGTCCTGATCGATGAAGGACCAGTCTTGGGCGGCCACCTCCTGTCGGATGTGTCGGTCCATCCTGAGCTGGAAGAGCATGCAGGCTTGCCCGGGTACCAGGTGGCTGCCAGGCTGGCCCAACAAGTCCAGGAGATGAGCAGCATCAGGGTGCTGTCAGGAGCCACCGCATTCGGCTTGTACCCCGGCAACCTGCTGGGTGTCTCCCAGGGGAAGTGCCTGTACAAGGTGCGCAGCAGGGGAATCATCGTTGCCACCGGCTGCCGTGAGGTGCCCCATCTGTTCCCCGGAAACGACCTGCCAGGCGTGTACCTGGGAGAGGCCCTTCGCAGACTGATGCACCTGTACGGCGTTGTGCCAGCTGGAAGGGCCCTGGTGGTTGCCAGCGACCATCGAGGCTACCGGTTGGCCGGTGAGCTTGCCCAGGCTGGCGTCCAGGTCGTGGGAATCATCGATGCCAGAGAGTCGTCCCCCGGCGGTGACACAGCCGACAGCATCCCGGTGTTTACTGATAGCAGCATCGCAGGGGCTTCTGGCCTGAAGGGTGTTAAGCGCGCCCTGGTCCTCGATAAGGGGACGGGAGAAACCAGGAGCTACGCCTGTGAGAGCATCGTCATAACCGGCACGTACGAACCAAACACCGGGCTGCTTGCCCAGACCTCAACGGCGCTGAGATACGACCCGGAACTCCAGGAGATCGTCCCGGAGGATACCCCATCGGGCATCTACGTCGCGGGGGACGTAACCGGGCTTCACAACCTGGAGCTGTCCCTGATTCAGGGGAAGGCGGCGGGCTGCCAGGCCTCCCTTGGGGTGGACCGGCCCACCGGGACCGAGCTGGATGCTCTCCGGCGGGCCATAAGAGAGAAGGAGCAGGCGTACCGGGAGGCCCTAGAACCATCGTCCCCCTCAATGGCTCCCTCCAAGGAGGCGGGCAAGACCTTCGTCTGTCTCTGTGAGGATGTGACGCCCAAGGACCTTTACCAGGCGATCGACGAGGGCTTTGACGAGATGCAGACCCTCAAGCGTTACAGCACTCTATCCATGGGTCCTTGCCAGGGGAAAATGTGCCTGAGGCCCGCCATCGAGCTTTGCTCCCGCTACACCGGTAGGACGATGGACGAGACCGGCTCGACCACAACGAGGCCGCCTCTACGCCCTCTGACGTTGGGCACCCTGGCTGGCCCCCTGCACATGCCCGTGAAGCGGACAGCTCTCCACGAAAGACACGTTCAGCTTGGAGCGGCAATGGCCGACGTGGGGCCGTGGAAGAGGCCCCACTCTTACGGGCCCGTCTCCGAGGAGATAGCTGCTGTGCGGGAGCGGGTCGGGATAATCGACGTCAGCACCCTGGGGAAGATCGATGTGCAGGGCGCCGATGCCCCTGCCTTGCTGGACAAGGTGTACACCCACAGGTTTTCCAACCTTCCCGTGGGTCGAATTCGCTACAGCCTCTTGTGCTCGGACAACGGTTCGATAATAGATGACGGCACCATAACCCGCCTGTCGGAACGCCACTACTTCATCACCACCACAACGGCGAACGTGGACCTTATGGAAGAGTGGCTCAAGTGGTGGAACGCCGGCGCGGGGGGGAATGTGCACGTAAACAACGTGACTTCAGGGTACGGCGCCATCAACGTTGCGGGCCCCAAGGCCCGGGAAACGCTGTCCAAGCTGACGGATGTGGACCTTTCTCCCGACGCTTTCCGCTACATGCGGAGCGCCGAAGGTGAGGTGGCGGGCGTCCCATGCCTCTTCCTGAGAATCGGTTTCGTGGGCGAGACGGGCTGGGAGATGCACTTCTCTGCAGAGTACAGCGAGCACATGTGGGATGCCCTCATGGACGCTGGAAGCGAGTTCGGGATCGTCCCCTTCGGGGTAGAGGCCCAGCGGGTACTCAGACTGGCGAAGAAGCACATTATCTTGGGACAGGACACCGATATGGTCTCCAATCCCCTGGAGGCCGACCTGCCCTGGGTGGTGCGGTTGGACAAGGACGATTTCATAGGCAAGCATGCCCTGGAAGCAGTCAAGGAGAGGGGCCCCCGGGAAACGCTCGTGGGGTTCGTCATGGAAGAGGCTGTGGTGCCTGAGGACGGGGTGCCTGTGATGCATTTGGGTCAGCCCGTTGGCAGGGTCACCAGCTCCCGGGCAGACCCGACCACGGCAAGGGGTTTCGGTTTGGCGTGGGTGCCGGCAGACCTCTCCCAGGAGGGAGCTCAAATCACCATCCAAGTCAGGGGAAGACCGAGTCCCGCAAGGGTTGTCCACCAGCCCTTCTACGATCCTGAAGGCGCGCGGTTGAGGGAGTAGGACCAGGTGGCGCAGCAAGAAAACACCACATCTGGAGATTGGAAGCTGTTGAAACTCACCCCCATGCACCATGAGCACCTGAGCATGGGCGCAACCATGGAGGAGCGTTCGGGTTGGCTGCGTCCCTCGGTCTACACGTCCGTCGAAGATGAAATGGAGAGGGCGAAATCGTCCGTCGGCATTTCCGACATCAGCCCCGCCGGCAAACTGCTGGTGCAGGGAGCCGGAGCGGAGAGGTTGGCCCGCAAGTTCCTCGGGGGGATAGGGGAGCTGCAGGTCGGAAGGGCGCTGGCGGGCTCACGAGAGTCCGGCGATGGTGAGACTTTCCCTGTGGCTGTGTGTCCCCTGGCGCCCGAAGAGATGTTCGTGACCTGCCCCCCCGAGCGCCGGAACAGCTTAGTCGAAGCGCTGAACGCCGAGCTTGCAGGCGTGGTCAACGACAATCAGACCATCGTCCTGGATGTCACCTCGTCCTATGCGGGCATAAACATAGCTGGTCCCAGGTCCCCCGATCTACTAAGCAAGCTCACGGACCTGGACCTCCACCCGGACGGAATGCCCAACCTGTCGAGTGTCCAGGGACAGCTGGCCGAGGTCCACGGGGTGCTCGTCCGTTGGGACCGGGGAGAAGAACCCGGCTACAACCTCTACGTCGCGCGGGAGTATGGTGTCTATGTCTGGGAGGTGCTGTGTGATGCGGGGGAAGAGTACGGACTTGCGCCGGTAGGCGTGGAAGCCCATCGGCGACTCATCGGGGGGGCCGCGGCCTGATGCAGCTGTTCAGCAAGCGCAAGATGTGGCACAAGCGCCCCCTGAAGGACAGCTACGATGTTGTCATTATCGGTGCTGGGGTGCACGGCCTGTCCACCGCCTACTACCTGGCCAAGCATGGGATCACCAACGTGGCCCTGCTGGACAGGGGATACCTGGGAGGCGGGGGAAGCGGGCGCACCACCGCCATTCTTCGCTCCAACTACCTGACCCCCCAAGGAACACCTTTCTTCTCCGAAAGCCTGGGAATCTACGAGACCCTGTCCCAGGAGCTAGGGTTCAACCTGCTGTTCAACCAGATGGGCCGCCTCGACCTGGGCCATACCGAATCGGCGGTATTCGGCCTGCGGATGCGCACCGAGTTCAACCGGGCCCTGGGAGTGGACAGCACCCTGGTGGGCCCCGAACAGATAAAGAAGCTGGCCCCCGCCATCGACCTTCGTGCAGGTAAGGATTTGCCCATACTGGCGGCCATGCACCACCCGCCCTCGGGAGTGATCCGCCACGATGCTGTGGTGTGGGGGCTGGCCCGGGCCGTCGATGAGGGGGGAGCGGAAATCCACACCCGCACCGAGGTGCTGGGAATCAACCGCAGCGGGGACCAAGTCACAGGTGTCCGCACCAATCTTGGGGACGTAAGGGCCGGAGTGGTGGTGAACGCTACCGCCGGCTGGTGCTCCACGGTGGCCGCCATGGTGGATGTCCTGCTGCCCATCACAACCCACCCCCTCCAGGCATTCGTCACGGAGCCTCTGAAGCCCTTCCTGGATGTCTCGGTGTCGTCCGCCAATCTTCATGTCTATGTGTACCAGACGGACCGGGGCGAGGTAGTAATCGGGGGAGGGGTCGATCCTTACCCCACCTACAGCCAGGGTTCCACCTTGCCCGCGGCTGAGGAGCTGGCCAAGCATGCCCTGGGCTTGTTCCCCTGCCTCAGGGATGTCAACATTCTCCGGCAATGGACGGGTCTCTGCGATATGACACCGGACTACTCCCCCATTATGGGTGAGGTTCCCGGCGTGCGGGGGTTCCTGGTCACCTGCGGCTGGGGGACCTGGGGCTTCAAGGCGGCTCCGGTGGCCGGGAAACGGATGGCAGAGCTCATCGCCACGGGCAAGATGCCCGAACAGATAGCCCCTTTCTCCATCACGAGGTTCGCCGAAGGCCGGTTGGTCAACGAAAGGGCTGCGGCTCCTGCCGGAGCTATCCACTGAACGGTGCGTGCCCATATGCCAATCGAATGCATAGTGAGGAGGCCGGTTATGACCCAGGAAATCTTGGATGACACACCGGGGACCGAAATGTTCCCCCAATATGGCCTCTACTACGACATGGTCTGCGCCGAGGTCGCAGAGCTTACCGACGCCCAGCTGGACTACGCCTCCGACCGCTGGGCATGGAGCGAGTGGAGCATCCGGCGGAACGTCAGCCACGTAGCTTCCATGGGTTTCCGGTGGCTCCTGCGTCGCTGGGCTGACCAGGACCTGGCGTCCGGGCTGGAGCTGCCCGAGGGCACCGATGAGATAGTAGCTTCCGAAGGACGATGGTTGGACGAGGCGAGGTACCCCACCATTGAGTCAGTACTCGACAAGCTAAGGGACAGCCTAGACATGTGCCAGAGCATCCTGGCAAAGCAGACCCTTGCTTCCATGAGGGCTGTGGAGCTTCCCTGGAACAACGATGCCCAGGCCATGCTGATGGCGGAGGCCCATCCCTCCGGCCGCCGTATAGACCCCGACCACCCGGATCGAGCGCTCATTGACCTGGAGTACACCTTCCGTCACATGTGGTTCGAGAAGCTGACCCACCTGTACAACGTCCAGAGGCTCAAGCGCGCCCAGGGGTTGGAGGTGAAGGTTGAGCTTCCCAGGGAAGGGTATTGGGTGCTGGAGGGGTGGGACCGCAGCGAGCCATAGACGAGTGTTCTTCCCCAACCTTTTCCATCGGGGAGAGGGTTAACTGGCCACGTCGAGAGCGGCGGAGATGAGGGAAAGGTCCTTTAGTCGTACTCGATGTCGCGGATGAGGTCCAGGAACTCCTGGCGGATCTCCTCGGTAGGCTCAGAACCTGGGTAGCGGACCTTAGCGCAGCTTATCAGCCCCCGGTGGTGCAGTGCGTGCTTCCGGATGCCCAGCCCTATGCCTTCTTGGTACTCGAACAGCAGCATCGGCAGGTAGCGGTTGAACACCGGCTCGGCGCTGGCCCTTCCGCCTTCCCGCATGTTGGTGCAGATCTCCACCAGCACCTCGGGGTAAGCGAACCCGGTCATGGCGCCGACGGAACCCCGGGAAAGCTCGTCCAGCAGAAACACGCCGCCCAAGCCTCCGAATATGGTGAGTCTGTCCTCGATCAGCTTTCGTATAGCGGTGATCTTGCTGGGGGTCGGTGGGTCCTCCAGCTTCAGGTATTGCACGTTTGGGATCTCCTGCCCGACCCTTGCAATGAAGCCGGTGGGCATTTGAACGCCCGAAGCCTGGGGATAGTCCTGCATCACCACGGGTATGTTCACCGACTCGGCAACCCGCTGGAAGTGGTTGAAAAGCACATTCACGTTGGATTTTGCCATGGATGGTGCAGCTACCATCACCGCGGCTGCTCCCAGCTTCTCAGCCTCTTGGCTGTAGGTGATGCATGCCTTGGTGCTGGCGGCCGTCGTACCCACAGTTACCGGCATCCCATTGGCATGCTCTATGACCTGGGAGGCGACTTGGCGTCGCTCGTCGTCGGTCATGCGCGCAGACTCGCCCGTGACGCCCAAGCAGACCACGCCGCTGCACCCCGAGCTTTCGGCCTTGTCCATCAGCCGGACAATGGAGGAAGCGTCCACGTTTTCATCTTCATCGAAGGGGGTAGCCAGCATCCAGTGAACACCCGAGAAACGCTCGCTCATGGTCCGCTCCTCTCCGTAATGTTGTCTTGAGGATGGCTGGGCCGGTTACTTCAGGCCCTGGATTACTTCGTCGGTGGTCCTCACACGCACCAGAAGGGGCAATACGTGGTCGATGGTCATCTGGTGCACATCCTGCTCACCGGCGGTGCAGCAGTCGCTGACCACGATGCACTGCATGTCCCGGTTCTTTGCGTCCCGGGCTGTGCCCTCTACGCTGCGCTGGGTGGATATTCCGCCCACCAGGATGGTCTCGGTTCCCAGGGATCGAAGGATGCTCTCCACGTTGGTCCCGTAGAAGGCGCTGAACCGGGTCTTGACCTGGAGGAAGTCGCCATCCTGGGGTGCCAGCTCATCGATAACCTGAGTTGCAGCCGAGCCGGGAGCCATGGGGTTTCCGCTGCCTCCTGCGACGTCGGACACCGTCTTGGGAGCATCCAGCCCATCGGGACGCCGTTCGTTGGTGCAGTAGATAATGGGAACGCCAACCTGGCGGCAGTGGGCGATCAGTCGCTGAAAGCTGTCTATAACCGACTGGCGGTTGGGCGGAACGTTGTAGGGAGGCCCCTGTCCCTTGGAGATGGCGTTGATCATGTCGATCACTATGAGGGCTGTCTTCTTGGGTTCCAGGCTGATGGGGTCTGCCATGAGTTACCTCCCCAGTGGGATTGTATGCCCTGCTGTTATGCTGTGTGAAGCCTCTGCAGCACCTGCTTGCCCTGGCCCGATAGCTCCATTCCCTGGGCCACGCCTTCGCGATACGAGCTGATCAATGCCGCATTCAACCCAGGTTCCGGCTGCTGCCCTTCGCCAAGGTGATCGGCCAGCTCCGGAATGGAGTTGTAGGCCCGGTCCAGGCCCCAGTAGAAGGAGAACAGCCAGGATAGCTCACGCTCGTTGGAAGGCGGAGGAATGTCCTCTATGTCCAGGATGGGATTGTCCACCTTGGTGTACCGCAGTATCCCGGCCTTGTCCTCGGCATCCCGGCCGTAGTAGCGCCGACGCCTCAGATCCAGAATGCGCTGGGCATACTCGGCATCGCCGTATATCAGCCGGGGCAGCCACCCCTGGGACGACAGGTCCAACACAAGGTCTCCCTTGACGTCCTGGATGCCCACCGCGATATCGGACCTGAGAATCGGGTCGTACTCGAAGCGCACAGCATCCCTAAGTAGAGCTTCCTGGAGCATGAGGGTAAGCTCCCTGGGAATCTTCTTGTAGTTTGCCCCCGTTGCCTCGTCATTGGTGTCGGCGCCCACTCCACCCGTGTTAAAGACGTAGTAGTGCTGGGGCTGTCCCCCGCTCTCCATCTCCTGCAGGATATGGTGCATGATGTTGGCGTTCTCGTCCTCCAGCCCGATGATGAACGGGTCGGAGAAGTACTCCACGTAAGGCCTGCCGATGGCCCCGACGGCTGCGCCCATCTGTACAGCTTCGCCGTACATCAACACCCGGACGAAGGAAGCCAGGGTCAAGCGTCGCAGCGGGGGGATGATGGTGTTCTGGCGCATGACGGCCTGCCAGAACACCCGGTCCGTATCTTCCATGGGAACGTGGACGGAGCTCTTCAGGCGCCCGCCGGTGATGGCGCCGATCAGGCCGTCCACACCCTTGCGCTTCAGTAGTCCCGGCCTGGAGAGGATCATCCTCATGTTGCGCACCGGGTTCTGCGAGTAGTCGGGCGCTCCCGACTCGGCATCCACGACCACATTCTCCAGGGTCTCGTTGGAATTTGGAGCATCGGGCGTTCCGCGGAGGACATCGTAGGTGATGGGGTCGTCTTCGTAGGTGAGGCCGAAGGGGACGGCGTAGAAGTTGTTCTCGGTCCCGTCTATGCCATGGGTAAGGACCATCTTCTTGCCGTTGCGCTCTACCTCCACCGGCTCCGGGTAGGCCTGTAGCAGCACGATGTCGTCGTTCATGGGATAGACCCCCTCTTCGGGGTCCTTCTCCACTCCCAGCTGCTGCGCCAGCTGGCTCGCCGCCAGCTCGATCATGATGGTCAGGGTGCTCTTTCCATGTAGGGAGGGCCCTATCGTGACCAGGGCTGTGTTGTTGGTGTTGCTATCAACTGTCCTGGCACGGGCTACGCTCAGGGCCGCCTGTACAGCCAAGCCCTTCGACCGCTTCACCTTGGCCATGGCGATGGACAGGGGGCCCATCTTGTGTTCACCCATGTAGTCGAAGCCCAGGTGAAGGGAGAGTCCCTTGGTTGGCGCTTTGAACACCAGCTGGGTGAACCCAGCGGCCTGGAGACGAGCCTTCAGGTCCTCAGGCAGGCCCAGGTCCTCCAGCCAGTTGGGTATGGATACCTCCAGGATGTCGGGAGGCTCTGCCTTGCCGCCCTCGGAGAGCTCGAAGGTGAGCATTCTCCACATGATGGGCAACTGAAGGTAGGTGTCGCCGAAGAGGAGCTGTCGCGCATGAAAGGAGCGACCGGGGGCATCACATATCTGCCTGTCCGTCTGAATAATGGTCTTGCCCTGGTCCAGGTGTTCCTTCAACCGCTGGTTGATGTAGGCGAAGACCTCGGTGAACAGCTCCTGGTTCTCCTCGCTGAAGGCCAGGGCATCCCGGTTCCGGGAGAAGCCGTCGATGAAGTACTGGGTCAGGTCGGGGCGTCGTACTACGCCCAGCTGGCTGTAGTAGGCAAGTCCGCCGTTGTCCAGTCTTACGACCACCCTTGGCCCGGCCCGGTAGGCCGCCTTGCCAGCCGAGTTTGCTTCCTCGCCATCGGCGCGAATCTTGGCAAACTCTTCGAGGGCCTCTGACTGACGTTCGGGAGGCATATCCTGGAATACCGGCATTCCATCGAACAACGTCTGGTCCGGCGGGTTGAACAAGGAGCAGTCTTGGCGATGGCCTCTCTTCCCCAGGGCTACCAGCTCATCCAACTCTTTGACAAAGTTGGGGTTTATGGGTGGGCCCACTAGGGAAGCCCCAGGCGTACTCCCTTGGGCGCCACGAACATCATCTGCCAAGACAATCTCCCGTACGTGAAATGTGTGCAGGGTTGGAATATGCTCTGCCGAAGGCCGGTCGCAAAACCTTGCGACGGTGCGCGTCTATGCTACATTGTTCCCTATGGGGTGTCAAACCTCGGAGGGCCTGTCTCAAAGGGCGCGGATAGCCTCGTTTGTCTCTCCCAGATCGGCTATGGTGGCATCGGCCTGGCCGTTCTCGGAACCGGCCGAACCTTCGTCGTTCCTGATCCAGATGGCCTTCATGCCGACCCCTTGTGCTCCGACCACATCGTTGATGAAGTGGTCCCCCACATGCACCGTTTTTGCAGGGTCAACGCCCATCTCGGCGGCTGTCATCTCGAATATCTCTTTCTCCGGTTTGGGGAAGCCAGCCTCGTCGGAGAAGGTCAGAACATCGAAGTACTTGAGGATATCCAGACGCTCCATGTACTCGCGAAAGAGGACCCCCGGGGTCATGTCGGTATTGGAGATAAGCCCGATGCGATACTTATCGGCCTTGACCTGCATCAGCACCGCAGCAGCTTCCTTATGGAGATGCAATGGGTACCCGTAGAAGGAGTTTGCGTAGGCTTCGGCGATACGGCGCATTCGGCCTTCTCCCAGCCTCCCCCTCAGCCCTTCGTCGATGGAGTCGATGAAGCAGTGTATCCGCTCGGTGAACGACGGCTCCCGTCCCGTCTCCTTGATACCCCAGCAGGTGCGGAGGCCCTGCTGGTAGGCGTCTTCCAGTTCCTCCCTACTGAACCTCTCCCCGGCTTCCTGGAGCACCTGCTGGGTCCCGTCCAGCCTCAGGCTCCTGCGCCCCTGGCCCCACTCGGGCCGGTCCAAGAGCAGCGTCTGCCACAGGTCGAAGGTCACAGCCTCGATGCCAGCCACTCTTTCACCCCCGGTTGACCATACTGCGGTTTCCTCGAGGCTATTCTAGGGCAATGGGCCATGTAATGAAAACGATGCCTGCCGGCAACAGCGCCAGGTGTCGTGAGTTTGTGCAGCTTTTCACAAGGCGTCGGGTTAGTAGGCGGGGGAGACCCTTCCCCTGTGCTATACTTGGGCCGGAGAAAGGCGAACAGAATTGCGAACGCTCCGCCTGGCCCTTGGCCAGATCAACCCCACCCTCGGCGACCTGGAAGGAAACTCAGACAAGATCATAGCCATGATCGGCCGCGCCCGGGACCTGGACGCCGATCTGGTTGCCTTCCCGGAGATGGCCATAACCGGCTACCCTGCCGAAGACCTCCTCTATAAAGAGTCCTTCATCAAGGACAACCTGCGGGCTATGGAGCGGGTGATGGACGCCTCCCGGGACATAGCTGTGGCCGTGGGCTTCGTCGATGCCGACGCCGACACCTACAACGCCTGCGCAGTGGGTTTCCAAGGTGAGCTGGTGGACACCTATCACAAGGTGCACCTGCCCACCTACGGCGTGTTCGATGAAGACCGTTACTTCAAGGCCGGCTCCACCTGTCCCGTGTACCTGATCAATGGGGTCAGGGTTGGCATCAACATCTGCGAGGACATCTGGTATCCGGCTGGCCCCATAAGCGTCCAGCGGGATCTGGGAGCCGAGGTAATAGTTAACATAAATGCTTCTCCCTACCATGCCGGCAAGAGCCTGGCCAGGGAGAGGATGATCGCCACACGGGCGGTGGACAACAGCGTTTTCGTCGCCTACCTGAACACCGTAGGCGGCCAGGATGAGCTGGTGTTCGACGGGGCCAGCATGGTCTTCGACCAAGCCGGCAACCTACTGGCCAGGGCCCCCCAGTTCTGCGAAGACTTGCTGGTGGCTGACCTGGATGCCGATGCCCTCTTCAGCTCGAGGCTCCACGACCCCCGCTTCCGGAAGGACCGGCCCGGCAACGGGTCTCTCTCGGAGACCAGCGCTGGCTGCACCGTCCAGGTGTCGCCGGTACGCGAAAGGGAAAGGCGCCCCCTTCCCAAAAAAGACGAAAACTGCCTGCTGGATTCAGAGGCGGAGGTTTATGGCGCCCTTGTCCTGGGAACCCGGGACTATGTGCAAAAGAGCGGGTTCAGCAAGGTGCTCATCGGCATCTCGGGCGGGATAGACTCGGCCCTCACCGCTTGTGTAGCGGTAGATGCCTTAGGCAAGGAGAAGGTGGTCGGCGTCGCCATGCCGTCCAGGTACTCCAGCGAGGGGAGCGTCGCCGATGCCAAGGTACTGGCCTGCAATCTCGGCATAGACCTGTGGGAGGTGCCCATACTCCCGGCCCACGATGTTTTTCTGGATATGTTGAAGCCCCACTTCGGGGATCTGCCGGAGAACGTGGCTGAAGAGAACTTGCAAAGCCGAATTCGTGGCAACATCATCATGTCCTTGTCCAACAAGTTCGGCTTCCTGATACTGACGACGGGAAACAAGAGCGAGATGGCGATGGGGTACGCCACCCTGTACGGCGACATGGTGGGGGGCTTTGCGGTGCTGAAGGATGTGCCCAAGACCCTGGGGTATGACTTAGCCCGCTGGCGCAACGCCAACGCTGTTCCCGGGGGTGCCATCCCCGAGGCCATCCTGGTCAAACCCCCCAGTGCAGAGCTGAAGCCGGAGCAGAAGGACCAGGACACCCTGCCTCCCTACGACATTCTGGATGCGGTTGTAAAGGCTTACGTGGAGGAGGACCGCAGCTACCAGGACATGGTGGATATGGGGTTTGACGCCCAGGTGGTTAGGCAGGTCATCGCCACGGTGGACCGGAACGAGTACAAGCGCAGGCAGGCCCCGCCGGGGGTGAAGATAACGCCCCGGGCCTTTGGGAAAGACCGCAGGCTACCCATCGTCAACAGGTACCGGCAGTTCTAGTCGGCGACCTCGAGGATCATCTCGATCTCAACTGGTATCCCTGAGGGCAGAGAAGCCATGCCCACCGCCGACCTTCCATGCTTGCCAGCATCCCCGTACAGGCTTATCAGCAGGTCCGAGCAGCCGTTGGCCACGGGGGCGGTCTCAACGAAGTCGGGGACGCAGTTGACCATGGAAAGCAGCTTGACCACCCGGCGCACCTTGTCCAGGTCGCCCAGCGCGACCTTGGTGGTGGAGAGCATGTTCAGGCCGGTGTTCTTGGCGGCCTCGTACCCCTGCTCCACGCTTACTTCCCGACCCAGCTTCCCTATGTGAGAGATGGAGCCGTCAGGGTTGGCGGGCCCATGCCCTGCCAGGAACAGGAGGTTTCCGGTGCGCACGGCGGAGACGTAGCTCCCCAAGGGTTGGGCGGGCGGAGGGAGCACCAGCCCCATTTCAGCCAGCTTTCTTTCGACTTCCATTGTTTATCATCTCCATGGCCATGTAGTAGAAAGAGGGTCCCAGCTATCCTTCTTGGCCGGGACTATTGTACCCGATGGCGGGGCCGATTCAAGGGCGGCGATAGGTAGTCCATCCGGAATGGTCCTCCCTCAGACAGTGGGTGAGGGATAGGTCCTGCCCAATTGCTTTCCTAGGCCGGGCTCCCTGGATTGAGGCTCCCGTCCTGCTTACAATTGGGCGCTTCTGCCCGGCTCTCCTTCAAGGCCTGACGGCTGTGACAAACTCGCCTTGTTGGTGGAAAAGGCGTATGTTACCATCGGCCCGAATTACCCACTCCCAGAATTACCCAGGTTAGCGGAGGCGCAATGACCACCGAGAAAGCAAAGTCCCTGGAAGTCGCCATCTCCCAGATCGAGAGGCACTACGGCAAGGGTTCCATCATGCGATTGGGGGAGGTGTCCCAGAAGCTCGCTTCAGAGGTGGTGCCGACGGGGTCCCTCTCCCTGGACTTCGCCCTCGGAGTGGGTGGGGTTCCCAAGGGCCGGGTCACCGAGATTTACGGCACCGAGTCGGCGGGTAAGTCCACCTTGGCCCTTCACCTTATGGCCGAGACCCAGAAGATGGGGGGCACCGCCGCCTACATCGATGTGGAGCATTCCCTGGACCCCGGCTACGCAGCCAACTGCGGGGTCAAGGTCGAAGACCTGCTCATCGCCCAGCCTGACAGCGCAGAGCAGGCCCTGGAGATTACCGAGTACCTGGTGCGCAGCGGGGCTGTCGATACGGTTATCGTGGACAGCGTGGCAGCCCTGGTGCCCAAGTCCGAGCTGGAGGGGGACATGGGCGATTCCCATGTGGGCCTCCAGGCGCGCCTAATGTCTCAAGCCCTCCGGAAGCTGACGGCGGCCATTCACCACTCGGGGACGGCCGTCGTATTCATCAACCAGCTCAGGGAGAAGGTCGGCGTGATGTACGGCAGCCCCGAGGTCACCCCCGGGGGCCGGGCCCTGAAGTTCTACAGCTCGGTGCGCATCGACCTGCGCCGGACGGACTCCATCAAGCAGGGAACGGATGTCGTCGGCAGCCGGGTGCGGGCGAGGGTGGTCAAGAACAAGGTCGCTCCTCCCTTCCGCACCGCGGAGTTCGACATCATGTTCAACCAGGGCATCAACAAGATGGGTGACCTGCTGGACCTGGGGGTAACCCAGGGCGTCATTAAGAAGTCGGGGTCCTTCTACTCCTACGGAGAGAGCCGCTTGGGACAGGGTCGGGAGAACGCCAAGGAGTACCTGGCCGAGAACCCCGAGACCGCCGATGAGATCGAAGGGCTTCTGCGCAGCAAGGAGATAGTGCCCGGCGCTGCGCCGGTGCCGGTCCTTCCCGACGGGTTGTCCGAAGATGGGTTGGAGGACCCGGAAGAGACCTAGGCCGGTCCACACCATGGCAGATGTCCTTGGCGCAGCCCTGCGCCTAATCTCGTATCGTGCCCGCAGCGAAGGAGAGGTGCGCCGCCGCCTCTCCCGGCGCTACTCCCAGGAAGATGTGGAGCGCGCCGTCATCTACCTCAAGGAACGCGATCTTCTCAACGACCTGCAGTTTGCCACTAGCTGGCGCCGGGACCGTGAGTCCCATCGTCCCCGGAGCGCCAGGATGGTGCGCTACGAGCTCCTCAGGATGGGAGTGGCCCGGGATGTGGTGGACGAAGCCCTGGAGGGTTACGACGAAGAGGGCAATGCCCATCGCGCCGCCGCCAAGGAGGCTGGCAAGCTGGCCGGGCTTGACTACACTGCATTTCGAGGGAAGCTGTGCGCGTACCTGGCGCGCAGGGGATTTGCCAAGGGCATCACGGTGCGGATAGCTGATGGCCTGTGGCGGGAGCTACCGCACCCGAACGACGGCGGTGTAGATGGCCAGGGCCAGGACTAACCACTGGAAGATGTTGGGTGTAAAGACGACTGCGCTGACGACCAGGAAGACCTCCCTGCTGCCCCCTGCCCCCGCTTCCGGTTGGGCGCCGTGCTGATGGCTTCCCCTACGGCGTAGCCCACGCCCAGGGTGAGGAGGGAGTACAGGAAGGGGACCCACCCCAGGTTCATCCTGATGACCAGCATGAAGACTCCCAGCACCACGGCGGTGATGCCTCCGGCCAACACCGCCCTTGCATAGTAGGACGGCTGGACGTCGAAGGTCGGGAGGGTTGTTACCCTGGCGCAGTTCCTGCAGCGAGCGCCCACCGGCGTTTGGATAACGCACTGGGTGCAGATGTAATTTCCACATTTCCCGCAGGCGAGGCCCGTAGCCGTACCCGGATGGAAGGCGCAACGGTTCAGGTATCTTTCATCGCCGCCGGGTTGTTCGTCTTGCGGTGACTGCTCCATCTTTCTATCCGATGCCTTCGTTGCCCTGGCTTGGCATCCTGCCCATCCACTGGTCCCGGCTTGCAAAGTCCCGGTCCCTGAACAGGCGGTTGAAGAACACTTGGCCCTTGGGCACTCCATCGGGCAGGGGCTCCCAGTTACCGGTGAGGCGTTTCAGACTGGTCAATGCGACCAGCCCAAAACAGAACGAGATCACCGCCAGGGGCGCACCCAGCAGGTAGCTCCATAGGGGAAGGAGGGCCAGGGAGATCAGCACCCATACGCCGGAGCTCCTGAATAGCGCCCAACCGCCGATGGCTATGCCAATGAACAGGAGCAGCTGCCAGAATGCTAGGGCTAGGAGTGCGCCTGAGGTCACGGCAACTCCTCGACCGCCTGTAAATCGTAGGTAGCAGGACCAGTTGTTTCCGGCGATGGCGATGAGGGCGGCCCCCATGAGAGCGAATGAGGAGGTGTCTTTGTCCAGCCACCACATGCCGATCCAGATGGGGGACCCGCCTTTAATGAACAGCTCCACCACCCCTAGGGGGAATACCCATCTCCCGCCAACGTTGTAGTACAGGTTGGAGCCGCCCACGTTCCCGCTGCCGTGCTCCCGGATGTCTATTCCCCGCACCAGGCGGCCGATGATGTAGGCGGTGGGGATGGAGCCCACCAGGTAAGCGTAGATGTATAGGGCCGCCAGTTCCATCGGCTATCTGTCTATTGGTCTCTTGGAGGACTCAGTTGCCGGCTGTTGCCAGGTGCCTGAGCTGCTCCACCACTTCCAGGGATGGGCCCATCGCACCGGGCAAGGGTTCGTCCTTGGCGTCAGTGCCGTGGTAGTCGCTGCCCCCGCAGGGGAGGAGGCTGTACTCCTCGGCCAAGCGGGCGATGTGGTCGATCTGCTCGGGGGTGCACTTGGCGTAGTACACCTCCATGCCGACGAGGCCCGCGTCCACCATCTCTCCCAGGACGGATTCGAGGTTCGGTATGTAGATCGGGTGGGCCAGCACAGGGACGCCACCCCAGGACTTGATCAGCTTTATGGACTCCGGGGGGGTCATCTTTTCCCGTTCGACGTAGGCCGGGCAGCTTCTTCCGATGTACTTGTCGAAGGCTTCCTTGGTTTCGTGGACGTAGCCCCTTTCCACCATTGCCTGGGCGACGTGAGGTCGCCCCACGG
>JAGWBF010000095.1:5887-10588 GCA_021296025.1 Dehalococcoidia bacterium | reverse complement strand
CCCATCGTCATGGATGTGGATGTGGGCTTTGGCGGCCCCACCCAGGTGGCCAAGATCGTCCGCGAGTACATCCGCAACGGCGTTGCAGGCATCCGCATCGAGGACGGCATCGTCCGCTACCTCCGGGACAAGGTCCAGGGCGGCGTCCACGACGAGGTTACCTCCGCCGAGGAGATGGTCCTCAAGGTCGAGGCCGCCTCCGACGCCCGCAACGAGCTGGACCCCGACTTCCTCATCATCGCCCGCAGCGACTGCCACTTCGCCGAGGGCTACCGGGGAGTCGAGGAGGTCATCGAGCGGGCCAAGGCCTACAACAAGGCCGGCGCCGACGTCCTTTTCACCACCAGCGCCGTCAAGGCCCAGGGCGACGTCAAGGAGCACATCCGCACCGTCGTCCAGGGTGTCGCCCCCATGCCCGTCTCCATCCCCGGCAACGGCATGGATGTGGACGAAGGGGCTGAGCTGGGCGTGGCCGAGATACGCTACCCATACGAGCTCCTCCGGGCTATGCACTCCGCCGGATGGGACCACATCGTGGACATCAAGAACCGGGGGGTCCAGGCCATCAACGAATGGCGGGAGCGCAACAAGGACAACCCCTACCGCGCCAACCAGGTCTAGCCCTTTCTCCCCCCATCCCGTCGAGGAAGGGAACTAAGGAGAAGGCAAAACGACGCGGGGAATGCACTTTGGGGCAGAAAGACACAAAAATACCTTGACAATAAAAATGGTACGGTGTTAGAAATAGTACTGATCCTTCACTGGAAAGGGTTCCCTGTGTATTATTCTGCGTTGCACACTAGTCGCCGAACCCTGCCCAGTTCCGGAGTTGCGAACCGGAAGGATAGAAGTGGCAAGAATATTCCAGCTCTGGTGAAACAGGAAGCTTAAGGGGAGAGGAACTGATGAAGATTCAAAGGTCCAGGTACTTTCTAGGCGGAATAGGCGTACTGCTCCTGCTCTTAGTGGGCATATTGTGGGCAGTTGCTGCCGTTGCTTCTCCTTCCGGACAAACACCGGGGACCATCGCGTTGGATGAGACCCATGTGCGGTCCGACTGCGCCGCTGGCGCCGCCGACGACTGCACGCTGAAAGTAACGGTCGCCGACGCCGACCTAAGCATGACCACGGACGTTGGCCCCGACGAAGACCGCACGGTGCAGATAACAATCGACAGCGCCGGGATAAGCGCGGCCAGGTTTACCACCCTGGTTGTCGATATTGACGGAGGCGAAGCCTTCACTGCCCAGGACGCTGTAAAGAAGGGGACCGTCCAGGTCGCCCCAGACATGGACAGCGTGCTTCCCATCGTTGGCGATGTCTCCATTGACTACGACGAAAGCACTGGCATCGGCTCCTCTGATGACCCTGACGTCGAGGTAACCCGAGTACGGGTACAGGGCGGAAAGCAGCTAGTAGATCTAAAGCTCAATAGCGGCTTGGATGGTGGCGACATTATCGCTCTGTCATACAACACCTCGGACGAAGAAGGCACCGTCGCCTCGGTCAGGGGTGACGAAGGGACCATGTACCTGAACCTCCAAGAAAAGCTCGGCGGATCCGAGTCGGCCTTTGGCGACCAGGGCAAGTATTCCGGGACCTTCGAAGTCGCCAAGGACGTAACCATAGACATCGGAAATATCCAGGGCGAGCAGCATCAAGTCCGCGCCGGACTCCAGACTGGAAGGCAGTTCACCGAGAACTTGTCAGTCGGAGATGCTGACATCGCTGACAACGGGACCGTAACTGTTACGGTCAGCAACCCCACCCTGCGGGACGGCCCAGACGATGACGAGGACCTTAACGAAGATGACATTGAGATCCTCAGGGGAGAGGTGGAAGACCCGGTAGTCGTTAATGCCGAAGAAGGAACGATATCCTTCACTGCTACCGATGACATCGACGCCAACACCACCATCAGGATCAGTTACTACGGCGACGACCACTTTGACATTGACCTGGAGCACGGCCCTGCGCGGGCAGACCTCACAGACTCGAACATAGCGGTTCCTCAACCCGGCAGCTTCAGCGACCTCTACAAATGGCGCGGGGCCACCAGGGACACCATAACCCTCAGCGTGGAGGCGAACACGCCTTCCAACGGAGCGGTCCTGGCAGTCTCCTACGCCGGTACCGAGAGGATTGACTACACAGGAACGGGGATCGACGGCGCTGCCGGTGGCAGCTTCACAGTTGAGCTCGTGGACAAGCCGGACAACTCCGTGCCGAGCGCCATCACGATCCTTGATGCCGACGGAATGCCGGTCTCATCATCCGATCTGACGGCGGCAGCCGCGGGAGACGGCGAGACCCCGGTGGAAGTAACCTTCACGGTGCCTGCTAGTGGCGCCTCCATTGAGGTAGGCCAGACCTTCTACATACACTTCAACAGCATGAGCTTGGCCGCGGCCTTCAACCCCAGGAATGCCTTGGACGCTGAGCACGCAGACAGGCCCATCCTGAAGATCGATCCCAGCCCGGCGGGCGAAGCCCGGGCCATCTATGATGATGTCTCCGGAGGCGATGCCAGCGCTGTGTCCACGGTGGAGAACTCGGGACCGGCGGTGAGTGACTCGTCCCCCGCCAACGGCTCCTCCTTTGCCCCGGACAAGGCTCCCACCCTGTCGGTAGCCATAAACGACGTGCCTGCACCACCCCTCGGAGCCGGCGTAGATGAAGATGAGGTGATGTTCTATGTCGTTACCGACGGCACGGAGCTCCCCGACGGCGAACTGCCTTCGGCCCACCTCTACACTGGAGATGTGAGCACCGACGAGGCGGGCACCGTAACAGCTTCCCTGCCTCTAATCGATGACCCCGACAAGCGGACGGACTCCCTGAATATCAAGGATGGGGATGTCCAGGACGTTAGCTGGTGGGTCATAGTCAAGGACGATGTCGGGAACGAGACCAGGAGTGACGCCAAGCCCGACGACGATGACGACGAGACCACGGACGATGTGGGCAACCAGCCCTTCACCTTGGCAATAGACACCTCGGCCCCACAGTCGGATTCCGAGAACACAGTCACAGGTCAGTACTACGATGCCGAAGACGAGGAGATCAAGGGTAACCGGCGCAACAGCATACGGCTGGCCTTCGACGACGACATTAATCCTGATAGCGCGGACACCGACGACTTCACGGTGACCGTTGGTGACACCACCATAGCGGTCGCCTCCGTGAGCGTACAGGGCAGCGACATCTACCTGACCCTGGCTGAAGACCTGTCTTCGGATGCGACCCCAACAGTGACCATCGAGGCCACCGACGACCGGATTACAAACGCTGCGGGCAACGCCCTGGCCACCGGTGACATCGAGGTTGGGGACGCAATAGACCCCGGTGTAAACGTGGACCTGTCCATGGGCCTGAGCACCGGAGACCTGAACGCGGTGGTTAGCACCGACGAAGACATAATCAGTGTCCCCTCAGTTACCCTGTACGACGGGGACGGCAACAGGATCCGAGCTGTGGGCAGCGCCAAGAGGACCTCGGCCACCGTCAACGAGTGGACCTTCCCCATCAGCATAAACAAGGGTCCCGACGGTGCTGACGGTGCCAATGCAGCCACAGATGGTGTGTACAACGTGGTTGTTAGCGCCCTCGACAAGGCCAGGAACCGGGGCACCACCGGCAACGAGGACGCCTCGGAGGACAACGCAGTCACCTTCCAGATCGACACCCAACTGGATGCCTTCCAGGTAACCGATGACAACGACTTCGATACTCTGTCCTCGGGCGACCTGGTGGGAGAATCGGACATCTACTACTTCGGACTGAAGTGGAACGACGACGAGGAGTACGCCGGGGACAGCTACGAGGACGTTACCCTCACGACCGCAGTACTGAACTCGGGCGACGAGGACAACGAAATGGACCTGACGGCGGGCATAGATCCCACCGGCCCGGCGACTAGCTTCACCATAACGGCCGAGGGCATTCCCCAGGGTGACCACACCCTGACCGTCAGCGGTGTGGACGAAGCCGGGAACGAGATGGAGAACGTCGAGATAGACTTTACGATCACCGAGCTGTCCTTCGAATTCCAGCTGAGGCGGGGTGTGAACCACATATCCCTGCCCAGAAACCCGTCGAACATGGACATCAACGCGGTGTTTGGATCTACCTCTGAGATAACCTCGGTGTTCACCTTCGAGGACGGCACCGACATGTCCCTGGCAGCCTTCCGCGACCCCGCCTCTAACGAGTTCGTAGGCAGCCTGACGACAATAGATGCCAGCCATGCCTACGGCGTGGAGTCCACGGGCAGCGTTAAAATAAGCATAGCAATACCCAACGTGTCCGGCGGAGTGGCGCCACCCACGGTTGAGGTGAAACAGGGTTGGAACTTCGTACCCGTCACCACCTTGGACGACATCAACATAATCAATGACCAGCCCGTCATGGATGCGGACGCTTACCTGGGCTTCGGCTGGAGCAGCGGATGGACATTCTCCAACAACCGGTGGACATCCATCGCGCCCGACCCCAGGAACGATAACTTCGACCTGTGCACCTCTGCTCTCGAGAGCGGTGAGGTAACCATAGGCAAGGGCTACTGGGTGTACTACGAAGGCGCGTCAAGCCTGAACCCAGGCTCCCTGCCTTCGAAGCCCGACTGCTCTTAGCAGGTCGACCCACCACCAGACCTGGAAGAGGGGCCCCCCCCAAAAAGCGGGGCCCCAACCATTTAACCAC
>JAGWBF010000095.1:5280-5809 GCA_021296025.1 Dehalococcoidia bacterium | reverse complement strand
CCCCTCCCTTTTCCCCACGTCAAATCAGCAGAAGACAGACCACAGCCGGACTCCGGGCTACCTCACACCAGCCAGCCTTTTCGTCATTGAGGCGGAGGCCGCAATCCAGGACAGAGCACAGCCGGTTCCAGTCTCCCTCATACCATCCCGCCTTTTCGCCTTTGCGGCGAAGGCCGCAATCCAGGACGGAGCTCTGCCGGACTCCGAGCTACCTCACACCAGCCACGCATTTCGTCATTGCGGCGGAGGCCGCAATCCAGGACGGAGCTCTGCCGGACTCCAGGACGGCTCCACCGCCGCCGGCACTACACATAGCAGTGGGGTGCCGGGCCCCCGGCCTGACTTTTCTGGATTGCGGCCTTCGCCGCAATGACGACAGAGGTGGCATAACGGTGGGGTGCCAGGCCCCCAACCTGACTTTTCTGGATTGCGGCGGAGGCCGCAATCCCGGACGGAGCTCAGCCCGGCTCCCGGCTACCTCACACCAGCCACGCATTTCGTCATTGCGGCGGACGCCGCAATCCAGGAC
>JAGWBF010000095.1:0-5223 GCA_021296025.1 Dehalococcoidia bacterium | reverse complement strand
GGATTGCGGCCTCCGCCGCAATGACGACAGAGGTGGCATAACGGTGGGGTGCCAGGCCCACGGCCTGACTTTTCTGGATTGCGGCCTCCGCCGCAATGACGACAGAGGTGGCATAACGGTGGGGCGCCAGGCTCCCAACCTGTCTTTTCTGGATTGCGGCGGAGGCCGCAATAGCGGGGCTGGGCCCTAGACTCCCGCTTCCGCGGGAGTGACGGCAATTGGGGCGACGGGGCGAGGCTAGGCGGAGCGGGGGAGGCCTCGGGGTTCGAGAAGAACGACGCGCAGCTCAGCGGGGAGGCTGGTGGCGGAGATGGTGAGCCGGGGCTGGGGGGCCACATCCCGCAGGCCCATCTCCCGGAGGAAGTCATCCACGGCGCCCAGCTCCACAGACCGGACAGAGGGAGGCTCCTCCTGAGGGTGCTCCTCCACTTGGGCCGGTGGCGCAGCGGGGGCTGGCTGGAAAGAGGGCGCCAGACCTTCGAGGCCCAGCTGACGAATGCCTTCGGTCTCCCCGGAGGAGTTCCCGGACTCCTGCTCATCGTGGGGGCTGGCTTCCCCCTGGTCGTCGGGCGCCGGGGCGGAGGCGTCGGCGGGGGACGGTGGGGCGGCAGATTGCAGCCCGGGCAGACGGTAGTGCATCGGGACCACCACCCTGGGGCCCAAGGCCCGCACCATCTCGGCGGCGCCCGAGGCGCTAATGGTGCACCCTCCACCCACGGGAATAAGGAGGATGTCCATGGGGGAGAGCTCCTGGACCTGCCGGGGGCTGAGGCGGGCGCTGACATCCCCGAGGTGGCACACCCTCAGACGTTCGATCTCGAACAGGTAGGCGGTGTTGCGCTTCCCGGGTGGATCGCTCTCGCCCTTTGGGGTCATGACACCAGTAACGTAGATGCCTGACAGCTCGTACTCGCCCGGCCCGTCCAGTACCCGGGGATCGCCGGACAGGGCTTCCCGGCAGCTGTGGTTGGGGTGCCGGTGGCTGACCGTCGCTAGGGTGGGGGCCGACTCCCGGAGCTCCAGGCCGATGGACGGGGGGAAAGGGTCCGTGATGATGGACGTCTCATCGGAGCGTATGCGAAAGCACGAGTGTCCCAGCCAAGTTAAGTCCAAGGGCTGACCTGCCTTTCAAGGATATCTATGCTAAGGGAGCTTCCTGCCTTCACCCCCTGTGACCCTCCTCAGAGTCCAGGCTGGGTTCAGGCCTTCATTGTAATGCCCGCTGAAATGACGGGGCAGTATCTTCACCGGTACGACGATACCCTAACCGTCGTTGCGGCGGAAGCCGCAATGCAGGGGGCATCGGCGGGGCGAGTATAGCTGGCGGGAAAGGGGAGAGTCAACGATTTCAGCTATGATTATCAAGTTAATATGTCAAGGCGCTTCCTTGACAGGGGACGGGCATCGTGTTAACTTCCGTTATCTGCTCCGAAGCCCTGCCAACGCTATGACCAACTACAGCTTCCCCAGCTACGGGGGCCTCAAGATGCGCACCGGGACGGTGCTCAACATCCTGGTGGATGAGTACATCAACACGGTGGCGCCGGTGGCCTCGGATGAGATAGCACAGCGTCTGCCCCGGAAGGTGAGCTCAGCGACCATCCGCAACGAGATGGCTGAGCTGGAGGAGGAGGGGTACATCACCCGCCCCCACATCTCCTCGGGCGGGGTGCCTTCGGACAAGGGGTACCGCTTCTACGTGGAGTCGCTGGTGGAGACGGCGGGGCCGTCGGCCCAAGCCCAGCAGGAGATACGGAGTCGGTTCAACCAAGCGGCATGGGCCCAGGATGTGTGGGTACAGCTGGCGGCCTCGGTCCTGGCCCAGTTGACCAATAACCTGGCCATCGTCACCCTTCCCCGCACCCCCACAGCCAAGCTGAAGTACATTGACCTGGTGTACCTGCAGGAGTTCCTGGCATTGCTCGTAGTGGTGCTGGAGGAGACCCGGCTGAGACACCAGCTGATCCCCCTGGACGACGTCACCAACCAGAGCGAGCTGTGGGAGATGTCCCTGCGCCTGAACGAGGGCCTGTCGGGGATGACCTGGGACAAGATCGGCGACGCCCAGATGGAGCTCTCGCCCCTGGGCGAGATGGTGAAGGGGAGCACGGCGGATATCCTGCGGGAGGCCGACACCGACGATGTGCTGGAGCACTACGTGGACGGCCTGCGACTGCTGCTGGACCAGCCCGAGTTCTCCGAGAGCGGGCGTGCCCAGGGGGTCGTGGAGCTTCTGGAGGAGCGCACCCTGCTGCGGAGCATCCTGTCCGAGGTCCCCGACGGCAGCGACGTGGGGGTGTACATCGGCGGAGAAAACCCCGCGGAGGAGTTGCACCCCTACGGGATCATCATAAGCAGCTACGGGGTGCCCCACAAGATGTCGGGCACCATAAGCGTTCTCGGTCCGACCCGCATGGAGTACGGCAGCGCCATCGGCAGCGTCCAGTTCCTGTCGTCGTTCATGAGCGACCTGATGGTCGGCATCCACGGCAACGGCTAGGCCCCCCACGTTCCTTCTCCTGGCTTCCCTCATGCGGAGACCTGCGTAACCTGGGACTTGGGATGTCCGTTCACCTTTCGATTTCCCTCAGAGCGAACGGACAGCTGTAAATGTACCTTGAATGTTGCCTCTCCCACTGCCGCTTTGCCCCAAGTACCGTCACTCCCGCTTTCGCGGGAACGACGAAATAGATCGGGAACCACAAGAACGGGAGGCGGAGATAGAGATCTCGAGCCGTCCACGATGCCCGACTGCCTTGACCATGGCACCCTGAGCATGTATATACGGGGTACTTTCCCGGAAGGAATCCTTTTCGACGTTGACCAATAGAAAGCTGCGATTCGGGGCTGTTCTGAGCTTGGGGCTTGGCGAGACTGCAGCCGAGGCCCGGTGGCTGGAGGAGCTGGGATACGACTACTCCGGCTCCGGAGAACACTTCATGCGCGGCGACCCCCCCAAACCATCGTCGGCAGCCCTTTCCGCCCTGGCAGTGGCCGGGGGGGCCACCGAAGGCATCGGCTTAGTATCGTCGGTGATCCTGCTGCCCTTCTACCATCCCACGGTCCTTGCCAAGCTGGCCACCACCATGGACATCGCTACCAACGGCCGCCTGGTGTTAGGCGTGGGCGTGGGGGGCGAGTTTCCTGTGGAGTTCGAAGCGGCCGGCCTATCAGTGAAGCAACGGGGAATCAGGTCCGATGAGTGCCTGGAAGTCCTGCGCCGCCTGTGGACTAAGCGCGGGGTGGACTATGTTGGACGCCACTTCAGCCTGAAAGGCGTTACCATAGAACCCCCACCCCACCAGCAGCCCCACCCGCCGGTGTGGGTGGCCGGGCGCCGCGACGCCGCCATGAAGCGGGCAGCACGCTTGGGAGATGGCTGGCTCCCCTACCTGTACAGCCCAGAGCGGTACCGTGCCAGCGTCTCCCACATATCGTCACTGGCGACCGGGTCCGGGCGGGACATGTCGGGGTTTGCATGGGCCAACTTCCAGTTCATCTCCATCGGGGCATCCAGGGAGCAAGCAGCCGAGGATGCTGCCACCGCTCTGGGAGGCCAGTACCTGTACCAGGGAAACTTCCTGGATATTGTCGGGGGCTACTGCGTGCTGGGCACCCCCGCCGACTGCATCCGACGCATCCAGGAGTACGTCGATGCCGGAGTGGAACATTTCCTCTTCAACTGGGCCTGCCCGCCCGAGGAGGTACCCCGGCACATCGAGAGCGTAGCCAAGGAGATCATCCCGCATTTCCGGGACTAGCCTGGGGGAGGTTAACCATGTCGGGAATATGGCCGGGCGACACACAGTGCGTGGCAATGCTGTCCTTCGATGTGGACGGGGTTTCGTCCTGGCTCAGGCGCAATCCCGACTTCGCCAGAATGCCTAGCCTGATGTCTATGGCCGAGTACGGCCCCAGCGTAGCTGCGCCTCGCATCCTGGACATACTGGACGCCCATGACATCAAGGCGACCTTCTTCGTGCCCGGATACGTGGCTGAGACCCACCAGGACCTGGTGAAGGACATCCACGGGCGGGGGCACGAACTGGCCCATCACGGATATATGCACGAAGCTCCCGCCTCCATGGATGCTCGGGAAGAAGATGAGGTGCTCCGGAAGGGGATCGACATCCTTCAGGGCCTGACGGGCCAGCGGCCCCTTGGTTATCGTTCGCCCAGCTGGGAGCTTAGCGAGGCGTCCCTGGATCTGCTGTCCAGGTACGAGTTCGCCTACGACTCCAGCTTGATGGGCGACGATGCTCCCTACATGGTTGACTCCAAGAAGGGGCCCTTGGTGGAGATACCTGTGAGCTGGGTGCTGGATGATGCTCCCCACTTCGTTCATGCCCCTTCGGCCCAGCGCACCAGCCCCATGAAGAGCCCCGACGAGGTGCTGGACATATGGCTGGCGGAGTTCGAGGGGCTGTACCGCTACGGGCGGGCCTTCCCCTTGACCATGCATCCTCAGTACATTGGGCGTCCGGGGCGTCTGCTGATGCTGGAGAAGCTGATCTCCCGGATATCGGCCTTCCCCAACGTGTGCTTCATGCGGATGATAGACGTTGCGGAGATGTGGGCGGTCACCAAACCTTGAGAAGGGGATTGGATTCTCTCTCGCACGGGCCCTCCCCCCTGGGGGGAGAGGGCCATCTTACTCCCTTTGCGTTGAGGGATGGGGACATGCTCCCTATGGAAGGGGCAAAGTGCTGGAAATAAACTCCTTCAAAGACTGGTGCACGAGAGCGTTGTGTGTTACGCTCCCAAATTGTAAAATAAGGCATCTGTGCTATAGCACGTTCTAAGGGGGACCAATGGGAGGGTTCGACAGGGCATACTCGACCCAGAGCAACTCAACTGAAGCAGGGAAGCGTTGGTGGGCATCTCCCTTCTCGGCAGCTATAGCTCTTACGCTGGCCGTCCTACTGGTGCTGAGAGTGGTGCAGGCTATCGTCTCTGCTACCACCCACAGCATCAACGTAGCTCTATCAGGAAGTGAGATCAGCACTGCGGGTGATGGCATTGCCGAGGTCACCCTGACCGTTAGCATAGCGTCCACAGACAGCGGGGAAGGTCTATTTGAGTCCGGCGAAGAGCTTACGGTGAGTATAGCTACCGGAGACTACACCCTCTCCAACGCGGACTTAGTGTTCAGAGGCGATGCGATTGGCAATACCGAAACCTCAGCCGACATGACTACAGTCGTGTGCTTTAAAAAACCCCAAG
>JAGWBF010000094.1 GCA_021296025.1 Dehalococcoidia bacterium | reverse complement strand
GTGGGGCACCGTTGCTGTGTAGAAAGGCATGATGGTGTCCCGCGGGGCGCCGGCATCGTGGGTCACGATGCTCTTCGACTTGTCCAGGTTGCGCTCGAGCTCGCCGATAACGCGATAGGTGTTGATGGGCACCTCATCGGACTCCAGCAGGGGCGTCCACTGGGCGAGCCATTCGGTCCTTAACTCAGCGATCTGGGAAGCAGTGGTGGTAGTGCCCTTGCGCCCGCTGGGGCCCAGCCGATCCTTGACGGCCTCGATCATGCCCTGGAGGGTCGCCCTGGCATCCCCGGGGAGGCCAACATCGATGGAGTAGTCCTTGTTGATGTCTTCGATGCTTTCCACGTTCTGGATGAGCACCTTGCCGTCGGGGATGGGCTGCCCGTAGCTGGTCCTGGTCATGCTGGAGCCCACCGCGAAGAGAACATCGGACTCCTGGAGCCACCGCCTGGCTGGCAGGGTGGTGGCGCCGCTGCCCGCGCCCAGGGCCAGGGGATGGGTTTCATCGAAGGAGGACTTGCCGGGCATGGTGCAATACACCGGGATTTCAGTCAACTCGGCGAACTCGCGGAGCTCCTCGGTGGCCTGGGAAAAGAGGGTCCCCATTCCCGACCAAATGACCGGTTTCTTGGCATTGAGGAGCAGCTCCACCGCATCTGCCATGTCCCTGGTAGAAGGCGACTGGATGGAGCGCTTTGGGGGCTGGTAGTCCAGCGAGCCTTCGGATATTTCCTGTCCACCCACGTCGGCGGGAATCTCGACGATCACCGGGCCGGGACGGCCGTTGCGGAGGGCGTGGAAAGCCCGGCGCATGGTGGCTGACACCTGGCTGGGATGGGTGATGACCTCGGCGTGGCGGGACACTGACTGGTAGGTGCGCGCGGGGGAGAAGTTGGGGCGCACAGCGTACTGGCCGAGGGCGGGGCCGCCGGCAAAGTAAAGGATGGGAACGTTGTCGCTGAAGGTCTGGGCAATGCCCCCCATGGAGTTTTCGGACCCCGGCCCGCCCTGGGTGATGATCACGCCGAATTTACGCCGGTCGTTCTGCCGGCTGTAGCCGTCGGCCGCCATGATGGCGCCCCGCTCCTGGCGGAACATGATGGTGCGGATCCCTTCCTGGGCTACGGATTCGATGAGCATGTTAGAGGGAAAGCAGGAGACCCATTCCACCCCTTCGGTCTTGAGAATCCGCGCTACTGCGCCATTGACGTCCATATAAAGTGCCTCCGGCTTTTGTGTTGGTGCTGTTTACTCTATTTGCTACGGGAAAGTCGCGGGGAAAGCTGATAGCTTGGTGCAGCGCCCGAATCCGGGCTATTATTGCATACAGCCCTTGCCCAGTCCATAACGAAACGAGGGTGAGAACTGAAGGGCAAACGAGGAAGGTAGATGAGTCAGATTTGAGACGTCGCGGCAACCAGTGAGACTCTAATTCCTCTCTCTATCAATAATGGCAGCTCGTGTGTGGCTGGAAGCAATTTCATAGTATGAGATATTCCCTATTGGTAGCATTTGTACCTACAGAGCATTTTAAATTTAGAGGAAGCATCACCTGCTGGAGTTAAGGCAGATGCAAGATCTGATTGCTAGCTTGGCTGATATATTGTCCCTTCTCTACCACGAGGGTCGCAACGTCCGTCATCTAATGCGAAACACGGATTTGCACGTGGATCCTCGCTTCTCTTCGCTTAGAGATGGCTTGGCGCGTAACAGGTGTGAAGCGTGGAAACAGCTTCAACCACTGCGTGGCATATCAGCGATGGCCTCCTCCGGACTGGCAGCTGGGCGTGTGTTTGAACAAAGGTTCAAATTGACAATCGACGACCTTGCTGAACTATTTGGACATCCCGGCTGGAAGGGGACACTCTACGGAGGCAATGCTTGGTTTCCCATAGCAGGTATGACAATCCACCTACGTGATCTGATAGATGACAAGAAAGAACTTGAAGCTGCCAGCCTCTTAGAATCGATCCTGCAATCTTGCCACAATACCGGTGTAGTCAGAGACAAGTTGAGGATCCTAGATTGCTACTTGTCAGAAAGGAAGGCCGGACTATGAACTACGCTCCACTCCCGCAACGGGCTGGCGATGCGCCCAAGATTACCGAGGGGATGCCTCAGCTCCAGATCGGAGTCGATGCGGTGGATGTGGTTAACGCTGAGCTGTTCAGGCGGGTCTACTCGTTGCCGTCGGTCCAGAACCAGCTCACGGTCATCTCTCCGGTGGAAGGGTCCCGGGCCTTGTGGGTGGACCCGGCCATCGACGTTGCCCATCCGGAGCTGCTCCCCAAAGAGAGGGAGCTGGGACACATCCACCCCGACGGCAGCCTGCACATGGCGATGGACCCGGAGCGGGGCCAAGAGGCGGTGGATGCGGGTTGGGCCTTGTTCCACCCAGCTGCCGGTACCAGACCGGGGTTCCAGGGCTTTATGCTGCTGTACACGCCCCGGGACATGGAAGAGCTAAACGTGATATGCCAACTCATCGTGGACGGGTACAACCATGTCGTGGGCGCTTCCGTGGATGCAGCGATCCTGGCGGGATAAACGCCTTATCGGTGCCAACCCATGCCCTTGAACATTCCCCGCAGGTAAGCGATCTGGCCTCCGTGGGCAACGTTGTCCCACACCATCTGCCCCAGGGCTGTGGCGATGGTATGCTCCCGGGTCTGAGACGAGGGCGGAAAGACCACCTTGGTGTCCAGGTCGTCCTTGGTGACTCCCCGGATGTACTCCCTGGCTGACTCCTTCACCGCCTCGAAGTACCCCAGCTGGACCTCCAGGGACGGGGCCTTCCATTCCGCCAGCTCCTCGGCTGAATAGCCCAGCACCTTGGCATCAGCTGCCATGCCGTACTTCCCGCTCCATCCCTGGCTGGTCCAGAGCAGGTCCTTGCCCTGGAGCCTGCTCTGGATGAACATGTCAACCACCCGGTTCATGTGCCACAGGGTCCATGCCATAGAGCTGCAACCCTCCGCCGGCTGCCTGGCGACGGTCTCCTCATCCAAGCCATCCAGTGCAGCGCCAACCATATCCCAGTTGCGCTCCAGGGACCACATCACTGAATCTGCGCCACCCATGACTAGGCCCTCCTTAACGGCGTTTCATTCCCCAGGTCAAATCTCCCGGGCCTCATGGTCCACCATCTGCACATCCCGATCGAAGTTGGATAGGCCACTTCCAACGACCGAATGGTCTCCCACAACGACTATGGTCGGATCCTTGCTCATCTGCTCAGCCGCAACCCTGTTCACATCCCCGAGGGTTACGGCTCGCAGGTTGTCGCTGAAGTTGGTGCAGTAGTCGTCGGGCAGGTCGTACCAGGTCATCTGGGCCAGCTGCTGCATCACTTGACCGCAGGACTCGAAAGCTGAGGGGTACTGGCGCAGGAGGCCTTCTTGGGCGATCCGGAACTCTTCCTGAGTAACGGGACGTTCTCCCTTGACCTCGTCCAGCTCCTTGATGGTCTCCTTGAGGGCCTCCGCGGTAACCTCAGTCTGCACCGCCCCGCCCGCAAGGAAGAGGGATGAGTCCCTGTGCCACTCAAACCAGGAGCGGTAGCCATAGCTGTATCCTTTATCCTGCCGGAGGTTCTTGTTGAGCCGGGCGGTAAACTGCCCGCCGAAGAGGTGGTTGAAAAGGGCATAGGCGTAGTAGTTGGGATGGCGACGCTGGGTCGTGAAGTAGCCCGCCCTGATGACAGACTGGGCGGCGCCGGGTTTGTCCAGCATGTAAATGTTGCGCACGCCGTTGCCTGCCAAGTCTTGCGGCTTGGAAGAGGTCTCCCCGCCGGGACCGGCGCCTTGCCAGTGCCCAAGATGCTTCTCAGCCAGCGCTAGGGCTTCCTCCGGAGTTGTATCGCCAACGACGATCAATGTGGCAATGCCTGGTGAGAAAGCCGATGCGTAGTGTCCTGCAACATCGTCCCGCCCGATGGTCTCAAAGGTGCCGGCAAGACCGGCGGCGGGATGGCCCAAGGCGCTGTCCCTGCCGTACATCAGGGCCGGGACCAAGAGATCGGCCATCGCCGTGGGATCGTCCTTGAGGCGCCTCACCGCGGTCAGACGCTCGTTTCTCACCCTCTCCACCTCTCCATCAGGAAAGGTGGGATTCAGCAGGACGTCGGAGACCAGCTCCATGGCCCTTGGAAACTCCCTGGCCAGCGATTCGGTGCCGACAACCATGTGCTCTTTCCCCGTGGATATGGACAAGTGGCTGCCGAAGAACTCGAACTCGTTTGCGATGTCTTCGCTGGAGCGGGAGGTGGTACCTTCCTGGAGCAAGGTTGACGTAAAAGATGCCACGCCGGGAAGTCCGACGGGATCGTCAGCGGACCCGGTGGCAAGGACGACTCCCAGGGCTACCATGGGTATCTCCGATTTCCTGATCACCAGCAGGTTCATCCCGTTGGCCAACTTGTGCCTCTGAGGTACCGGCGGCTCGAACCGGGGTTGCGGGGCTGGGTCGGGCTTGACGGAGCGGTCCACGTGGGAAGCCGAGGTGCTATGCTCAGGCTCGGGCATGACCGTGAGACGTACCTGGTTATCCCCCAGGTAGGTATTGGCCACTCGCATAACGTCTTCCGCATCCACCGACAGGTAGCGTTCCATGTCACGATTTATCCGGTCCGGGTCGCCGGCCAGCACGTTGAAGGAGTTCAGCCGGTTCGCCCGGCCTCCGAACCCCCCGATGCTGGCCATCTGTCTGGTGTGGTGCCACTCTACCCGATTCTTTGAGCGGGTCAGCTCCTCGGATGTAGGAGGGTGGCTGCAGACCAGCTCCAGCTCCCGCTGCACTATCCCCTCGATCTCTGCGCAGGAACGACCCTCAGAAGCGGTAACATCGATGCTGAAGTCCCCGGCGATCTCCTGGTCGTCATGGTGGGCGCTCACCCTCTGGGCGGCCTGTTGGCTGTAAACAAGGCTCCGGTACAGACGTGAGGTCTTGCCGTTGCCAAGTATGTCCGCCAGAACGGCCAGTGGAGCCTCATCCTGGTGGAACTTGGGGACGGTGGGCCAGGCGAGGAAGATGCGAGGCACCAGCACACGATCATAGAGGGTAAGGTCGACCCTTCCCTGCAGGGACGAGTCTGTGCGGTTGATCCGGCGTAGCCCCTCCCCTGGTGGGATGTCCTCGAAGTACCTCTTCACAAGTTCGATAGCATGCTGGGGTTTGAAGTCCCCTGCGATTGCCAGGCTTGCGTTGGAGGGGGTGTAGTACTGCCGGAAGAAGGAATGGGCGTCCTCCAGTTCGGCCACATCCAAGTCTTCGTGGTACCCGATTGTGGGCCAATGGTAGGGGTGGGGG
>JAGWBF010000093.1 GCA_021296025.1 Dehalococcoidia bacterium | reverse complement strand
TGCCGATGCCTCCGCTCCCCTCATCGCCCGACAGACCATCCTCAACCCTTGGCAGGTCCCCATCAGCTTCAGGCTCGAATACAACCGGGACGACATCGATGCCCGGAACACCTATGCAGTTAGCGCAACGATCATAGAGTCGGACGGACGCCTCGCTTTTACAAACGATACCGCCTACGACGTGATCACCCGAGGCAATCCAAGCAGAGTGGGTATGCTCCTGGTCCTGGTACAGCCCCCGCCCGACCTCATTGAGGAGGGGGTGGACTGGCGGCAGTGGGTCGAGGTCCCTGCCAAGGTGATACGCGCCAACCTGCTATCCGGCGAGCAAGAACATTTTCTAAGTATCGAATTCTATCAGTCCACGATTGAGGGCTGTGCCCGCCCCGGCAGCCAGTCTCTCAAGGTTGAGGGTAGCAGGATCATTGCCATGCTGACGCTGATGCAGCCTCCTCCTACGGCGTGGGCGATTGCCTGCGATGAACAGATGGTTGAGCTGGATGCCGTGGAGCCTATAGATGAGCCCCTTGAGCCCGGTGTGACCTACCACGTGATCGTAAACGACATGCTGACCAGTAGCTTCAGCCTACCCAGGCCAGACCTTGGGCATACAATGATTGCCGAATCGCCCATCGAGAGGGCGGAGGTGATGATATTGGAGAGCGCGCCTCCCCAGTACCAGGTACTCGTCGTATCCGGGCATCCCAGGGGGAGTAGCTGCTCCCAGTCCAATGGCTACGAGATCAGTCGAAGGGACTCCACCGAGATCGATGTGGTGGTCACCCACCACGAGGTTGCCGACCCGCTAACCGTCTGCACTGCCGATTTCCCCATAGTGGAGACTATCGTCTCGCTGGGTTCGGACTTCGAGCCGGGCCGGGAGTACATCGTCCGCGTGAACTCGGATACCGTAGTGACCTTCGAGGCCCAATAGGCCGGCAGCATCCTTTACTTCTTGGCCTTCCGGAAACGCCAGCCGTACATGATGCTCCCGTAGTAGTTGAACATTCTCCTTGCCTGGGGATCATCAAAGGGATAGCCGGCCCCCATCTGTCGCGCAGTAGCCAACCCGCTGACAAAGCAGGTCTCCTGGCTGTTCACCAGCGTATGGGCCCCACAGTGCCAGGTCCGTCGTCTTCCCTGGATAAACCGGAACAGATGCATCAGCAGCGTGACATGGCGCACATCATGCACGATGTGTTGGAACCAGCGTCTCCCGATAACCTTCTGGGAATCGATCCGGCTGATGGGGTTGTAGGTCACGAGACAGGGCTTGTCGGAGCGGTTGGCCCAAGGCTGCTGGTTGTGCATGATGTAGGTGATTTCGTAGTTGTCGGGCCGGCTGCCGTACTGCTCGATGTGGTTGCTCCGCGTTGACAACGGCTGGACTTCGTTGTCTGGGAGGACCGAGGAGTCGGAATGGATGATGGCATGGTTGTGCAGCTCGCTCTCGTAGCGAATCGATGAGAGTATAAACCGCTCCATCATAGTGGGTCTGTCGAGGATCATCAGCGTCTGGTTGGCGTTGCAGGCGAAGACGACCTCATCGAAAGTCTCCTGGACGCCGTTATGGTCCTCTACCACAATGCCGGTCTTCTGGCGGAACACCTTCCTGACGGGGCGGTCCAAGTATATCTTGTCACGGAAGTCGGCGGACAGGTTTTCATAGATGCGGCGCGTCCCCTGGTCCCATGTCTGTATGGGTGGAGNNTACCTGGAGAATAGGGAAGCAGGCATATCAAATACGTTTGTTGCCATGAGGAAATTTACAAACATAGGCTTAAGTATCTTGTATCGAAAGGCCGCAGAAAAGCCAGCAAGATTTAGCACTGTACCCATGCTGACGTAGTTGAACGGATTCAGGGCATTCAATAATCTTGATTGGGAGCGGCTCAGGCGGCCGAACCGGTGCAAACGCTTGAGCAGCCTCTGAAACCTGGCGATCTCGGGCTGGAGTTCTTGCCTGATATCCGAGTCGAAGTCGTGGGCGTAAATGTGCCGCTGGTACTTGACACTGTAGCTGAACCTGGTATCGATGAGGGGGATGTCGAATCGCTGCATCAGCAGCAGGATGTGGTGGTAAACCGAGGGGATGCAGGCCGTAACCGAGATGTCGAAGGGGATGGAGGTGCCGTCATCCTGGGGCATATCGGCGGTAAAGGCGTTTCCGCCGATATGGGACTGGGCTTCGAACAGTCGAAAGTCGAACCGGTCCGGGTGGTGGCTCAGCCCCCATGCGGCCCCCAGTCCGGAGATGCCTCCCCCAACGATCGCTATCTTCTTTGGTCTGGCGGCTCTCCTGCCCCTTGTCATTTAAGCGCAATTCACTCATCCCTATGGCCTCCGGTCCCAGGTTGTGTAAATGCCAGGACCCCTACCGGCAGCAAGAAAGACCCCTCGGACCAGATAACGTAAAGCCCATGCCCCGCTACCGGGCAGCTCCTGCAGGCTGGTGCGACATCAGGAAGTCCCTCACCTGGGTGATCGTTTTCGCGAAGATGTCCGGCGACTCTTTCCACGGGTATTCGGTAACCTCGCAATTGGGCGCCAGGTCCACCAGGTCCATGGCAGCCTCAAGGGAGTGGGCCGGCGTGTCATCGGGCATCACCAGCAAAGGTGTCTGGCACGAGCGGGCGAAGTCCCGCGAAACGCTGTACATGAAATCGGGCTGGATTCGGTACAGGTTGTGCAGGTACTGTTCCACGATTTCCATGGTCAAATCGGGGCGTCGGGAGCAGAGCTCGGGCCCCCATGTCTCACGGCCCATGTCATACATAGCGTCGGGCGTTTTGCTTGAATGTCCTACGGGTTGGCAGAGCACCGCGGCCGGCAGGCGCTCGGGAGCCCGCTCGATGAGCTTGAGGGCGAAGGGGCCTCCGATACAGTAGCCCATGAAGAAGAACTCATGTATGCCAAGGTGGTCCATCAGGCCCAGCTGGTCATCGGCAAAGGCTCCCCATGGATCGTTAACCTGGACGGGTCCAGTGGACTCTCCGCCGTTCCCGTTTCGTTGGTCCATGGTGATGCAGCGGAAGTCGTCCTTGAACACCTCCATGGCGTTAAACACCTGCCTGGGCCAGTTGCTCATTATGGAGTTCAAGCCACCTCCGGGGGTCACCAGAAGCGGGAATCCGGAGCCAACCTCCTCGTAGTGGATGGTAACATCTCCTCTGGTGTAGAAAGGCATCGCAGTTCCTCCTTATCAACCTTGGGCTGGAATTTACACACAATTGTAGCCCAGGAAGCCGATCTCGCAAAGCAGAGCAAGCCTGCCGACGGAGTTTCGCCTGTCCGGCCAGCCTGGAGACAAGGGACACCATCATTGTTGACCTGCTTATAGCGCCGTCTTATAGTTCGACCATCGATATTCCGGATGAACCTCCGTTCATCTGGAGGAGAGGACGGACATGCCATGGCAAGACGTGCGCCGGTAGTTACCCGGGAACAGGTTTCTGAGGAGCACAAAGCAGCCTATGACGAGGTGACGAAGATACGGGGGCAGGCGCCGGTGGTCGGGCCTTCCTCCGTGCTCATCTACAGCCCGGAGATGGCTGTTCTGGGCAATCGCCTTTCCGAACACATCCGCACACATAGCACCCTCTCGGAGAAGCAAAAGAGGCTGGCTGCCCTGATCGGGGCGCGGTCCATGGACTGCCAGTACATCTGGGTCGCCCAAGCTGCCGCAAGCCGTCGTATCGGCATCAGCGACGCCCTTGTTGATGCATTGCGAGAAAAGACGGCGCTGCCGGATTTGCCTCCCGATGAAGCCGCCATTGTCAACTATGCCCTGGAGCTGACAAGCACCAACCATGTAACCCAGGCGACATTCGATGCCGCCGTGGCGCAGCTCGGGGTCCGAGGGTTGGCTGAGTTCACCACCTACATGGGTTACTTCCGGTTGATGGCAATGTGCACCAACGCTTTCGAAGTTGACCTGCCCGAAAACATCACCGAGCCGCTCCTTCCTGCATAGCGAAACTGGATACTGGACTTCCTGTTGAGGTTATTCGCAGGTTGACGACCGAGCAAATAGGTCGTGGGTTGAAGCCTTTCCCGGGCACCATTTGGGCGGGTACAGCGGCTTTGCTCCTGGTCATTGCGGCCATCGTCGCCTGCGGACCAAGGCCTCCGGGTGTCAGCCTCCTAGAAGCTATCGACCAGGAAGACGTGGAACTGGTGCGGGCCCACATGGAGTTCGGCACAGACCCCGACGAGATGTTCATCCCGCCTGAGTACCCCTTCGCCGGAGCTTCGGCCCTGCACTTGGCAGTCCTGAAGGACAACGAAGAGATAGTTGGCATCTTGCTTGAAGGCGGGGCCAACATCGATATCAAGGCCCGCGAATATTTTCAAGGTACTCCCCTGGACTGGGCGGCTTTCTGGGGGATAAAGGACATGGGGGTGCTCCTGGTGGAGAAGGGTGCGGACGTAAACTCGAGGACTGTCGTGAACTCCACTCCCCTCGATGCCGCCAAGGCCGACAACCCTTTCATCCAGGTCGGCCAGCTGGAGGAATTCCTGGAAAACCGGGAGTTCATACAGGACTACCTCGCTGCCAATGGCGGGAAGTTGGGAGTTGATTAAGGGTCCTTCCGAGGACGGCTCAAGCCCGCCTGAAGGCCTCTACAGGTATCATGGGCTGGATGGCCTAAGGGGATTTGCGATGCTGCTGGGCATCGCCCTGCATGGGTCTCTGCCCTACTTCTCGCGCATGTCGGGCTTCGAGCACTTCTGGCCCGCCGATGATGACCAGTCCATCCTCATCGCCATCCTGTTTGATTTCATCCACACGTGGCGAATGCCCACCTTCTTTCTCCTGGCTGGCTTCTTTGCTCACCTGGTGCTGTCCCGCCGGCCCACCCGGACCTTCGTGTTGGACCGGCTGAAGAGAATTGGACTACCCCTGGTGCTGTTCGGGGCGATCATGGCAGTGGTCGTACCCCCGATATGGATATACGGATGGACCGGCAATATATCCCTGGACATATTCAAAGATGTGCTGGCCGACAGGCAGGACTTGGACTCCAGCGGCGATCTGGTGGCCCACCTGTGGTTCCTCTATTATCTGCTGATCATGTATGGGGCCTTGTTGGCAATTCGCTCGTTGGCAGCCGTGTGGCGACGATGGGCGGCTAACAGACCGTCGGTGGGAAGGGGACTCTCCATCCTGGTCTCCTGGTTAGCTGACGCTGCGTATTCACGCGTCCCTGTATTGCTGGTCCTGGGCGTCGTGCTGCTGCTGGTCCTGAGAGACGGGAATGAGTCGAAACCTCTCTGGCCGTTGAACGTACCCGATGTCCTGTATGGGATGATCTTCTTTCTCTATGGGCACGGGTTGTACGCGAAACGGGATCTTATCGAGAAGCTCAAGGGAACGACCAATCTGGGTGTGCTGTGGGGTGTGGCGACAGCCATGTACCTTGTTCACTTGTGGCTGCTGGGGGCTATAGATGATGTTTCCAACCGAGGAGAGGCATCGGATGGCTTGTGGGCCATCGAAAGTGTATTCTATGGGGCCTCAGCCGTCCTGTTCAGCTTGGGCTTCGTTGGTCTTTTCGAGAGAGTTCTGGCAATTCCCCGGGCCTGGGTCCGATGGCTGGCGGACTCATCATACTGGATTTACATAATCCACCTTCCGGTGGTAGCCTTCATGACCTTCTACCTGGCCCATCTGGACAGGCAGGGGTGGTTGAAGTATCTGACCGGCATAGGCTGGAGTGGGGAGATGAAGTTCCTGGTATCATGCCTCGTTACGGGGGTCTTGGGAGTCGTGACGTACCGCTACCTGGTCAGGTACACACCAATTGGCACTCTGCTGAACGGCAAAAGGACAAAGACATTGACGTCTCAAAGGACCGTTCTGTGAGGATGCTATGAAGGAACGACCGCGTCTCTACTCGGACCTGGCAGGCTGGTTCCACCTGCTGACTCCTCCCCACGAATACCAAGAGGAGGCGGCATACTACGGGGACCGTATTATCGAAGCCTCGTCCATTCCGGTGCACAGCGTCCTGGAGCTGGGGTCTGGTGGAGGCAACAACGCCTCATACATGAAGCAACGGTTCACGATGGTCCTGTCGGACATGTCACCGGAGATGCTGGAGGCGAGCCGCAGCATCAACCCGGAACTGGAGCACATCCTGGGCGACATGTGCACCCTGAGGATTCCGGGGAGGCAGTTCGATGCGGTGTTCGTCCACGATGCTGCTTCGTACCTCCCCTCGGAAGGGGAGGTACGGGCAATGGCCTCGACGGCAGCCCTGCACTGCCGTCCTGGCGGGAGCATCCTCGTAGCCCCGGACCATGTGTGGGAGACCTTCTCGCCCCCCTACACCGACTGGGGTGGATACGATGACCCCGATGGGCGGGGCATTCGGTACCTGATGTGGAGCACGGACCCAGACCCATCGGACACGACATACATCGCCGACTTCGCATATATGCTTCGAGAGGCTGATGGAAACTTGCGGCTGGAGCATGACCGGCACCTTCTGGGAATCTTTCCCGAATCGGTGTGGATGGACGCATTGGAGGAAGCGGGCTTCCAAAGTAGACCCCAGACGGACCCTTGGGGCAACCGGGTCTTGACCGGCATTAAGCGCACAGGATAGAACTGGACAAAAGGGAGCGAGTCCGCCCACCTTGCTGTGGGCGGACTAAGTCAGGCCTTGGCTAACTCAGGGCTTGGTGCCCAGGCACTCACCAAAGGCAATGCCCCTACAGCCACGGGGTGCCGGCTCCATTCGTCCACAAGCAAGCGAATCCGGTCGAATTGTTCCAGGGTAGCTAGGCCGAACTTGGTTGCCGCGCTGATGACTTGGTCAGAAAAGAACCAGTCGTTGATGAATCCGTGGAAGAAGGTGATGTCCTCGGCTGTGCCGCCTCGCTGACTGCGGTATTGCCATCTGGGTCAGCCGCCAGTGGATCAGCTCCGGCCTTGATCAATACCCTGACAACATCTGCATGTGCCCGTCATGCCGCCTCAATCAATATCGGACTATCGTCGGCATCAAGGGCGTTGGGGTTGGCCCCTGCATCTACGAGGAATTGTACTATCTCGGCATCTCCCCGCCACACAGCCTCATATATGACAGCGTTCCCATCCGAGTTGCGGACGTTAACGTCCGCACCCGCGGC
>JAGWBF010000092.1 GCA_021296025.1 Dehalococcoidia bacterium | reverse complement strand
GGACCTTCACTTAATACTTGGACACTGAGCTTCTTCGTGCCCTTCTTCTCTTCTTTGCTAGTGCGGCTCTAGTAATCATTAGCGGCATCTTCCTGGCCAAGTATGGTGACATCCTCGCCGACTTGATGGGCTGGGGCAGGCTCTGGGTTGGCACGATCCTTCTCGCGGTAGCTACGTCCCTACCCGAACTTGTCACTAACCTTACGGCCGTAACTCAAGACAATCCGGAGCTTGCCGGGGGGAACATCCTTGGCGCCAACATGGTCAACATGTTCACTCTCGCTGCCGTCGGCCTGGCCTTTGGCGGGCCATTCTTCTTCAGAAGGATCAGCCCGGAGCAGAGGTACCTGGTTGGGGTCGCCCTTCTCCTCACAGGCCTCGCGGTGCTGTTTGCTGGGATCACCCCTGGAGTATCTGTGGGCAAGGTGGGCTTGGCCTCTTTCTTGATCCCGATCGTGTACCTGGCTGGTATGAGACTGGTGTACGTGAAGAGGCCCACCTCGAGGGCGGTAGATGTCGTCATTGGCAGCGACACGGGGCTTCCCCGTCTGAGAACCGCTTGGCTGTACTTTGGAGGCGCTTCGGTGGCTGTCATAGGGGCGGCGTACACGCTAGCCCTGCGCGCCGGAGAGATATCCGAGATCACGGGGCTGTCCGGGGGGTTCGTGGGAGTGGTGGCCGTAGCCCTGGTGACCACGATGCCGGAAGCAAGCACCACGATAGCTGCGGTGCGCTTCAATGCCGTGGACTTGGCCATCGGTGGCCTCTATGGGAGCTGTGCTTTTAATATCCTGGTGCTGGCGCTGGTGGACCCCTTCTACCGAGGGGGAGTACTGTTGGATGACCTGGGGGCCGCCCACATGGCCGCCGGAATCGCCGCCCTTCTTCTCATGACCGCGGGACTCATCCAGATCGTGTTGAGGGGAAGATTCCGATTTCTGCCCCCGCGCCCGTGGCTGGTGCTGATGTGCGCAGGGTACCTGTTGAGCCTGCTGGTAGTTGAACAACTGGAGTGAGGAAGGCTGAAACTTATGGAGGCGCGACCTGCGCCTCAGGGCGATCAGGCTTCGATCTTCAGCACCACGTACCGGGTAGCGCCGCGGGGAGTGGCGACGTGGACCTCATCACCTACCAGCTTGTCCATGAGGCCCCGGCCGACGGGGGATGCGCTGGATAGCTTGCCACTATTCGGGTCCGCCTCCCGAGGGTCCACCAGGATGTAGCTTATCTCCTTGCTGTTTCCGACCTCTTGGATGGTCACCTTCTTGCCCAGCTTGATGCGCTTCCCGTTGTCGTCGGCGTCGGGCGACGAAACGACGGCATTAGCCAGGATGTTCTCCAGCTCGCGGATGCTGGACTCGATCAGGCCCTGGCGCTCCTTGGCGGCGTCCAGGGGTGCGTTCTCCCTGAAGTCTTTGTCGGCCATCGCCCGCTGGATGTCACCTACCACCTTCATGCGCTCTTCCTTGAGGACCTCGAGGCGGGTCTGGAGGTTGGTGAACCCCTCCTGGCTCAGCTCGGCGTGTTCCATGTTGGCCCTTGAATAGACCTGCTGAGGGCCTTTCTTAGCCCTTGTGGGCTTGAGATGGGTCGCCAAGCCTGTCCTGGTCATTCCCGCTTTTCCCAGGTAGGCCAGGAAGGACTTTACCGGCTTGAGTTTCTGGGCCGAATCCCCGCCCCAAACCCCGGCGGACTCAGCGTATTCTCCTATCTCAGGTGGGGAAAGCTCCGAAGGGCTGCGGTCTCTACCGCACCATCTAACGAACCTGGCGAGCTCCTGGTGTCCGTCACCCTTTTGGCCGCCTGACTTTAGGATGGCAAGGTACTGGTTCAGGGCTTCGGATAATCGGATACCCTTTTCTTCGACCAAACGCTGACCCCCACTCTGGTAAGAGATTGTTCTATCAAGAATAGCAGTTAGGCCGGTATTTGTTAAGCCTTAGGAGTAGCTGTCTCATGGAGTTGCTGCAAATGGCGGAAAGCTCCAGCGCTCCCATATGTCAATTAGAAGGCAAATCAGGTAGAATATAGGCTGGGATGGCTGTGGTTGTTGTGGCTTCTAGCGAACCTTCGGTAATTGATGGCTACCTTACTCTACTCAGAGGCCTGGGTTGGTTGGGTCGGCTGTCACCCGCCGACCCCGGCGGACCACCCTCATCTGCGATGGAGGGCGCCGACGGTCTTATCTTGACCGATGGTTTCCGTCTTTCCCCTCGCACATACGGCGAAAACGCACCACACGGCTCTGTAGATACCCAGCTATTCGATGAGAATGTGGACAGCTACCACCTGTCTCTAGTCAGCCTGGCACTGGAACGCGATCTGCCCGTACTGGGTGTGTGCAGGGGTATGCAGCTCATGAATGTGGCTTTCGGGGGCGGTGTAGTGCCCGATATTCCCCGCCACTGCTCCCCGGAGGCCGATGCGGTCGAGACCTGCATCAAGCATTCCATATACCTGTCTCCGGGAAGCAAGCTGGCAGCGGTCCTTGGTATGGGCGGATTCTTCAACGTGAACAGCTATCATCAAGACGGCCTGAAGGAGTCCCACAGATCGCCCAGGCTCCTTACTTCAGCATATTCGTTGGAAGATGGTGTGGTTGAAGGGCTGGAGAGCCCGGAACACAGCTGGGTGATCGGCGTTCAGTGCCGCCCAAACCGGCAGGATGAGGTGCCCAAAGTGTTCTCGAATCTCTTCCAGTCATTCCTGGAAAGGGCGGAGGACCACTAGAAATCCACTGAGCCAGGGGCAAGCAGCCCCGGCAGTAGTAATCCGATCGTCAGGAGAAACTCATGGTTACAACGCCAGGTAATATTCAACCGGTAAGAATTGAAGAGGAGATGCGTAGCTCGTATCTGAGCTATGCGATGAGCGTCATCGTCTCTCGGGCCCTGCCGGACGTTCGCGATGGGCTGAAGCCGGTGCAGCGCCGCATTTTGTACTCGATGCACGAGCTGGGACTGCGTCCCGGAACCGCCTACAAGAAGAGCGCCCGCATCGTGGGCGAGGTCCTGGGGAAGTACCACCCCCATGGTGATTCCCCAGTCTATGAGGCCCTCGTTCGAATGGCCCAGGACTTCTCCATGCGGTATATGCTCGTCGATGGGCAGGGCAACTTCGGCAGCATAGATGATGACCCTCCTGCGGCCATGCGCTACACCGAAGCCAGGCTGGCAGCCATCGCCGAAGAGCTGCTTACCGACATTGAGCTGAACACCGTCGACTTCACTGTGAATTTCGACGGCTCCATGAACGAACCCAGTGTGCTCCCCGGCCTTCTGCCCAACATGCTGGTCAACGGGGCGTCTGGCATTGCGGTCGGCATGGCAACCAACATGCCGCCCCATAACCTGAGCGAGGTCTGCGATGCGGTAGTCCACCTCATCGACCACCCCGATGCGGTGGTAGAGGAGCTGATGAACCACATACCGGGCCCCGACTTCCCAACGAGGGCAACAATCCACGGTCGGTCTGGGATTTTCGATGCCTACACCACCGGCCAGGGCCGGGTGATCATGCAGGCCCGGGCGGATGTGGAAGAGCTTCGAGGTGGCCGGAAACAGATCGTGGTCACGGAGATTCCTTTCCAGGTGAACAAGGCAGCTCTGGTGGAGAAGATCGCCCATCTTGTGCGCGACAAGAAGATCGAGGGCATCTCAGACATTAGGGACGAATCGGACCGCCACGGCCTGCGTGTCGTGGTCGAGCTGAGGCGGGAGGCGGAGGAGGAGATCGTCCTCAACAACCTGTACAAGCACACCGCCCTCAGGTCCTCCTTCAACGTGATAATGCTGGCGCTGGTGGACGGACAGCCGCAGGTGCTGGACCTGCGGAGGGCCTTGCAGCTGTATATTGCCCATCGCCAGGATGTAATCACTCGCCGTTCTGAGCACCAGCTCAAGGTGGCGAGGGACCGGGCCCACATAGTCGAGGGTCTTCGAATGGCCCTGGGAGCTCTGGAAGAGGTCATCGCCATCATCCGGGCTTCGGACGATGCGGCTGCCGCCCGCCAGAACCTGATGGAACGCCTGGATTTGTCGGAACCCCAGTCCCAAGCCATCCTGGATATGCAGCTCCGACGCTTGGCTGCCCTGGAGCAGGAGAGGCTGGAGAGGGAGTATCAGGACCTTCTGAAAACCATCGGCGAGCTGGAGGCTCTCCTTGCCGACCCTAAGAAGGTGCTTGCCGTAATAAGAGATGACACCCACAAGCTCAAGAAGCGGTTTGGCGACGCCCGGCGGACGGAGATATTCGACGAAGAGCCGACGGACAAGCTGCGGGAGGAGATGATCCAGCACCAAGAGGTGGTCATCACCCTGAGCAAGGGCGGGTACATCAAGCGCATTCCCAGCGCCACCTACAAGCTGCAGCACCGGGGAGGCAAGGGTGTCAGAGGCATGACAACCAGGGATGATGACGCCCTCCGCGACCTGGTCGTGGCCGATACCCATGACAGCCTCTTGTTGTTTACCAACAGGGGCCGGGTCTATCTAAAGCGGGGGTTCGATATCCAGGGGGACACATCCAGGACCACTCGCGGCATCCATCTAGCCAACCTGCTGCCCATTGCTGAAACCGAAAGGGTGAACGCCACAGTCGCTGTGAATGATATGGCCGCCGAATCAACCCTGGTACTGGCGACAGCCAAGGGGGAGATTAAGGCCCTCCGGCTGGAGCAGCTCAAGAACATCAGGCAGAATGGACTCAACGCCATGGACCTGGAGGATGGTGACGAGCTGGTTTCCGTCCGGTTGGCCGATGATTCCCACGACGTAATGATAGTGACCATGAGCGGCCAGGCCATCCGCTTTAGTCTCGCGGAACTTCCCCGGCGGTCCAGGGGGGCGGGCGGCATAAGGGGCATTCGTTTGGCCAAGGGAGATCTGGTGGTTTCCATGGAGGTCGTGAAGGACGACGATATGCTCCTGGTTGTGACCAGCGGAGGTTACGGCAAGCTGGTGCATATTTCCCGGGACGGAAGCAAGGGCTTTCGCCGGCAGCAAAGAGGAGGAATGGGGACCCGCACTTTCCGCACCGGTCCAAAGACAGGCCTCGTGGCAGCGGCCAGGGTGGTGGGCGAAGCACACGGCGAAGAAGTAATGCTTGTGTCCGCCGGGGCACAGGTCTTTCGGACCAGCGTGCAAGGCATATCCGTACAGGGCCGGATAACCCAGGGTGTCATACTCTGGCGTCCCGATGGAGGAGATGAGGTTGCATCCGTTGCCTGTTTCTAGGGATTGCTCTCTTGGGCCTTGCACCGGCACACAGCGTTTGAGGGTTAGACCATCGTGAAGCTTGTTTTTGTCCATGGCGCCGGTGAGTCCAGCATGTCTTTTCACTACCAGCTCAGGCACTTCAGAGGCGCCATAGGCATCGACCTACCCGGTCATCCTGTAGGGAAGCCATGCGCCAGCGTGGAAGGGTATGTGGAGTGGGTGCGGGGTTACCTCACAGGGCGCCGGTGCAATGATGTGGTACTGTGCGGCCACTCCATGGGTGGGGCCATAGCCCAGACCTACGCCCTCAGGTATCCCGATGAGTTGAAGGGGATCGTCCTTGTGGGGACCGGCGCCCGCCTCAGGGTAGCCCCGGAGTATTTGAAGGCCAGCGAAGACGGGATAGGAGACCCGGACCCGTGGCTGCAGGCACGCCGGGAGA
>JAGWBF010000012.1 GCA_021296025.1 Dehalococcoidia bacterium | reverse complement strand
ACCATTGTGAGGGACATGATGTTGCCCACCTCGTCCACACCCCTGAGCACGGCAAAAAGGACAAGGCTCAGGGCCAGCCAGGGCACCTGGGAGAAGGCCACCAGCATAAGTCCAGCAAGGCCCGTCGCCAGGAACATGATCCTACCCTTGCCGGGGGTGTTAGCCAGGTGCACCGAAAGCAGGGTGGCTAGGAAGCCCCCGATGGCGCCGGCTGTGTGCAGGAACCCGTACCCCTCGGCCCCCGCGCCCAGCACCTCCTCGGAAAACACCGGGAGCAGAGTGAAGACCGCAACCCCACCGAAGAGTGCCAGCAGCAGCTCCAGCATCGTAAGCCCCAGGATCCGCCTTTCGGAGCGGATGTACCTTATCCCCTCGACGAGGTTGGACAGGGGAGTGGTCCTCCTCACAGCCTCGGTGTCGTGGGGAACGGGCTTCAAGGCAAAGAAGGGGAACATGCAGGCCCCGTACACAACCGCTTGGGCATACAGGGTAGCCTCAACACCGAACAGCCCGATCATTATCCCGATGAAGGCAGGGGAGACGATGCGGAACCCCTCGAATCCCGTCCTGTACAGGGCGAGGGCTGTGGGGCGCAGCTCCCTTGGACACGATCTGGCCAGGTAAGTCCTCCTGACGGGGCTGCCCACGGCGTAGCCTATCCCGGTCAGGAACATGAAGGTGTAGATTTGCCAGTCCTGCACTTCGCTGTAGCGCACGAAGAGGGCGAAGGCTGAGGTCAGGGAGGCCATGTAGATAGATGTGGCGATGAGGAGCACCCTGCCTTCGATGCGGTCGGCCAGCACCCCAAAGAAGGGGCTGAACAGCAGAGGCATGTACCTGATGCCTATGGCAAGGGCAACGACGGTGGCGGAGCGGGTAACCACGTATGCCAGCCAGCCCACAGAGACGAAGACGAAGGAGTTGCCCCAGGACACAAATATGGTGCCAGCTATGATCAGGCTGACGTTCCGGATGCGCAGGGCAGCCAGAGAACTGGAAAACCTCTCCTTTAGTGCAGGCATCTTCATCGCTCATCCCAATGTAGGGCCGCCTAGGCCGAGGGGTCAATGACAGGCCGGTTGTGCTTCGTTGACAGTCCAATTGCCCTAACCTAAGATGAACACCTAATCGGACCCTCCGGATATCACCTTCACCCCCTTTCTTTGATACAAAGGGGGTCTCAGAGAAGGATGGACGAGCTAGACGCCAGGATCATAAAGGTACTGCAGACCGACGGGCGGGCTTCCAACTCTCACATCTCCCGGGAGGTTGGCGTGAGCGAAGGCACTGTCCGCCGCCGGCTTCATCACCTTGTCAAAGACGATGTGATCAAGGTCGTCGCTATTCCCAACCTGGACCAGATGGGGTACGGCACCGCAGCTCTTGTCGGCATCCGTACCCATCCTGCAAGCGTTGAAGCCATTGCCGATTCGCTGAGCGATCTGGAGGACATCCAATACGTTTCCATCACCACAGGGGCGTGGGACATCTTCATCTGGGTGAGGGCCCAGTCAACGGAGGAGCTGGGGGCCTTCCTGCGCAACCAGATCGCCGTCATTCCCGGGGTCATGCAGACCGAGACCTTCATAAATCTTTTCATAAAGAAACGACCCTACGGGATGGCAATGTAGCGGGGCAATGTTGCTCCTGTCCCGTTCCCAGGGCGTCCGGCAGGTCCAATCCCAGACCATTATTCATTTCCGTTATAGGAGAGGAGTCACAAGATGGCCAGCAGCATCGAGTCCAGCCCGGAGTTTGTAGCCAACACCTACCGGACAATGGTAGCCAACCTGGAGGTGGTCCGCAGGCGTTTGGGCAGGCCGATGACCCTGACGGAAAAGGTGCTCCTGTCCCACCTTGATGACCCCAAGTCCCAAGAGCTGGAGCCCGGGGAGAGCTACCTGCTTCTGAAGCCGGACCGGGTGATATTGCAAGATGTGTTGGGCCAGACGGCTATGCTCCAGTTCATGCAGACCGAGCGCCAGCGCACCGCCGTCCCCTCCACCATCCACTGCGACCACCTGATCCAGGCCCGCCAGGAAGGGGTCTCGGATCTGCGGGAGTCGCTGGCGGAGAACAACGAGGTGTACGACTTCCTGCGCTCAGCGGCCGCCAGGTATGGCCTGGGCTTCTGGGGGCCGGGGGCTGGCATCATCCACCAGGTCAACTTGGAAAACTACGCCTTCCCAGGAGCGGTGATAATCGGCACCGACTCCCACACTCCCAACGCCGGCGGGCTGGGAGCCTGCGCCGTGGGGGTTGGCGGGGCTGACGCGGTGGAGGTTATGGCAGGGCTTCCCTGGGAGCTGCTGTTCCCGAAGCGCATCGGCGTGCACCTGACGGGAAGCCTGGGCGGCTGGACCGCCCCCAAGGACGTCATACTGTACCTTGCCGGGGTGCTTACCGTATCCGGCGGCACCAACTCGATAATCGAGTACTTCGGCCCCGGCATCGACTCCATAAGCTGCACCGGCCGGGCAACGATCACCAACATGGGGGCTGAGCTGGGCGCCACGACCTCCATCTTCCCCTACGACGGGCGTATGGCCACCTACCTGCGGGCTACTGCTAGAGGGGACTTGGTCCCCCTGGCCGAAGGAGCCTTGGACCTGCTCCGACCCGACGATGAGGTCCTGTCCGACCCGGCCCCCTACTTCGACCGGATAGTGGAGATCGACCTTTCTGCTCTGGAACCCCATGTGGTAGGACCCCATTCTCCTGACCGGGCCCGGCCCATATCCCAGCTGGCGAGGGAGGTCCAGGACGCCTCCAACAGCTTCGTAGACAAGGTATCGGCGGCCCTTATCGGCAGCTGCACCAACTCATCATACGAAGATATGGGAAGGGCGGCCGATGTTGCCGAACAGGCCCGGGCCCACGGGCTGCAGGCAGACGCCTCACTCATGGTAACCCCAGGGTCCGAACAGATACGGGCTACCATAGAACGGGACGGCCAGATGGAGTCCCTGCGGTCCATAGGCGGGACGGTGCTGGCCAACGCCTGCGGTCCCTGTATAGGCCAGTGGAAGCGTTCCCAGGAAGAGGGAGGCGCCCCCAATTCAATCGTCACATCCTACAACCGCAACTTCCCCCGGCGGAACGACGGCCAGCCGGGCACCATGAACTTCATCGCAAGCCCCGAAGTGACCGTGGCCTTCGCCCTGGCAGGCAAGCTGTCCTTCAACCCCCTGACCGATGCCCTGACGGGCACCAACGGCGAAGCATTTATCCTGGAACCCCCGGGCGATGCCCCGGAAGTGCCCCAGGACGGCTTCAGCCGGGGCGATACGACCTTCGTCCCTCCACCCGACGACGGCTCCCACATAGAGGTTGCTGTGGACCCCCAGAGCCAGCGCCTACAAAGGATGGAACCCTGGCCCGCCTGGGACGGCCAAGACTACCTGGACATGCCCGTGCTGGCCAAGGTCAAGGGCAAGTGCACTACAGACCACATCTCCCCCGCCGGGCCATGGCTTAGCCTGAGGGGGCACCTGGACAAGTTCAGCGACAACATGTTCATGGGAGCCATCAACGCCTACACCGAAAATGCCGGGAAGGGCACGAACCTGCTGACCGGGGAATCTGACCGGTCCTTCTCCGAAGTCGCCCGAAGCTACAAGAAAGAAGGCCTGCCCTGGGTGGTGGTCGGGGATGACAACTACGGCGAAGGTAGCAGCAGGGAGCACGCCGCCCTCTCTCCCAGGCTCCTGGGGGGCGTGGCGGTCATCGCCCGGAGCTTTGCCCGCATCCACGAGACCAACCTCAAGAAGCAGGGCCTTCTGGCGCTGACATTCCAAGACCCCGCCGACTACGACAGGATCCAGGAGAACGACCGGGTGAGCTTGGTGGGCCTGAATTCTCTGGCCCCAGGCAGGCCGGTCACATGCCGAATCCGGCACGACGACGGGACAGAAGAGGAGATCGGATTGGGCCACTCCTTCAGCGAACCCCAGCTGGAGTGGTTCAAGCTGGGCGCGGCGCTGAACCTGATGCGGGGGAAGTAGAGGCTAACCCAGCCCGTCCAGGCATTCGCCCAGGGGCTTGTGAATGCACGTGAAGATGGGTGTGTCCCGCAAGGTGTAGGGCCGGGCCTTGGACTCCCTGAGGGCCATGACCAGGTCGAGGAAGTCGCCTGGGGTCTCCGTCTCGAATCCCAGCATGAACTCCTGGTCGTCCAACCCAAAAGAGTAGCTGGTGCTGATCTTCACCGACGGGTACTTGTGTCCAATGCGGAAGTGCTCGGACATGATCGTCTGGCGCTCCTCCTGGGGAAGCTGGTACCAGTCGTGAGTCTTCACAAAGGGATAGACGAACAGGTAAGGGCGCCCCACCGTCCTCACCACATCCCCGGTTCCGTCCTGGCCGGGATGGGTGTGCTCATCGACGTAAGGTGAGCGCCGGGTCATAGCAAGGTATGAGTAAGGGGTCTCCAGGTATTTGCCCAGCTCGGTGCGGTTCGTTTGGGAGGCCAGCTGGTCCAGAAGCTCGACGGTCGGGCTAATCGCCCACAACATGTAGTCCACATCGCCCCTGGTCCCCTGGAGGGAGTAGCTGGCTATGCTCATCCGCTGGGATAGCTCGTCCAAAACGGCCGCGTACTCCGCCTTGCTTCGCTCCTTGTCCCCCTGGGGCAGACGCTTCCACTCCGGGGCCACCTTATAGAAGCAGTACCTCACGAAATACCGTTCGCCGTCGGAACTCATGTACACTCCTCAGCCTGTGCTGCAGCGTCAATTATAGCACCGCCCGGCTGCGGCCCAAGTCGGCCAAAGCGGTACTAAAGCTGTTTGACAAAAGTCGAGTGGGAAAGTAAACTATTCCCAATATGCGTTTCGAGGATGACCTCTTTCACCTGTGTACCCGGCTCCTTATGTAGGAGCCAGGTTAGACTCAGCACCACCTAGACCTGCGCCCTATGCCCGGACCACTTAGAGAGCGCAGGTTATTTTTTGTCCATCAGCAGGAGGCCCTAATTGAGCACCGTAACCCAGCCCGACACCCGTCCGTCCCAGGGCGATATCCACCGCAGCAGCCTTGCCCAAGCCCCCTCCGCCAAGGGAGTGATCCCCTACATGGAGGGGGAGATAGTTGCTTTGGAAGAAGAGATCAGGGCTTTTCGAGCGGGCGAGCGGGAGGACTCCCAGTTCCTTCCCTTTCGTCTCCGACAGGGTGTGTACGGCCAGAGGCAGGCCGACTCCCAGATGGTGCGGGTGAAGATTCCCGGCGGCGTTATAACAGAGGAAGCCCTCAGGGCGTTGGGCGTTATCGCCGACAGGTACGCTCCCTTGGGAAAGGGACACATTACCACCAGGGAAAACGTCCAGTTCCACCACCTCAGGCTTGAAGAGTGCCCGGAGGTGCTCCGAATACTGGGAGAGGCTGGGCTGACCACCAGGGAAGCCTGCGGCAACACGGTGCGGAACGTGGTTGGCTCTCCCACCGCGGGCGTGTGCCCCGATGAGGTGTTCGACATCACCCCCCATCTGGCCGCATATGTGCGTTTCGCCGTGCGCCATCCCCTGACCCAGAACTTCCCCCGCAAGTTCAAGACTTCCTTCTCCGGCTGCTCTGACCATGATGCAGTGGCATCGGCCATCCATGACCTGTCCTACATCGCCCAGGTACGCCATATCGACGGCGCGGAGGTAAGAGGATTCAAGGTCATCGTGGGGGGCGCAACGTCCATTATGCCCCGCCTAGGGAAGCCTCTCTTCGACTTCGTAGGAGAGGAAGACTATCTGCGGGTGGCGGAAGCCATCTGGCGGGTGTTCGACAAGGCAGACGTCCTTCGCAAGAACCGGATGATGGCCCGAATTAAGGTACTGATAGACCGCATCGGCTTCGAGCCTTTCCGGGCGATGGTGGAAGAAGAGCTGGCAAGCATAGGCCCCATAGACCCTGTGCCATTGATGGAGCTTGACGATGAGTTCATCGAGCATCCACCCGCGCTGCCTGCCGGCGGCGCCAACGGCCACCAGCCGCCGCCAGAGTTCCTGGAGTGGAAAGCCAGCAACACCTTTGCCCAGAAGCAGCCGGGCTATCATGTCGCCTACGTCACAATACCCCAGGGCGACATCAATCCCGAGCAGTTCACCGCGCTGGCGGACCTGGTAGCCCGGTACACCGGCGGGTCGGCCAGGGCCACCCAGAACCAGAACCTCGCCTTCCGTTGGGTTCCGGAAGCCCATCTCGTGGATGTGTGGAGGGGACTGAAGGAGATAGGCCTGGCGGGGACGGGCGTGGACTCCATAGTCGATGTCACATCCTGCCCCGGGACCGACAGCTGCAAGCTGGGCATCACCTCTTCCATGGGCCTGGGGCGGGCGATCATGGACGAGCTGGACTCCTGGAATGGGCTGCTGGAGGACCCGGAGATCAGGAAGCTCCACATTAAGATGAGCGGATGCCCTAACGGCTGCGGCCTGCACCACATTGCCAACATCGGTTTTCATGGCGCAGCCATGAAGGGCCCCAATGGGGTCCAGGTACCGGCTTACGAGGTATTCCTGGGCGGTTCCTATGGCGTCGGACGCCCTGAAGATACCCGCATCGGGGAGCGCCTACCGCGGATAAAGGTGCCAGCCAAGAGGGTCCCCCAGTTGGTCCGCAGCTTGGCGGTGTACTACAAGGAGAACCGCCTCGATGCGGAGAGCTTTAACGACTTCCTTCAGCGGGTCGGGCAAGAACCTGTGGCTTCCATTGCCCAGGAGTACTCAGAGATCGCCTCGCTGGGCCCCGACTCCCTGGACCTGTACATGGACTGGAGCCACACATCAATGTACAAGCTGGAACGGGGAGAAGGGGAATGCTCCGCCTAGGAGATAGTCGTAGCTGTTAGCCGAAGACGGGCCTTGGAGCATGCCGATAGTGTGCTGGCCTCTCCAAAGGCCCACGTACCTGTAGTCCTGCGCCACACCAAAGGCGGTGTTACCCTGCTCCACCAGGGCAGGGCGTTGACCCGCTGCTACATTACGCGGACCGGTATGCGCGCCGCCCGCTTCGCCGCCCACGCCCTGGGGGTGGAGGTCCCAGCCCTGGGAGAGCAGGTGCACGCCCGGGTGTCCACCGGAGTGCTCTGGCGGGCCATATCCATCTCATGCCTGGACTTGAGGAAGCCTGAAGCTGTGCCCTTGCTGGAACGCCTGCTGGCCGAAGCTGAGATGCAACGGACAGCATCATCTACGGAACTGTAGGGGCAAAGAAACCGGATTCTAGGTCTTGCCGCGGGAGCTAGCCCCGGAGCCACCTCTTGAAACGCTCCCATGCAGAGGGCCTATCTTCGATCAGACGGCCTCGCCATCGCTTCTCATAGCCCGACGATATCCCAGAGGAGCCAACGAAGAGCAGGAAGTAGGCAATGACGAACATTACCAGTCCTGCTATTAGGAAGATGGTGAGGTTGCCCACGCCCAGGGTACCCACCGTCAACGCGATCAGAAGGAGGGCGAAGCTGGCCAGCATGAGCTTTCCGAGGTTGAGCTTGAAACCGCCAAAAGAGCGTCCCATGGAACCCAATGGCCCACCACCGGACCCGGGCGCCGAAGATTTCGACCTGCCCGAGTCCTTAGGCAGCACTTCCTCCACTTGCTTGAGGATCTCCTCGATCTCCTGCTTATACTTGTCAGACATTTTCTTCCCCCAGGAGAGAATCTATCCTATTCAGTTAAACGGGGACCGATTGGTCCTTCAGTGCACCTGACTTATCCAAGTCCCTGGGACGTACGTGGTTGATACGGGCAACCGACCGCCCTATCACCCTGTTCACTAATACAATATATCAGAGGGCTGATGAGTGCGTCCAGCAACCTGTTCCTTGGCGCCCAAGTTGCCAGCCACACCCCTGAGCTATATCGTGTAACGTCCCTCTAGCTTCGGGTCCCGACGTACTGCCAGCTGGGGTTGGAGTTCTCCGCTTCTACCCAGCCCGGCTTCTGCCGCCAGCGCAGACCCTCGGGATCGTCGGGCACCTCTATGCCCTCCCCCTCCGAGGTCTCCAGGCCGTTTGGATGGTACACAAGCTCGATCATATTGCCGTCGGGGTCGTGGATGTAGGTGTAATGCTCGCCGTTGTCCTCCCTGCGCCCCTGGTAAGGGTCATCGCCGCCTATGCTTCTTCCCAGTCCGCTGTTGGTGGTGCGGCTATAGGGAATCTTCTCCTCGTCCAGGTGGGACAGCATCGCGTTCCAGTCATCCACCTCCAGGGCAAAGTGGACGGCAGGGACAAATATGGGCTTGTCCACCTCACTGAAATGCATCTCAGCTGTGCCAATTCGAAGCTGTAGCTGGCGCTTGTTCAATGCCGGTCCCCGGTCCAGAAACCGGGCACCCAACACCCTCTCGTACCACTCTCGAGTGCGGTCCCTGTCGGTGATCTGGATATTCACATGATGTACCAGTTTGATTCTGGGCATATCTACCTCCTAACAGGGGGTCTTGCCAGTCTTGACCCCATTATGTTTCAGGTACGGCGGCAAGGGCAACCCTTCCCCTATCCAGCCCACCAGGTTTCTTGGTGGGCTGTCAGTGAATCGACTTTTGGTATCCCCGCCATTCCACTTCCCGGAGAACGTACTTCTGCACCTTGCCGGTAGCTGTCTTGGGCAGGTCGCCAAACTCCACATACTTCGGGGCCTTGAACCTAGCGATGCGCTCCTTGCAAAATTCGATTATCTCTTCCCCGGGCATCTCTTCCCCGGGCTTCCTTGTTACGAAAGCCTTGGGAACTTCTCCCCAGCGCTCGTCCGGCACCGCAATGACGCACACCTCGAGGACGCCAGGGTGCTCCATGATGACCTTCTCCACCTCCTGGCTGGAGATGTTCTCGCCCCCAGATATGATGATGTCCTTGGCCCGGTCCTGGAGTTCGATGTACCCGTCGGGATGGCGGACCGCCAAGTCGCCAGAGTGAAACCATCCTCCCCGAAAGGCCTCCTGGGTGGACTCGACATCGTCCAGGTAGCCCGACATCACGTTGTTGCCCCTCATCACTACTTCGCCAATGGCCACCCCATCGTCGGAAACATCCTGCATGTTTGCATCCACTACCCTTAGGAAATCGCCGGCAACCACATAGGGCACTCCCTGCCTGGCCTTCAGGCGGGCCAGCTCTTCGGTGGTAAGGTCCTGCCAACCGGGCTGGGCGGCGCAGATGGTGTGTGGGCCATAGGTCTCGGTCAAGCCGTAAAGGTGATGGATGGACGCCCCCATTCCCTCCATAGTGCGGATGACCTGGGGGGAAGGGGGAGCCCCGGCGGTGGCAATGGTCAGGCCCGTCAGGTCCTGGCCCTCGGCGGCCGGGGACGAGTACATGGATATCAGCACAGTGGGTGCCCCGCACATATGGGTGACCCCCTCCTGCCGGATAAGCCCGTAGATGTCCGCCGGGTCCGGCCGTCTGAGGCAGACATGGGTACCCCCAGCGGCCGTGACCGCCCATGTGTAGCACCACCCGTTGCAGTGGAACATGGGCAGGGTCCACAGGTATCTGCTCCGGGAGGACAGGCCCATCTCGATCACCTCACCCAGGGCGTTCAGGTAAGCACCCCTGGCGTTGTATTGCACCCCCTTGGGCATACCGGTGGTGCCTGAGGTGTAGTTGATGGCGATGGTGTCCAGCTCCGAGGTCAGGCCGGCATGGTGGTCGCTGGGGGGCGCCGAAGCAAGAAAGGCCTCGTATTCGGGGCCGGGGATGTCTTCAGCCCCGGGAGCTGTGTCCACAACCTGCACAAATGTCAGGTCGCTGTCCATCCGGCCCTGCACCTCCCTGACGACAGGGGCGAACTCCGAATCGAAGACCAGCACCTTGGAGCCGGAGTGGTCGATGATGTGGGCGATCTCCCTGGCGGAGAGCCTGTAGTTGATGGCCACCAGCACTGCCCCGATGCTCATCGGGCCGAAGTGGGCTTCCAGCATGGGAGGGATGTTGGGCAGGAGGAAGGCGACCCGGTCGCCGCGGCCCACGCCCAAGCCCTTCAGGGCGCTGGCCAGGCGTTTCACTCGTTCGTATAGCTGGCTGTACGAGTAGCGCCGGTCATTGTAGATAACCGCAGTCTTGTCCGGGTACACCCGGAGGCTGCGGGCCAGAAAACCGGTTGGGTCCAGATCTTGATACCAGGCAGCATCCATCATCTTCTCCTGGCCATCGAAGACTCCAGGGGGCGGTCAACTGTGCAGTTCGCCCGCGAGACAATCCAAATGATATTAGCCGACTTCCCGTGGGTCAAACATCAAGCAAAGAAGCTGGCAAACTATTCACCAAATAGGCTGTCAAATAGCGTGCCAAATAACGTGTCATGCAATGTGTCAGAAAGTGGTCTGAGAGAAGGATTTCAGATACGAAAACGAGTTGATTCAGGCGCCAACTAAGCTGTCAAATAGCATGTCAGAAGCCGGCCACTATAACCGTCTGCCCTTCGGCTCAGGCCTCTTCGCTGCGCTCGCTCCACCATGCGCGGAGACGGGCGGCCGCTTCCTTCTCCTGCCCTTCCTGGGAGGGCTCATAGTACATATTGTCCTTCAGCGATGGGGGTAAGTAGTCCTGGGGAACGAAATGGTCATCGTAGTCGTGTCCGTACTTGTAGTCTTTGCCGTAGCCCATGCCCTTCATTATTCCTGTAACCGCGTTGCGCAGATGCATGGGCACAGGCTCGCTGGGCGACTTCCTCACCTCATCCCTCACCCTGTTCAGCGCTGCGTAGGCGGAGTTGCTCTTGGGTGCGCTGGCCAGGTAGATGGTAGCCTCAGCCAGCGGTATGGCCCCTTCGGGCATGCCGATGAAATGAACAGCCTGCTGGGTGGACACAGCAAGGGTCAGAGCAGCAGGGTCGGCCAGTCCGATGTCCTCGGCCGCCAGTATGACCAGCCGGCGGGCGATGAACATCGGATCCTCTCCGGACTCGATCATTCGCACCAGCCAGTACATAGCACCATCGGGAGATGAACCCCTGACGGACTTGATGAACGCCGAAATGGTGTCGTAGTGCAGGTCTCCGGCTTTGTCATACTGAAGGGAGCGTCGCTGGAGGGCATCCTCCATCAGGGCAAGGTCGACCATCGAGCCTCCGTCGGCGCTGCATGCGCGCACAGAGGCTTCCAAGCCGTTCAGCGCGGTCCTGGCATCGCCGTTGGAGATGCTCACAAGGTGGTGCAGGGCCTTATCATCAACGCTAACCCCCAAAGCACCCAAACCGTTCTCCTCGTCGACCAGTGCCCGACGCACGATGGCCATTATGTCCCCCTCGCCAAGGGGCTGCAGGGTGAACACGCGACACCGGGACAGGAGGGGCGGGATAACCTCGAAGGACGGGTTTTCCGTGGTGGCCCCGATCAGGGTAAAGGTTCCATCTTCCACATAGGGCAATACCACATCCTGCTGCGCCTTGTTGAAGCGATGGATCTCGTCGATGAACAGGATGGTCTTCTGTCCATACATGCCCAGCCTCTCGTGGGCTTTTTCCACAATTCGCCGTAGGTCAGCCACCCCCGCGGTCACGGCGCTAATGGGTTCGAAATGGGCGCTGGTAGCTCCGGCAATGATGTGGGCCAGGGTGGTCTTGCCGCTGCCGGGGGGACCCCAGAGGACCATGGAGGGCACCTGGTCGGATTCGATCGCCCGTCGGAGCACCTTGCCTTCTCCTACGATCAGGTCCTGGCCGACAAGATCCGAAAGGGCCTTGGGCCTCATCCGCCCCGCCAATGGCGCCCCTCTCCGCTGCCTGTCTATTCGGTCATGTTCGAAAAGCTCCATGGCGTGCCCCCCAACGTAGGCCCAGTCTAGTACACCCCCCTCAGCGCTATGGGTAGTAAGATACCGGCGTGCCACCGCCTCAATTGACCTGCCGGACAGCCTGGGGAATGCAAACGACGTGATTGAAGACGATTCGACGCTGAACGCCGGGTCCCCGGGAGTGCCCTGGGGGCCGAGGCACGTCGTCCTTGGCGTACTGCTCTTCATCGCCTCCCTCCTGGTTGCGAGCTTCCTTTACCAGCAAGTAAAGGAAGCTGTGGACGTGGAACCAGGCGCGGAATTTGAATTTGCCTTCCTTTTTGCGATCACTTCCATCCTGATGCTTTTGGCGTCATGGGCCTTGGGGCCGGTTTTGCACAAGACTTCCATTGCTACCCTGGGCCTCAGGCTGCCAAGGAAACGAGTGCTCTTCTTTATGGCCCTTCCCATTCCCGTCTTTCTGGTCAGCCTGGGATTCACCGTTGCCTACACCTTGGTCGTAACGGCCCTGGGATGGCATGCCCTGGAACCGCCGGAGCCGTCCCTGGGCGATTTCGAACCCGTCGGCGCCTCCCTTATCATGGTCTTCATCATCGTGGCGGTTTTGGTGCCATTCGCGGAGGAGGTGCTCTTCCGGGGGTTCATCTTCCCGGGCATATCCAACAGCATCGGTCCAATCAAGGCCGCCCTGGTAACTTCTGTCCTTTTTGCCCTGGCCCACCAGCAGGTTGGGGTATTCATCCCCATCTTTGTGACGGGCCTCATGCTAGCATGGCTGTACCACAAGAGCGGCTCTATTTGGCCTTCTTTCATCGCCCATGGAGTGCAGAACGCCCTGGCTCTAGCTGTTGTCGCTTGGGGGTTGGACTAGAAGGGCGTATAATGTATGCGACCGTTGGGAAGAGGGGACCTTACCGGAAGATGGAAACCAATGATCCAGGACCGTATAGCTGCCAGGTTCCGGCGTATGCAGGAAGAGGACCGTACCGGCCTTATCGTCTTCCTGACGGTCGGCTGTCCCGACCTGGATTCCACCAGGCAGCTGGTACCCGCACTAGCCCAGTCGGGGGCTGACTGCATAGAGCTGGGAGTCCCTTTCAGCGACCCCCTGGCAGAAGGCCCGACCATCCAGGCCTCCAGCTACACAGCCCTTCAGAACGGCGTTACGTTGGGCGACTGCGTGGAGTTGGTTGCTGAGCTGCGTCCCAAGGTACCTGAGACTCCCCTGGTCCTGATGGGCTACTACAACCCCATTCTGCGCTACGGCTTGTCGACCTTTGCCAAGGATGCATCCCAGGCTGGGGTGGATGGCCTAATCGTCGTGGACCTGCCCCCCGATGAGGCCCATCCCCTAATGGAGCAGTGTCAGCCAGAGGGCATCCACGTAATCTCCCTCCTGGCCCCCACCAGCACTGACGAGAGGATCGCTTCAGCCTGCAGCGTCAGCTCCGGGTTCATCTACTGCGTTACCTTGACGGGAGTGACGGGCGCGCGAGATGCCCTCTCTACCAGGGTGTTCCCCCTGCTGGAGCGGGTGCGACGGCACACCTCCCTTCCCCTGGCTGTTGGCTTCGGGATATCGTCCCGCGAGCATATCGACTCCCTGGGCAAGGAAGCCCAAGCCGCTGTGGTGGGCAGCGCCATGGTCGATACCGTTGTGCGGTCCCCCAGAGAGAAGATGGTCGAAAACGCCAGCCGATTCGTAGAGGCCCTATCGGGAAAGGCCATGAACAACGGGGAGGCCGGTCCCCGATGAGCGTGTGTCGAGGCATCCGGGGGGCGACAACGACCACGGAGAACACCAGGGAAGCCATTTTCGCCGCTACGGAGGAGCTGCTGCAGCAGATGGTGGCGGCGAACGAGATCACCGAATCCGATGTTGCGGCGATGTTTCTGACCGCCACCCAGGACCTGAACGCAGCCTTCCCCGCCACCGCGGTGCGGAGAATGGGCTGGGAGAAGACCGCACTGCTGTGTAGCCCCGAAATCGCGGTGCCAAACAGCTTGTCCAAGTGTATTCGCGTCCTTATACTTGTTAACACAGATAAAGATCCCGATGACCTCGTACATGTATACCTCAGGGACGCAACTACTCTGAGGAGCGATAACGAATAGGGATAGTTTTCGAGAACGGATGGTCCGGCTGCTAAAGGCTCCTGTATGGCCTCGCAAGGGTTGATGATCGGAGCGGGATATCCAACACCCCCTTAGCTAGCACACTGTACGTTCCTATAGAAAGGAAATCCGGCATGATCGTGGTGATGCAAAGAGATAGCACCCAGGCACACCTGGAGGGGGTAAAGGGGCGGATCGAGGGCCATGGACTGAAGGCCCAGGTATCTGAGGGAGTCGAAAGGACCGTCGTTGGGGTATTGGGCCAGACCTACCGTGAGCTGAAGGATGAGCTGGAGCTGCTCCCCGGGGTCTCGGAAGTTGTCCTAATCTCCAAGCCCTACAAGCTGTCCAGCAGGGAGTTCAAGCCCGAGGACACCATCGTAAAGGTCGGCGACATATCCATCGGTGGCGACGAAGTGGTCGTGATGGCAGGCCCCTGCGCGGTGGAGAGCGAAAAGCAGATGCTCACGACAGCCTGGGAGGTAAAGAAGGCCGGAGCGCACATCCTCCGAGGGGGCGCCTTCAAGCCCCGTTCGTCCCCCTACAGCTTCAGGGGAATGGGTGTCCAGGGTCTTCAGCTTCTGGCCAAGGCTCGGGAGGAAACGGGACTTCCTGTCATAACCGAGGTGATGTCCACCGAGGATGTGGGTATGGTCGCCCAGTACGCCGACATCCTGCAAATCGGCTCCCGCAACGCTCAGAACTTCAACCTGCTGGATGCGGTGGGGAAGGTCCGCAAGCCTGTTATGGTCAAGAGGGGCTTCGCTGCATCCTACGAAGAGTGGCTGCTGGCTGCCGAGTATGTCCTGTCGGGCGGCAACAGCCAGGTCATCCTGTGCGAACGGGGCATAAGGACCTTCGAGACTGCCACGCGCTTCACACTGGATCTAGCCGCAATCCCCATGATCAAGAACCTGAGCCACCTGCCCATCATCTCCGACCCAAGCCACAGCACCGGCAAGACCAACCTGGTGCCCCCCATGGTCCTGGCTTCGGTGGCCGCAGGTGCCCATGGGCTGATCGTGGAGGTCCATCCCGACCCGGCGACGGCCATGTGCGACGGCGCACAGGCCCTGACCTTCGAGATATTCAACCAGACCATGGGGCAGCTGAATGACGTAGCCGCAGCCCTGGGCAGGGGACGTGTCAAGGTGGCAGTATAGCAGTACGCCGCCCGACCTCCGGGTCTTGCTCCTTGCCGTAGGGCGGTACTTGATCGGTAAACGGGTATCGGAAAACTATGCACCCCAGCACCGCTCAAGTTGACGCTCATTGGTAGCTATGCTAACATCGCCCCAGGTCCGGCGCTTCTATCCGTCCTTCTACTTGGGCTAGCCGTTCTTCACTTTCCGCCGGTTCGCCATGGCCGGACCTAAGAGGTGTTCAGGTCCCGCATGACAGTTCACGAAGAGTTCGCCAGGGTCGCATCTGAAGCAGACACCGCCTTCACTATCGGGATCTTTGACGGTGTGCACCTCGGCCACCAGCACCTTCTCAGCCAATTGCAGTCCATGGCCCTTCCGGAAGGCCTCGTCCCCGGTGTCCTGACCTTCCGCAATCATCCCCGCTCTGTGCTGGCTCCTGGGGCAGACGTTGCCTACATCACCCCCCTGGAGGAACGCATATCTCTGCTGCGACATGCGGGAGTCGAAAAGGTGGTGGCCCTGGAGTTCACACGGGAATTGTCCATTCTCAGCGCGAGGGAGTTCCTGACCCTGCTGAGCAGCCAACTGAAGATGCGAGGTTTGGTGGTGGGCCCGGACTTTGCCATGGGGCACAACAGGGACGGCACCATTCCGGTTATCGAAGAGATCGGCGCCGATCTGGGCTTTTGGGTCCGGACCGTCGAACCCGTTTACCTTGGTGAGGGCATCGTCAAGAGCAGCGCTATCCGCCGGGCCATAGCATGCGGCAACGTAGCTGAGGCATCCCGTCTTCTTGGACGTACCTACTCCATTACCGGGGCGGTCGTGCATGGCGACCGTCGGGGAGCCACGCTGGGCTTCCCTACGGCAAACCTTGAGATCGATTCGGCCACCATGGCGCCCGAGAACGGGATATATGCAACTTGGGCCACAGTGGACGGCAATCGCTATCTCTCGGCCACCAACGTGGGTGTCCGCCCAACATTCGGCTCTGGACCCAAGCTGGTGGAAGCATTCATCATGGACTTCGACCAGGATATCTACGGAAAGCAGGTGACCCTGGAGTTTGTCGAAAGGCTAAGGGAAGAGCTGGCCTTTGAAAGCGTGGATGAACTGGTACGACAGATGAAACTGGATGTGGAGCACGCCAGGGACATCCTCTCCGTTGAACAGGTCGCCCAACGAAGAAGCTAACCGACCATGACGTCCGCCAATAAAGCCTCCATACCCGACCAAGTTACCCTGCAAAGGATACTTAAGCGGGGCGTAAGCGAAATCATAGTGGAGTCGGAGTTCGTCCGCCTCATGCATTCAGGCACATCCCTGCGTCTAAAGATGGGCTTCGACCCCAGCCGTCCGGACATACTTTTGGGTCATGTGGTGGGCCTGCGTAAGCTGAGGCAGCTCCAGGAGCTCGGACACCAGGTGATCCTGATCGTGGGCGACTGGACAGCCCAAATAGGAGACCCCAGCGGCCAGTCGGCCACCCGGCCGGTGCTCACCCACGAGGAAGTCGTGGATAACGCCCAGTCTTACATGGAACAGTTCTTCAAGGTGATCGACCGGGAACGGACCCAGGTGGTCTGGCAGAGCGAGTGGTTTGGGAAATTCAGCTTGGCCGATGTGATCCGCCTCACTGGCCGCTTCACCATTGCCCAGTTCCTGGAAAGGGATGACTTCGCTCGGCGTTTTCAGGCCCACCGCCCCATAGCCATCACCGAGCTGCTCTATCCCCTCTTGCAAGCCTACGATTCGGTCGCCATCACATCGGACATCGAGTTCGGCGGCACAGACCAGAAGTTCAACCTGCTGGTGGGCCGGGAGATGCAGGGCATGATGGACCAGCGTCCCCAGCAGTGCTTCCTGATGCCCATCCTGGTCGGCACCGACGGCAGCCAGAAGATGAGCAAGAGTCTCGGCAACTATATCGGTGTGGATGAGCCTCCCAGTACGATGTTTGGTAAAGTAATGTCCCTGCCCGATACGCTGGTGATGGACTACTTCCGATACTTGACTGACGTTCCCGACGTCGAGCTGGAGGAGATTTCCAGGGCCCTGGACGATTCATCCGTGAATCCCATGGAGTTCAAGAAACGCTTGGCCGAGGATATCACAGCCCAGTTCCACAGCCCCCAGGAGGGACAGAACGCCCGGAGCAACTTCGAGCGGGTGGTGCAGGGCCGGCAGGCCCCCACCGACGAAGACCAGTATGTGCAGGTGCCGGTGATCGCGGGCACCTCCACCTCCGATGTGGTGCGTCTGGCTTTCCCCGAGTCCAGCCGAAGCCAGCTGAAAAGGCTCATCAGCGAAGGTGCGGTGGAGGTCGATGGCGCAAAGATCACGGAAGAGATCGGCCATAAGCCGGGCCAGACCATCAAGCTGGGGCGGAGGCGCTTCATAAAGACCATCGAAGCATCATAGGGCTCCGCTCCCAAATAACATACAAGTCAGACCCTGAGGAGGTGACGTGAAAGCTCCACAGCAAAACCTGCGGACTCCCGGCCCAACTCCCTGCCCCGACGAGGTGCTGGACGGAATGAGCCAGCAGATGATCAATCACAGGGGACCCGAGTTCCGGCAGCTAATAGACGGCCTTACAGACAAGCTGAGCCGCATCTACATGACTTCAGGGAAAGTGTACATCCTCACCGCCTCGGGCACCGGCGCTCTGGAAGCAGCGGTGGTGAATACTCTCTCCCCCGACGACAAGGTGCTGGCGGTCAGCATCGGCTACTTCGGAGACCGGTTCGCCGACATAGCGCGAATCTACCGGACCAACGTGACCAAGCTGGAATTCGAGTGGGGGACCCCCGCAGACCCTGAAGTGATACGCAAGGCCCTCCAGGATGATCCGGGCATCAAGGCTGTGCTGGTCACCCACAACGAGACCTCCACGGGGATCACCAACGACCTGGAGAGCATCGCCAAGGTTGTTAAGGGGGAGTTCGGCAAGCTGCTCCTCGTCGATGCGGTCAGCAGCCTGGGGTGCGTCCCCCTAAACACCGACCAGTGGCAGTGCGACGTGGTCTCCACAGCATCCCAGAAGGGCCTGATGGTGCCGCCGGGCCTTTCCTTCGCCAGCGTCAGCGACCGGGGCTGGGAGGCCTATAAGGAATCCACCATGCCGAGGTACTACTTGGACCTCGGATCAGCTCACCGATACCTGGACCGGGGCCAGAATCCCTTCACACCCAACGTAGCCCTCCTCTACGGCCTGGATGTGGCGCTGGACATGATGCTTGATGAGGGCATGGAGAGCGTGTACCAGCGACACCATGAGATCGCCGATTTCACCCGAGCGGGGGTGCAGAAGCTGGGACTTACCCTCCTGGCAGACGACGCCCACGCCTCGGACACGGTTACGGCCATCAACAATCCCGAAGGCGTGGACTGCGGAGCCCTGGTGGAGATGATGAGGACCGAACATTCGGTGGTTCTGGCCGCCGGGCAAGGCCCCCTGCAGGGCAAGATATTCCGCATAGGCCACATGGGACTGGTCACCCGCGAGGACATCCAGGAAGTGCTCAACGCCCTGGAAACATCCCTGACGAAGCTGGGATACCAGCTTGTGCCATCCAACTAAGGGCGGTGGTCCAATGACGAAGATACTTGTTGCAGACCCCATCGCCCCGGAGGGCATCGATCTCCTCAAATCCCGGGCCGATGTCGATGTGCGCCGCGGCCTCAAGTCCGAAGAGCTTATAGAAATCCTTGGAGAGTACGATGCACTGATCGTCCGCAGCGAGACCAAGGTGACCGGCCCGGTAATCGCAGCCGGCAAGAGGCTCCAGGTTATCGCCAGGGCAGGAGTGGGCGTGGACAACATTGACCTGGAAGCGGCGACCGGGGGCGGGATATCTGTGGTGAATGCCCCGGCCGGCAACACCATAGCCGCCGCCGAACACACGCTGGCCCTCATCCTAGCGGCGGCCCGCAACGTGCCCCAAGCCCACGGTTCTCTCAAGGAGGGTCGATGGGAACGCAGCGCATTCATGGGCATCGAAGTGCGGAACAAGACCCTTGGGATCATCGGCCTAGGACGAGTCGGGTCCGAGGTGGCCCGGAGGGCACGGAGCTTCTCAATGCGCCCCGTAGCCTTCGACCCCTTCGTTTCCCCCGAGTACGCCCAGATGGCAGGGGTAGAGCTGATGGACTTCAACGAGCTGCTCAGCCAGTGCGACTTCCTAACCCTTCACACCGCCTATACCTACGATACCCACCACCTTATCGGAGCGAAAGAGCTTGCCCTGATGAAGCCCACCGCATACCTGATCAACGTCGCCAGGGGAGAGCTGGTGGACGAGGACGCCATCGTGGAGGCCTTGGAAGGGGAACGGCTTGCAGGGGCGGCTTTGGATGTGTTCTCCACCGAACCTCCCCAGCACACCGCCTTGGTCAACCACCCTAATGTGATCGTAACGCCTCATCTGGGGGCATCCACCCGGGAGGCCCAGCGGGAGGTGGCCCTGGAGGCGTCGGAGCAGGTGCTGGCCGTCCTGAGGGGCGAACCCGTCCGGAACATGGTCAACGGCCCCTTCCTGCCTCCCGAGGTGCATGCGGTGATCGACCCGTATGCTCCGGTAGCAAACACCCTTGGCAAGCTGCTGATCCACCTGTCCGAAGGCCGGTTGATGAATATGCAGATCACCTACGAGGGTGAGATCGCCCAGCACGACACAACTGTTCTCAAGTCTTCCGTGCTGGCGGGATTCCTGACCCCCATCTCCGAAGAGCGCATAAACGTCATCAATGCACCCACCATTGCTGAGCAGCGGGGGCTGGCCGTCACCGAACGCAAGGTCACGGAGATACCCGAGTTCGGCAGCCTTATAACCGTTGGGATCAACACCACCTCGGGCAGTCTCTCCCTGACCGGCGCTTGCATCAGAAACGAGGCCCACCTTGTGCGGGTAAACGACCACTGGCTGGACGTGGTGCCGTACTCCCCCTACATGCTCTTCATCGAGCACCAGGACCAGCCTGGCTCCATCGGCGCAGTGGGCAGCATAACCGGCCAGAACGACATCAACATCAGCTTCATGGAGGTCGGGCGCATCAGCCCCAGAGGAAGGGCAACCATGATCGTCGGTCTGGATGACCCTGTCCCAACCAGTGTCCTCGACCAGTTACGGGCACTGCCTCATATCGACAACGCCCGGCTGATCAGGATGTGAGCCTCTATCATCAGCCTCTCCGGGAGGGCTGGAGGTCCAAGAGGGTGACGTTGTGGTACAGATAAGGGAAGCAACCGCCAAGCTGCGGATGCTGCTGGCAGAGATACGGGGGCGGGAAGAGCAGATGGATGCCACAATCCGCCAGTTCAACACCCAGCTGGCCCGCCTGCCTCGCCAAGCCGCCTACAGCAGGACCTCCCTGGATGCTGCCCTCTCCTCCATGAACGAGGTCCAGGAACGGCTGGACTACGCCAAGGCCGCGAGGGAGCACCTCCTGGCCATCAAACAGCAGGCTACGGCGGAGCTGGAGGCCCTCCAGATCACCCAGCAGGTGGAAGCAGCCAAGGAGGCCCTGCGCCAGCTTGAGTCGAAGCAGTCTTCACAGGGACCCCTGGACGAGGCGGAGCAGCGGGAGGTCCGCAAGCTGGAAGGGTTCATAGCTGAATACAGCAAGGTGGCTGAGAGGGCGATCACCGCTTCCCTCGATGACCGCTGAAAAACTCCCACCTGCGGTGGTGAGACAGGCCGTGGAGAACTGCTAGATGGAGCCGTCCAGGGGGTTCATCACCAAGCCCGTCGGCAGCTTCGGGTAGAAGAAGGTGGACTTGGGAGGCAGCTTCTGATCGGCGTCGATAATCTCTTTGAACAGGTCCAGGGGGAAGGGCTTGAGCAGAAAGGCCATCTGCAGCTCACCGCTCTCCAGTCCCGCTGCTGCCTCCTTCGCATCATGCACATAGTCGATGCATGAACGGCTCTCTTCCGCCAAGATGGGACGCAGTATCTGCTCCTCCAGAATCCAAGGCTCGGAATCAGCCATCACGCCCCCGTCTTCCAGGTCAACCCCAGGCTTCAGCTTCAGCACCTGGGTGCCCCTGCCTCCCGGGTCCATCATGCCCAGCACGGGACCGCTCCTTCCCAGCTCCTCCACCTTAGCCAGCATGGCCTTAAGGTCAGTGCAGGCCTCCTGGGCCTCGGGCACAGGGTTGAAGTACTTCCACAGCTCGTATCGCACCTGGGCCAAGGCCGAAGGCTTCATACCCTTCAGGACCCTGTGGTAAGGCAAAACCCTGAGGCCAGGGTCGTCGAAGGCGACAAGCCCCATCATGACGTAGTTGCAGGCAGCATCGTCGGGAAGGGCGCCTCCAGTCTCTTCCCGCCTCAAGGCCCTGTAGTTCAGGGCGGTCTCGTAGCGGTGGTGGCCATCGGCGATGTAAATCTCCTTGGATGACAGCAGCAGGGAGATTCCCTCCGTCACATCACCCTCTTCGACCTTCCACATCCGGTAGCCTTGCTGTCCAGGGTCTTGGAAGGCGACGTCGGGCTCGGCGGACATGATGCGGTCGAGCACCGAGCGGACCTCGTTGGACGGGTCCGCGTACAGAGACATTATGGGGCTTAGGTTAGCGGAGCAGGCCCTTATCAGGGCTAGGCGGTCCTCCTTGTCGGCATCCCTGGTGAACTCGTGGGGAAGCACAACCCTATGTTCGTACTCCTCCAGGCGCACCGCCGACATCAGCTCCAGGCGCAGGTATTCCCGTCCTTCGAGGACGAAGGCGTGCTCTACCAGGTATAGGGCGGAAACAGGGTCCCGGCGTAAGATTTCCTGGGACATCCACTGGGACAGCATGGCGCTTGCGCGGGTGTAGCGGTTGTCCTCGGGGGTATCGCCGGGAAGGCGCGCGCCCGCTTCCAGCCGGATGATGTTGTAGGGGCTCCGCTCGTACAGGGTCTCCTGCAGATCCGGAGGGATCGTATCGAAGGGGGGGCACACCGCATCGCCCAGTGACGGGATGCTCTTGGGGTCGTAGCGGATTCCCCTGAAGGGGCGGACTACAGCCAAGGAAAGCCTCCGACCAGGAAACGCATCGGCCCCCCCAGGCTACCTGGCGCTCGCCCCGCCGGCAGCTACCTTGCTGCCAGACTGCGAGGACGAGAAGTGGGGCATCACCTCACGGGCGAACATATCCAACTGTTCCCGGAACTCGGGCCAGGGAGTCCCTTCGGGCCAGTGCAGGATGATGTGCTCCAAGCCGGGATACTTGTCCTGGAGGTCCTCCAGGAACTGGATGAAGCCCCCAGGCTGGCCACAGTACCATGCCTTCTGGGCCACGCCATCTTCTATGTGGGGCACTCTTGCGGGCGCTCCGGGCGTGCCCCAAGGCCTTCCCTCGTCGTCGGAGTAGCGTACAAACCCAAAGGGTGCAAACCACTTGTACCGCTCGTCGTGGCTGTGGCGTACCCGCTCCATAGCTTCCTGCTGGGTATCGGCCAGATAGAACCCGATGTTGAGGCCCATGTCCTCGCCCAGCTTAAGGTTTCGGCCGTGCTTGGCGGCGGCTTCCTGGTAGTCATGGAATAGCCTCTCCACCAGCTTCTCGCCCGTAAGCCCGACCATGGCCTTGAAGCCCTTGCTGGCTATGTACTCCAGGGTGCGGGCGCTGGCGATGGGCTGCCATATCTCCACCGGCCGGTTCACAGGCTGAGGCACCAGGGTGACCTCCTCCAGGTCGTAGCCCCTGTAGGGCACCTTGGCGGGGATGGTGTAGTGCTTGCCGGTGTGGGAGAAGGAGTTTTCGTTGAAGGCCTTGAGAATGATCTCCATCTGCTCTTCGAACAGCTCTTTGTTGGCATCGTTATCTATGACGGGAGCGCCGAAGGACTCAACCTCCCGGGAGTGGTAGCCCCGTCCAACCCCGAAGATAATCCTGCCTCCCGTGAGCACATCGGCCATGGCATAGTCTTCAGCCAGGCGGATGGGATGCCACATGGGGACGATGTTGAAGGCACAGCCGAACTTCAGGTGCTGGGTGCGGGCGGCCAGGTAGGTCCCCAGCAGGATCAGGTTGGGAAGGCACTCGTAGCCCTCCCGCTGAAAGTGGTGCTCCGCAGACCAGAGGGCGTAGAATCCCCGCTCGTCCATGAACTTCGCCAGGTCGGTGGAATGGCCCAGGGCTTCCACCAATCGTTCGTTGGGGTAAGTCCGTTCATCGGCAGGAGTGCCTTCCCTGCCGATGTTCTCCAGCTCAATCTGGCCTACATACAGGACCGAGAATTTGTCGATCATGGGCAAATTTCCTTAGCTGGTCTGGGGCCTTGGCGGTTGAGGGAGGGGGTGGTCCGCCAGCAGCGGTGTACCCTAGGGTGGCCCGCCGGATTGGACGTGTCGATTATACCACAAGGCCCCGTAGATCCTGGTGCCCTCGTTCTCATACACCACCTCCGCCTTGCCCGATGCCACCAGGTCGTCGAACTTCTCCAGCCCTTCGGCGGGGTAGTAGGACCTCTCCAGCTGGCCGACCACTATGTAGCTCACCCGGTACTTTTCCAGCAGGCCCATAGCCTCGTCCACATCTTGCGTCGCATACATGGTCCGCACATCCCGGCGGCGCTCCTGTATCGAATCGGCGTACTTCATCCTCTGCTGGGTCTGGTGCCAGGGCCACCCCAGCACCGTAGGAAGGCCGGTGTAATTGGCGATTCGGGCACCCCAGTGGTACTGGTCCGTATGAGCTTCCAGCACCACCGGCGACCCCTGGACATTGTCCTGGAGCCACTCAATCGCCTGGTAGTCCCAGTTGTGTTCGATGAGGGCGCCCGTTGTCCGGTCGTTGTGGGAGGTGGTGGTCATATACCGGGCACCGTCCAGGGTGAAGCTGCCCGTGTCGAACCTGTCGGCCAGACGGTCCCTGGTGCCAAGGACGGTGTAGAAGAAGCTGGAGACTACGAGCAGGGCCAGCACAGCTAGGAACCCTCCCCTGACGATGCCCATACGTCCCATGCGAAATACCCCCCGCTCCTTCAGGAACCAGAGAATGCACGCCGAACCCAGGGCGAGGAGCACCCACACCTGCACGTAGAACTTGAACTGGGTGTTCATCCTGCCGATGTCATCCTGGACTCTCACGAACTCCACTCCCAGAGCGACCAGCAGGGCCATAGCCACGAGGGCAACAATGAAAGCCATGAAGGCGTTTCCGCCTTCACTTTTCCTGGTCAGCTTCACTGCGGTGAGGGCTAGAGCAACTAAGAGCATGACCAGGAAGGCCGAGGTCCAGTACTGGGCGGCGGCCAGGTATGCGGCGATGAGAAGCCCCACGGCCCCTGCCAGTCCCATCCATGGAGGCTTTTCCGGCCAACAGAGTCCGGGGAGCCTGAATGAACGCCACACCGTTCCGAGGGACACTATTCGACCGGGGATGGCCCTTAACGCATCCCGCTGCACATAGGCCAGGAGGGCCACCACAAGGAGTACAAACAGCCCGTGGACTCCCATGAAGTTCAGCAGAGGCGTCTGCCAGCGGCTGACCTCGAAACCCAGCGGATAGGGATGGTAGCTGGCGTGAAAGGGCAAGAACAGGAGATAGCTCAGCAGCCCTGTCGCCACAGCCAGGGCGAGGAACAGCCAGACCTTTCTTCCCGGCGTCCCGTCCCTCATGAGCACCCCCACCCCAATGAGCGCCACCGACAGGAGCAGGTAAGTCGGATAGTCCCAGCTGTTGATGGCCCAAAGGGATCCGACCGTCCCTCCCAGGACCAACACAGCGCCCGCTATCCAACCCGGGCCGGCCCTCTTCAGGCCCACTGCCAAGCTCAGGGCCACTCCAAGGGCCAGGAGGGTGAAGGGGATGGCGACCAGGTGGGCGTGCAGGTCGGCAAATAGGAAGGTGAAGTAGGGGAACTCGGTGATGTGGGAACTTATGGACCAGGAATCCCCCAGGTCGGGCAGCCAAAAGGTCAGGAACCTCAGATTCGGCGTAACCTCCGGCAAGGAGGGGATCATCCGGCTGCTCCGCCAGAAGTCCGACAGGTACTCCAGGGTGGGAAATGCTGCGCCGGTGAAAAGGAACTCCCATGCCCCCTTCACAACCTGGGCGATGCCATCGAGATTGCCTATCACGCCGACGAAGAGGGCTGCAAATAGACCGGCTCCCACAGGTCCCCAGGGAACTCGGTTCCCCCACCGGTCAGAAGCCTCCGCTCCATCCACGCCGGGGGCGTCTCCAGCCTTAAGGCGGCGCAGCCCAGCCGCAACGTTGAAGACCAGAGAGTAGGCGCCGGTGACCGTCAGGGCAAACAGAAGGGGAATAGCCAGGTTATAGGCGACCGAAGGTAGGATGCCAGTAGCCCTGATGAGGGTCGCAACGATGAACTGTCCGTAGTAGTAGTAGTTGAGGTACCCGCCTGAGTACCAGGGGTCGTAGGGGGGCATGGTTGTCGAGCGCAGCACAGCGTTCAGGTAGGCAAAGTCCATGGGCTTCTCGCCGCCCCGGTAAAAGTGCCATAGGTCCGGATTGGCGGCCTTGAGCACCACGAATGCCAGGAAGGCCGCCAGGAACAGCACCTCGGCAACGAGCAGCAGGCGTATGTTGCTCCTGATGAAGCAGATGAACTCCCGCCACCGGAAGGCCAGCACAAGGCACGACACAGCCCCCACCGACAGAATACCCACCAGAACGGACATCCTGGAGAAGCCCATCCATCCTGTGCTGGCCAGCATCCAGGCCACATAGCTCACGCCGAGGATTCCCAGCAGGCGGGCGAAGACTATTCCCCGGTCGGGCAACGGCCTGAAAATGAAGGTGGCCAGAGGCAGGGCCGCCAAGAATATGACCTCCACCAGCAGGAACCAGGCCAGCACCGGCATCCGGTTGGTCCAGCTCGACTTGGGGATAATCTCCGAGAAGGTGCCTCCAGACTGCTGCGCCACCTGCTGCTCCGGGGACAGCATCAGCCCCGGGGGAGGATCCTCCACTACCACAAGCAGTGGGAACAGCTCGTTGAAGGTCATCCTGGCTTGGTTACGGAAGAGCAGCACCTTGGGATGGTCGTAGTTGATCACGTTCTCGTCGGCATAGCCCAGATCCAGAGAAACCAGCACCGCATCGTCGTGCAGCGGGGCCTCCGGTTCCGGCAAGTTGGCCCTGCTGTAGGTGTCGTCAACGAAAGCCACACCAAAGAGCTCTGGGTAGGATGTGAAGGAGCGCTCCAGGTCGTAGCCCAGGTTGCCGGAGAACAGATGCCGGTAGTAGTTGGATGTCATGGGATAACGTTCCGGGAGGCGGGCGATGCTGCCGTAGGTCCGGCTGCTGTAGAAGACCAGGTAGTCCGAGGAAGCAAGCTGCCCGGCCAGGACATCCATCTTGTCGACGCTGTCCCTTTCGTAGCTGACTATCTGCTCTACATCGTACCTACCCAGGTTGCGGATGGGCTCATCCCAGTGATTGTCGGTAAGTATGGCTGAGCCCTGGGGCACGTTCTCGTTGATCCAGTCCGATGCCTGCACCGCAGTGTGGGGCTTGGAGTAGATGCTCTCGAAGGCCAGGGCATAGAAGGCCGTGGGCGCCACCAGCAGCACAATCCCTGCTGCGACGATGCCGGGCAGTCGGGGTTTCAGGACTGACGCTATAGACCCTGAGGGCAGGAGCTCAGGGTCTCCACCCTTCTCCGATGGCCCATCCCGGTACTTCTGGGCCCAAGCCAGGGCGGAGAACAGCATCCCCGAACCCATGAGCACCAGGAAGGGCACTACGGGGAAGATGTATCGCAGGAACTTGGTCTCGAAGAAGGCAAGAAGGATGATGGAAGGGACCGCCCAAGCCAGTAGCAGCACCTCCCCCTTATGCCGGCCCCGTCCCCTGAGGACCTTGACCATGGTGAACAGCAGCCCGCCCCAAGCAACGATGCCCAGGGGAACGCCCAGCCCCCAAACTACAGTCTGCCGTATTTCGTACAGCAGAGGAGACTCTCCGACGTACTGGAGGGTGAAGGGCACGATGCCTGCCGTCCGCGCCACGTTCCTGGCCTGCCAGACCTGGTCTCCGACAAAGTTGGATATGTCCAGGAGGGCATAGGGGGTCACGAGGAAGAATACAACCAGGGACATGGCAGCCCCGGCAATGGCTTTGGGCATCACCTGCCGAAGGGCGTAGGCCAGCGACACCCCGGGGGCAGACCGGAGCACTCCGTGGATCGTGAAGGCATAAGCCAGCACCAGGGGGAAGGCCAGGGGCAGAACGCTCACCTTGGTGGACACCGTCAGCCCGACGAAAGCTCCAAGGAGCAGAGAGTCCCGGATTCGACCCAGGTCCATCACCCGGAGCATCGCCCAGAAGGACGCCAGCAGGAAGAACACCAGCAAGGGTTCGGGCCGATAGAAGTGGCTTATCTGGATGTGCACAACCGCCAGGGCAGTAAGGCCGGCGGCCAGCAGCCCGGCGCCAGGGCTGAATATACGCCGCCCCAACAGGAACACCATGTACACGCTTCCCACGTCAGCCAGAGCTCCCAAGGTACGCCCCACGTAGGACATGTTTTCCAAGGTGCCGAAGTCACCGAAGGGTTCCAGGATGCCCCGGAACAGCACCAGGAGATAGATCAGCACACTGCCCAGGGGGAACCAGTGGGGATTTAGGGGGCTGCGCTCAGCGTCCACGAAGGTCCCGGGGCTTGGGACCCCCGCCTCCATGCCCGGGTTATCCCGGTAGCAGGAGCCGTGCTCGTAGCCAGGAGCCTGGGTGAGCACATCGTACATGCAGTCGGCCCGCATGTAGATGGAACGCTCGTCGGGGTGGTAGCCGTGGAAGCTGTCCCACCCTATGCCATATAGTCGCAGCCCCAGGGCCAAGCCCAGTATGAGCAGCAACAATACGGATGAGGCGGATACCCGGGGTAGGCGGTCCCACCCAAGCCTGTACGCTAGTTCCCTCGGAAGGGACAGGTTTTCCTGGTACATTCCCTGGGCTTAGAGTCCTTTGTCCACCATGAAAGCGCACAGGTCCGCGGTGCGACAGGAGTACCCCCATTCGTTGTCGTACCAGCCCAGCACCTTCACCATGTTGCCCTCCATCACTATGGTGGACGGGGCGTCGAAGATACAGCTATGGGGGTCGCCCTTGAAGTCGGAGCTGACCAGGGGTTCATCGCAGTAACGCAGGATGCCCTCCAGTCCACCGGAGGCGGCAGAGTGAAAGGCCTCGTTCACCTGCTCCACGCTTACCTCAGCTTCGAGGTCGGCCACGAAGTCGGTGACCGATACGGTGGAGGTGGGGACCCGGAAGGCCATGCCGTGCAGCTTGCCGTTGAGCTCGGGCAGGACTATGCCCACCGCCCGAGCCGCCCCTGTGCTGGTGGGCACGATGTTCATGGCCGCAGCTCTGGACCGGCGCAGGTCGTCGTGCACCTGGTCCAGTATCTTCTGGTCATTGGTGTAGGCATGCACTGTGGTCATAAGCCCGTGCTGGATGCCGAATGCATCGTTGAGCACCTTCACCATCGGGGCAAAGCAGTTGGTGGTGCAGGAAGCGTTGGACACCACCTTGTGTTGATCGGGAAGGTAGCTTCCATCGTTGACACCCAGCACCATGGTCAGGTCTTCGTTACGGGCGGGGGCCGAGATGATCACCTTCTTGGCCCCTCCCTCCAGTTGGGCTGCCGCCGTGGTCGCGTCGGTGAAGATTCCCGTGGACTCCACAACCACATCCACCCCAACCTCAGCCCAGGGGATATTTCCAGGGTCCCGCTCTGAGAAGACCCTAACGTCGGCGCCATCTATTATCAGGCCGCCTTCCGATGCTTCGACGCTGCCGTGATAGATGCCGTAGTTGGTGTCGTACTTGAACAGGTGGGCGTTCGTCCTGGCGTCGGTGAGGTCGTTTACAGCGGCCACCTCCAGCTTTCGGGGGTACCGCTCCATGACCGCCCGGGTAACTTGGCGCCCGATCCTACCGAACCCGTTGACGCCGATCCGTGTCACCATCGAAACCCTCCCTCGACTCTTCCTAAGAGGACTCTTCCACCGGCTACATTATAGTGAAGCACCCTTCATGCGGGAACAGATATGGGGGAAAGCAGCCATTCCGGCATAGGATGCCTCATCCCCCAGTTCATCTTCGATCTTCAGCAAGCGGTTGTACTTAGCCAGACGTTCCGACCGACAGGGCGCCCCTGTCTTGATCTGGCCTGTATTCCATCCCACAGCCAGGTCGGCAATGGTCGTGTCTTCCGTTTCTCCGGAGCGATGGCTCATCACCGAACCCCAGCCCGCCGCTTTTGTCATGGAGACGGCTTCCAGGGTTTCCGTCAGGGTGCCGATCTGGTTAGGTTTTATGAGCACAGCGTTGCTTGCCGCCTCCTGGACCCCTGTCTGGATCCGGCGGGGGTTGGTTGTGTAAAGGTCGTCACCCACCAGCTGCACCCTGGCCCCAAGCACCCGGTTCAGCTCTCTCCAGCCGGCCCAATCATCCTCATGCAGGCCATCTTCGATGCTGATGATGGGGTACTCCTGGACCCAGCTGCGGTAAAGATCGATAAGCTCATCCGAGGAGAGGGTCCGGCCTTCGCAGGCAAGGGTGTAGTTACCGTCGTCGTAGAACTCCGAGGCCGCCGCATCTAGGGCAATGAAGCACTCATCCCCGGGGCGGTACCCGGAGTCTTCTATGGCGGCGCAAATCAAAGCTAATGCATCCAGGTTGGCGGACAGGGTGGCGGCATACCCGCCCTCATCCCCCACGTTGGAGCCAAGTCCTCGCTCCCGCAGGAGCCTTCCCAGGGTGTGGTAAACCTCGGCGCCGCAACGCAGGGCTTCCGCGAAAGACGGCAGGCCGGCAGGGACGACCATGACCTCCTGGATGTCAATGGAGTTGTGGGCGTGCCTCCCGCCGTTCAGAATATTGAACATAGGGACGGGCAGCCCGGCAGGGCCTCCTCCGGACATGTAGACGTGTAGCGGCTTCCCCTGGGAGGCCGACGCTGCCTTTGCCGCGGCCATGGAGACCGCCAGGGTGGCATTGGCCCCCAGTTTCGCCTTGTTGGGCGTGCCGTCCAGCTCCACAAGGATGCGGTCAACAGCCTCCTGGACTCCGGCTGCAACGCCCTTCAGCGCAGGGGAGATCACCTGCTCCACGTTAGCCACCGCCTTGAGCACACCCTTCCCACCGTACCTGGAGCCGTCTCCATCCCGGAGCTCCAGGGCTTCGTACCTGCCGGTGCTCGCGCCAGACGGGACCATGGCCCAAGCCGAGGCGCCGTCGGACAGGTGCGCCGTTGCCTCCACCGTGGGGTTCCCCCGGGAGTCCAGTACTTCCCGGGCTGTTACCTTCTCCACCGCTGCCTTAGCCATCTCGACTCCCGGCGGCTTTCAACGCCTTCTCCACAGCATCCAACGGGTCCTTGGCGGGAATGATGCCGTTGTCCATCGCACCCTCCCTGAAGAGGGTCCAAGTCTCCAGCCCGATGACGGGAATCCCCACACCCAGGGCATGGCCTATTTCCGACAAGGTGCCGTAAGCGCCATCCACTGCGATGACCGCCCGGCCCGTATATACTACGATGGCGTTTCGAGCATAGCCCATGTTGGTCAGGATGGGTATATCGACCCATGAGTTGGCCGCCGAGTGCTCCCTGCCGGGCAGGATGCCGATCGTGGTTCCGCCGGTCTCCTTGGCGCCCCGGCACACCGCTTCCATGACGCCAGCCAGCCCTCCGCAAACCACGGCAGCCCCGCGCCTACCCAGCTCTCGTCCCACTTCCTCCGCTAATGCCAGCGCCTCAGGTGTGGCTTCGGAGCCTCCGATTACGGCAATGACGGTCTTGGGGAGGGTCATTTCAGCACCCAGGTCAGGCTGCTGTTCAGTGGGTGGAAAAAACGATGCCCCCGCCCGGTAAAGGGCTTGAAGGCATCGGGTGTTTCCTGGAAAGGCCCGGCCGTCATACTAGGATACGGCGACGGGCAGGGGAGGCTTCAGGCTGACGTTCAGCACCCGCTCGCACCAGTGGGCGACGCCCAGCAGCTGCTCCTCGGCAAAACCGGGAGCAATCAGCTGAAGGCCCAAGGGCAGGGCGATGGGATGGAGCCCCGAGGGGATGGCTATGGTGGGCAGTCCTGAGTAGCTCCAGGGTATCTGAAAGCGCCTGTCACCCGTGGTGGCCCGGGTCTTAGGAGAGGGTCCCGGGGTAGCCGGGGTCAACAGCACATCGTATCCGGCGGCAATCTCTTCCATGTCCCGGCGGAACTGCCTTCTCATGCGCTGGGCCTGGACGTACCGGACAGCGGGCACCAGTCCCCCGGCCTCGATCTGGAGTCTCTTGCCGGGGCCGAACTTGTCTGTCTCCTCGAGGAAGGCATCGTGGTGGAAGGAAGCGCTGTGCACCCTGCCCAGCACCCCGTGGGCGGCGTGGGCCGTGGCAAAACTGGCCGGGAGCTTCACATCTTCGACGACGGCCCCAGCTTCCACCAGTTTTTGCAAAGCCAGGTCGGTGTGCTCCCGCACTCCCTCATCGGCATTGACTTCGAAGTATTCCCGAAGCCTCCCGATACGCGGAGGCTTGGACCAGGAAAGGGCGGCGGCGCGATAGTCAGCCACCTTTTCCCGGGATGAGCTGGGGTCCTTGGGGTCATACCCGGCCACGGCCGCCAGCATGATGGCCGAGTCCTCCACGTTTTTGGCCAGTATGCCCACATGGTCTCCGGTGAAGCTGTAGGGCAGCATGCCGTAGAGGCTGACCCTGCTGTAGGTGGCCTTCAAGCCGACGATGCCGTTGTACGAGGCTGGCCGGAGGGTGGATGCGGAACCCTGGGAGCCGATGGCTATGGGGCACATCCCTACAGATACCGCCACGGCGGAACCTGTGCTGGAGCCGCCGGGGGTGCGCTCCCGGTCCCACGGATAGTAGGTGGATGGAGGATCGGCGGCGGCGAACTCGGCGGTGGTGGTCTTCCCCATAATGACAGCGCCGGCTTCCCTCAGCCGGGCAATCACCTCGGAGTCGTACTCGGCCACGAAGTCCTCATAGACCCGGGATCCGGCGGTGGTCTTCAATCCATCGGCGTGGAAGATGTCCTTAATTGCTACAGGGATGCCATGCATCGGCCCCTTGTACCCGCCCTGGGCTATCTCTTCTTCGCACTTGTGGGCGGCTCCCAAGGCTCCTTCCCGGTCCACATACATCCAGGCTTCCAACGAGGGCTCCAGAGCATCTATGCGCTCAAAGAAGGATTGGAGGAGGGTTACCGGGGAAAGCTCACGTTCCTTAATCTGGGCTGCGGCTTCGCCAACTGTCAGGTTATGAAGCTCTGTCATGGGGCACCTACCTTGAAATCTTGCAACCTCAAAGGCTCTGGGTCACGGGAGCGAATCTGCGACCCGCTAGTCTTTGAAAAAGAAGGCGGGCTCTTCTTCTTGCTGGGGAAGGTTCTGGTTGAGGAGCCAAAGGTTGCCCCCCGTTTCTTCCAGGGAAGCCTTCAGGGCTTCGGCCCGCTCAGGTCCCCACACAGCCACAGCCTGCTGCACCAGTTGGTCAACGATCTCTTCCTTGGAGAGCTTGGGGTCCATCGAAACCATCTCAACTCCTCCGAGGGTTTGCTTCGAGAATAGGTGGAGGCACTAAGGACAGGATATCCTGAAGCAGGTGGCAGGTCAAGAAAGACCGGGGAGTCTAGCCGACTATAGCCAGGGCGGTGGTCGCGGCTTCGATGGCCTCGACTATGGGGAAGGGGAACACTCCAACGAAGATGGTCCCAAGCACCATAGCCGCCAGCACACCAGTCAGCAGGAGGGAGGGTCGCTGGGACAAAGTGACTACCCGTCCCTCTTCTTCGATCACCTGCTCTTCATCAGCCGGCTCCGGCTTGGGTTCGATGTACATCTGCCGGATGACGTTCAGGTAGTAGTAGAGGGAGAAGAGGCTGTTCAGCACCGCAATACCCGCCAGCCACAGCATATCCTCGTTGGCCGCTGCGTTGAACAGGTAGAACTTGGTGGCAAAGCCCGCAAAGAAGGGCAGGCCAGCCAGGGAGAACAGGCCGATGGCTATGGATGCTGCCAGGAAGGGATGGCTGTCCGCCAAGCCCGCCATATCCTTGATCTCTTCCTTGCCCGTCATGTTGAAGAAGGTGATAACGCCAACGAACACAGCCATGCTGGTAAAGGCGTAGCCGACGATGTGGAGCATGATTCCGTTGGATGCCAGGTGGGACAGGGCGGCTATTCCTACTAGGAGGTATCCCACCTGCCCTATGCTGGAGTAGGCCAGCAGCCTCTTAACGTTGTGCTGGACCATGGCTGCCAAATTCCCCACCGACATAGTGGCGACCGCTAGCACCGCAATCAAAATGCGCCAATCATCGATCGCGGGGGCGAACGCCTCGGAGAACATCCGCAGGACCAAGGCAAAGGCGGCTGCCTTGGAACCAACGGCCAGGTACGCGGTTATGGGCAAGGGCGCCCCCTGGTAAACGTCGGGCGCCCACATGTGAAAGGGCACGGCTGCCATCTTGAACCCCAGCCCCACCAGCATCATGCCAAGACCTACCCACAGAGCGGGACTGATGTCGTTGGCGTTTGCCAGGAATCCGGCGATATCGACAAACCTGGTCTCCAGCGTCGTTGTGTAGACGATGCTGATGCCGAACAGGAGGAAGGCTGATGAGAATGCGCCTATGAGGATGTACTTGATCCCCGCCTCGTTGGACAGGGGGTTGCCCCGGAGGTAGGCCACCATGATGTAGAAGCTGAAGCTCATGAGTTCCAGGGCGATGTAGGCGGTCAGAAGCTCTCCCGATGCCGACATGATATTCATGGCCAGGATGGCCATCAAGATGATGGCGTAGTACTCTCCCTGGCTGGTGAACCGGGCCTTGACGAAATCTATGGAACTGAGGATAACGACGATTCCCAGCACCATAAAGAAGGTCTTGAAAAAGAGGGAGTAGGCATCGACGTGGAACAGGCCCCCGTACATAAGCTCATCCCTGTCCCACAAAAGGAGCAGGGACAGGACCGTGAGACCGATGAGCCCCAGGACGCTTATCCACGCCAGCCAGTGCTTCCGGCCTTCTGCGAGCAGCAGGTCGGCGGAGAATATGACGAAAGCCAGCCCCGCCAGCAGGAACTCAGGTAGCAGCAGATGTAGGTTAGAAGTAAGGGACATTTATCTTATCCGGAGACGCCCAGTATTCCGGGAATCTCGATTACGCCAGCATTGATGACGTCCATAAGAGGCAGGGGCCAGACGCCCACAAACAGCAGGACAAAGGCCAGCAGGGCGGCGGCGCCCAATTCAACCCGGCTGGCATCCGTCAGGTGCTCCCATTCAGGCCTGATGGGGCCGAAGAACACCTTGGCCAGCAGCCTCAGGATGTACACCGCCGTTATGGCTGCCCCGATGACGCCTATCACCGCCACGGGCAGGTAGGTCTTGAAGGCTCCAACAAAAACCAGGAATTCGGCCACAAACCCGCTAAGGCCGGGCAGCCCCAGGGACGCCAGACCGGCCACGGCAAAGAAGGCCGCGGTCATGGGCATCCTCTTGGCCAGACCCTCCAAGACTCCAACGTCCCTCACATGGGCCCGGTCATAGATTGCCCCCACAAGGGCGAAGAAGAGAGCTGTCATGATCCCGTGGGAGAACATCTGCAGCACCGCACCGCCCATTCCCAGGCGGTCCAGGGTGGCGATACCTATGAGCACATACCCCATGTGGCTAACGCTGGAGTAGCCCACAACGTACTTCAGGTCGGTCTGGGACATGGCCGACACCGCACCGTAGAAGACGTTTACGGCCCCAAGACCCACAAGCACCGGCAGCCACGTCTCGGCCCCCTCGGGCATTAGCTCCAGGCCCACTCGTATGATGCCGTAGGCCCCCAGCTTCATCAACACACCGGCATGGAGCATGCTCACCGACGTGGGAGCAGCTACATGGCCGTCGGGAGACCAGGTGTGGAAGGGCCACAGGCCCGCCAGCACCCCGAAGCCCACCATCACCAGCGGGAAGAAGAGGTTCTGGAAGTGCTTGAAGCTGTCGTTGAACTCTACGTTGCCCAACTCCTCTAGGGAGAAGGTGGGTGTGCCCGCCTGGTAGGACGCCCAGAACATCGCCATGATTGCGACCCACACCAGGACGCTCCCCGCCACCAGGTACAGCGTCAGCTTCATGGCGCCGTACTCTTTGCTGCGGAAAAAGGTGCCGAAGTCGCTGCTGCTGCCCCACACTCCAATTAGGAGGAACATGGGCAGCACAGCCAGCTCGTAGAAGAAAAACAGGAAGAACAAATCCATGCTGACAAATGTGCCGTAGACACCCGCCACCAGCATGAGGAGGAGCACCAGGAAGTCCTTGGGCCGGTGTTCGATGTTCCAGGCTATCAGGGTTGCTGCGAACATGACTATGCCGGTGAGCAGCACCATCGGAGCTGAGATTCCGTCCATTCCCAGGCTGAAGGAGATGTTCATGGGATGGTCCAGCCACTTGAAGGACTGGGTGAACTGGAACCCACCGGCCGAGTAGTCGTAGGCTGCAAAGAGGACGATGCTCAGGAAGAGGGTGGCGACCGACAGCAGTATGGCAAACACCTTGATCTCTCTTCCCCTGTGCGCAGGGAAGAAAGCCAGGAGTATGCCCCCCAGGAGGGGGATCAGTATGGTGGCGAATAGGGCCATCCTACAAAGCTACTCCATCACATCAGATCTACCTGGTGGTCAAGAGCCACCAGAATAGGGCTACGAAGATTCCGCCTATCACCATGCCCAGGGCGTAGTTGTACATACGCCCCGTGATGTGGTAGCGGATAACGCTACCGGACCAGCGGACACCCTTGGCAGGGCCATCCACGCCCGTATCGTTGACTACGATCCGGTCAAAGACTGCAACCACCCGCGCTACCAGCAGGATGACCCTGTCGATGGTCCACTGGTAGATGTCGTCCAGGTAATACTTGTTCTCGATGAGGCGGCTCACACCTCTGAGGCGGGCCTTCAACGGCTCCAGAGAGGTGGAACCCTTCCCATAGGTCGCCCATCCCAACCCCAGGGCAGCCAGGGCCAGCAGGGCTGACGCTATTCCCAAGGGGTAGTTGAACTCGAAGCCGTGGGCCTTCTCGAAGAACAGGAAGGTGCCGAAGCCCCCCGTATCGGTCACTCTCAGGGCGATGAACCCCACCACCGCAGCCGGCACCGCCAGCAGGACCATGGGCCCCAGCATCACCCAGGGAGATTCGTGCACATGCTGGTTCTCGTCCTTCAACCGGCCATAGAAGACGACGAATAGGGCCCGGGCCATGTACAGGGCGCTCAGGAAGGCG
>JAGWBF010000011.1:2237-27042 GCA_021296025.1 Dehalococcoidia bacterium | reverse complement strand
AGCCGGAGATAAGGCGTCCGCTGCTCAGGCAGTCCAGCATCGCCAGCTCTTCAGCCATCCTGAGGGGCTCGTGGATGGGCAGGCAGTTGCCGTAGATGAGTAGCTTAAGGTTCTTGGTGCGCTGGGTGGCGGCTGCAGCCATGACGTTGGGGGAGTTCATCATGCCGAAGGGAGAGCCGTGGTGTTCGTTAAACCCCACGCCGTCGAACCCTATCTCGTCCATATACTGCCAGCCATCCAGGTGCTCGTTGTAGTTGCTGACGGCCAGGTCCGACTGGAAATGGCGGCCGGGAAGGGGGTATGGCAGCTCGCCATCCTCCTTCAGAGCATCCAGGTTCTTGGGATAGGCCAGGTAATCGAACCCGAAGATCTGCATAACAGCCCCCTTTAACTTTGTCTTAGTAAGGATCTGCCGGAAAGCAGACGTGCCGGCTGTCCTCGCTTGTCTTGATGCGTTCCTCTACATTGTGCCAGGGCTAAGTTGTGCCCAGGGAGAGGGGAGCCAGGGCCACTCCAGGGTCCAGGGGATTGCGGGCCATGGCAGCCTCGACGTACCGGTCGGCATCCTCTTCCAGGAGCAGCCCCTGGGCTACCTGGCGGCTGGCTGCCAGGGCTACCGCGCGAACGTAAGCCCCGTGGCTGGGATATCTCTCCTCCAGGGACAGACGAGGGTCGCCCGACGCCTCTCGCTCTGCCTTTGTGCGAGCGAAGGGAACGAAGCTTCCGCTCAAGCTGAACAACTCCCCTTCGGAGAATCCCGCTTTCCTCAGGCTCCATCCCGTATGGGTCCCCACGGGTGCTTCGAGGTCCGGCCCGCGGATGCCAGCCATGTCGTTGCCGTCCTCATCCACCTGGGGTACAAAAACCCCGTACTCCTGTCCTGGGATGGGCTGGGGAGGATGTTCGGTGATGATGCCATTGCTAAAGCTGTCCCCGTAAGTATACCGGGGCAGTCGGCTGGTGGTTGCAGGCACGTTGAACCCCGGCACCTTGGGGAAGGACTCCAGCGCCTCTCCATGGGAGACCAGGGTGCCGTCGGCGCGGCGAGGTACCATGCTGGAGGGGGGCGTTCCGTCTCCGCTGGCCCAACGGTCCATGAGGGCCACGGAGTTGCGCAGGATGGGGCCGGTGCTCATGGTGTTGGCAGCCTGTTGGATCACTTCAGCCTCCGGGGGCATTCTGCCGGCGTGCTGCGCGCTGGAGATAAAGTAAATCCTGATGTTCTCAGGCAGCGCCAGATCGTCGCCCGTCCTCGGGTCGGTGTGCCCTAGGGAAGCGTGACGCTGCCAGTACTCGGTGGCGGTGTGGGTGTGCATGACCAGGGGGTCGGTCTCGGGACGCTTCAGCACGCTGTCCAAGCCATCCACGTATTTGTCGGGGACGGGAGTGTAGGCGAAGGGATAGACCTCCGAGGGCCACTGGTGCTCCTCGTGCTGGCGAGGGTAGCGTCCCACCTGACCAAATCGGATGTTGGCGAACAGGCGCCCCGCGCCGGACACATGGGGATAGACTGCGTCGAAAACCTTTCGCCCGTCGGGGTCGCCGTTGTAGCCGTCATAGACGAACTGGCGAATCACCCGGGCGCTGAGGGACTGCCCGTAGGTGTAGGCCTTTTCTACGTGGCCATAGAGGGGATTGGGTTCGCCTTCGGCATCCCGCTCATCGTACTTCAGAAACGAGATAAGATCCCTTATGCCCACCACGCCCAGCCCCATGATCCGTGACCCCTCGGTCTCATATATCAGCTCGTATATCCAGCCGGGCTTGAACCCGCCCTTGACATAACACTCGGTGCTGGAAGGGACGACATTGACGCCCCCGTTGCCATCCCGCTCAGCCTTGGCGTATGCCCACTGATTGGGGTCCACGGGCTGCCGCGGGTCGCCTTCCCGTTCCCGAATGGTGAAGGCCGACCGAGAGGTGTCGGTATCCAGGGGTTCGTAGCTGCGGATCACCGGGGCACCGCTCAGGGGCATGGAAAGCACACCCTCCTGCTCGGCGATGAACTCCTGGCGCACTTTGCCCCGTATCCGGTGTCCGTTCTCCATCCCCTCCGGTAGGTCGGCCGTGAGCAGGCCGTTCACCGGCACCAGGTCTCCCTGCCAGCCGGACCATACCAGGGTATATCCATGGCGCATGATGAAGCCGTTCCCCCCGTGGGCATAGGTGGTGGGGTCGGGTTCGGGAGGGGCATCGTTGATCGCCCGGAGGGCTGTCTTGTTGCCCCTGTTGTTGACGTCGTAGAGTACCCGTTGGTTGCCCTTGGAAAGGTCCACAGGCTTCAGAATATCTAGGTCCCCTGAGAACTCGACCTTGCCTCGTCCGTTCCTGGGCGCTTTGTCCAGGTCCACGACGTTCTGGTTGGAGGGGTCGTCGGGGTCCAGGGAGTAGTGCACCGTTCCCACCAAGCGCTCGTAAGCCCCTGCCGTTCCATAGGCGTGGCCATCGGCGAAGTTGACCCGACGATCGATCTTCAGTCGTACTTCGGTTTTCATAGCATTACACCTCTTCGGCAGGATAGTGGGGGGCGAAATTACAGCCGGAATTCTAGCACATCTGGTCTCCCACGGGCAAAGAAACTCCACGCCCGCTCCCTAGGTCAAGGGATGGGGGGCTAGGGTGCGTGTGCTATAATCGCAGGGTTCCGACACAGGTTGCCTTCAAACCCCTTGAACGAGGGACTCTTCTGCTTACCATTCTCCAGGACTCCCTAACGCCTTCCACCCAGGCGGCGCTGAAGGATGTCAGCGACAATGCCGAGGCCATTGGTATGCCCTTATATCTTGTGGGCGGCTCGGTAAGGGATCTGATCCTGGGGAGGCCCATCAAGGACCTGGACTTGGTGGTAGAGGGTGATGCAACCCAAGTAGCCTCGGAGCTGGGCGAAAAGCACAGCGGAAAGGTAACGCTGCACCCTCGATTTGGCACCGCCACCATCAGTCTGCAGGGACGGCGAATCGACCAGGCAACGGCCAGGAGAGAGAACTACATTCGACCCGGCGCTCTCCCCGAGGTTGTTGCCAGCGGTCTGGAGGATGACCTCTCCCGGCGAGACTTCTCCATAAACGCCATGGCCTTGCCTCTCACCGGGACACAGAAGGGGGAGCTGATCGACCTCCACGGCGGGCAGGAGGACCTGGCTGCCCGGTCCATCCGAGTGCTCCACGACGACAGCTTCTCCGACGACCCGACCCGCATGCTAAGGGCAATTAGGTACGAGGGGCGACTGGACTTCTCCCTGGAAGAAGTGACTTCCCGACTGCTCTTGGAAGCTGTGGAGGAGAAGAAGCTGACCTCGATCACGGGAGACCGCATCCGCAGGGAGCTGGAGCTGATCTTCCTCGAGGAGGAGCCGGTGCCTATCCTGCAGCGTGCCGGGGGTCTGGGTGTTCTGGACACGATTTACCTGCCAATGGGCAGGGCCGACTTCACCCCGCTAAAAGGAATTTCCACCGATGACGACCCCCTGCTGTATCTTGGGGCATTTGCCTATCCCCTGGAGCACTATGAGGGCGAAGTGCTCATCTCCCGTCTCTATATGCCCAACTCTTGGGCCTCTGTCGTTCGCGATACAATATCCATCCGGAGGGGCATGGAGATAGATTGGGTTGACCTGCCTCAGGGCGAGCTGGCCGGCTGTCTTGACAGGCACTCAACCACATCGGTCAGAGCTTGTTGTATGCTATCCACCTTGGTCGTCCGGGACCTGATCCAGATGTACCTGGATGAGATGCGCCAGGTAAAGACCATTTTGAATGGGGATGATCTCATCACCCTGGGATTCCCTCCCGGTCCTGCGATAGGCGAGGTGCTTCGAGACCTACGCTATGCCCGGGTAGAAGGAAGGGTTGCCAGCCGCGAAGATGAGCTTCGCCTGGCGGAGCAGTACCTGGGTGGAAAGGGCGGGTAGCGCTTTGACGGATGATGAGCAGTGCGTTGTATGTGGCTCTCCAATGGATGAGTACCACCAGACCTCATGCCAGATGTGCGGAGGCAAGTTCCATCAGCCCTGGGACACCGATGCCCAGGTACCCCAGTGCGGCAGCATCACCAGCCACGAAGAAGCCCTGGCCCTGGTGTTTCTGTGCACCAACTGCGTTCAAGCCATCCAGGAGACCTGAGTCTCGAGAGTTGTATCCAGACCACAGATAGGGGAATTGATGTGAAAGCTGCTTATATCGAAGCCCATGGCGGCCCCGAGGTACTTGCCTACGGAGACCTTCCCGATCCCGAAGTTGGCCCCAATGATGTGCTGGTAAGGGTCCAGGCCTCTGCCCTGAACAGGTTGGATGTGTACACAAGGGCCGGAGTGCGGGGCACCCGGAGGGAGTTTCCGCCGCCGCTGGTGCTCGGAGGGGATGCGGCCGGAGACCTGGAAGCTGTTGGCGACCATGTTCGGGAGCTGAAGGTTGGGGACCGGGTGGTGGTAAACCCCAAGGTCACTTGTGGCCAGTGCCAACGCTGCCTGGGGGGCGAAGATGACCTCTGCCCGGCATCCCGGATGATCGGGACGGCAATGGACGGGAGCTATGCCCAGTACCTTCGGGCGCCTGCATCAAACGTGCACGTCTTCAGTGACCAGGTGTCCTACGAAGAGGCGGCCTCGGTGCCCACAACCTTCCTTCCCATGTGGAGCATGCTGGTGCGTCGTGCCGAGCTCAAGCCCTGGGAGAGCGTCCTGGTTCTGTCGGCATCGTCCGGGGTCGGCAGCGCGGCCATCCAGGTCGCTAAGAAGGTGATCGGCGCCCACGTCATAGCAACCACAAGCTCGGCGGAGAAGGCCTCCAAGGCCAGAGAGCTGGGGGCGGATGAGGTCATTGACTACACGACCGAAGATATCGTTCCAAGGGTCAAGGAGATAACCTCGGGTCAGGGAGTGGATGTAGTGGTGGACCACCTGGGGACGGAGTTCTTCGAGGCGGCCTTCAACTCACTACGTCCCGGCGGCCGTTACGGAAACTGCGGGGTCACCACCGGGTACAAGGCTGACCTGCACCTGGGCGCTTTCTTCACTCGCCAACTGAAGATGTACGGTGTGTTCATGGGGTCCAAGGCGGACATGGACCAGATCGTGCAGATGCTGGACCGGGGCAAGATAGAGCCCGCCATACACCGGGTGTTCCCCCTGGACAGGGCGGCCGAAGCTCACCGGGTGATGGATGAGCTGAACTTCTTCGGCAAGCTGGTGTTGAACCCGTAACTTGACAACAGGCATTTCTGCAAAGGGGGAAGGGCGATGGAAACCATAGGGTTTATCGGATTGGGGAATATGGGCGCCGGCATGGCTGGAAACATCCAGAGAGCCGGGTACGACATGGTGGTGCACGACTTGCGGGAAGGCGCTACCAGGCCCTTCCTGGAGAAAGGGGCAAGGCTTGCCGACTCTCCTGCCGACCTGGCCGGACGATGCGACCTGGTGTTCACGTCGCTGCCCGGCCCCAGGGAGGTGGAAGAGGTTGGGACGGGCAAAGAAGGAATTTTGGAGGGAATACGCCAGGGGGGCATATACATTGACCTTTCCACAGTCCGGCCAACCCTCATAAGGGAGATGGCCCCCAAGTTCAGCGAGGCGGGCGCTCACCTGCTGGATGCTCCCGTCAGCGGCGGAAAGTCGGGGGCGGCCAGCGGTAACCTGGCGGTGATGGTCGGAGGGGACAGAGAGATTTTCGACCAGATAAAGCCGGTACTGGACTCCTTCGGCGACAAGGTGTTCTATGCAGGACCCGTCGGTGCTGGAAGCGTGGCCAAGCTGGTGCACAACATGATAGGCCATGGCGTTCGCCAAGCCATCGCCGAGGGACTGACCCTGGGTGTGAAGGCGGGTGTGGAAGCGGAACCCCTATGGGAATGCGTGCGCAGGGGCGCCCTGGGGCGGATGAGCATCCTTCACGAAGGGCTGGTCCGGACCCAGTTCCAGGGAGAATTCGATCCTCCCAGCTTTGCATTGGAGCTGGCCCGCAAGGACATCGGCTTGGCTACTGAGCTGGGCAGGGAGTACAAGGTGCCCATGCCGGTGGCCAACCTGGCGGAGCAGATAGCCATCCAGGCGATGAACCGGGGATGGGGACAGATGGACAGCAGTGTGACCGTGCTCCTGCAGGAAGAGGCGGCGGGGGTGGAGGTGCGAGCACCCCAGGTGGACCCCGGGCGCTCGTCCAAGTTCATCTCCACCCACCCGGAGGCCTAGGTCCCTTCACCATCACGGGTCTTCTTCAGACGCCTTCCGTGGAATAGGTACAGCTCAGCATACCCGGCGTTGGGCCCAAAGTAGTCCAGAGCCCACTCCAGGAGCACCTTGTCAGGAGGTGCCTTCTGGCCGGGGAAGTACCAGTCCAGCAGTGCGCGCCTGACCCACACATCTATGGGGAATGCCTCCACTTTCTCCAGGGAGTGTAGGAGAACGCAGTCGGCGATCTTGGAGCCTATGCCATGCAGCTCCATAAGCCGTCCCTTGGCTTCCAGGTAAGGCATACTCTTCAGCTGCTCCAGGTCTATCTGCCCCGAAGCTACAGCCTGGGCGGCGTAGGCGACGTAGGGCGCTCTGAATCCCAGACCCAATCCCCTTAGAAAGGTCTCGCCTGCCGATGCCAACACATCGGGTTCGGGAAGGATGTAACGCGTCCTCCCGTTCAGGGAGACGGAGCTGCCGAGGGACTGGGCCATGGACTCCACGTTGGCGTGGATGCGGGCCAGGTTGGAGTTGGCTGAGCAGATAAAGGACAACAGGCACTCCCACGGGTCCACCCGCAGCAGTCGGAGTCCTCGGTACCGATCCACCATGGATGCCACCCTGGAGTCCCTGGAGATATCATTGTATATGGCATCCAGGTCGTCATCGAGGCGGAGATACCTCGATAGCTCTTCCTCCAACCCCTCTGGGTCTCCTTGAGGGCTAGCTTGGTACTCTATGGTTATGGAGCCGGGACCCTGGGCGAGGGTACGGGCTTTGATTATCCGTCCGGCAAGGATACACCAGTGCCAACCCTCATCCTTCTCCCACCGGTGAGACTGGCCGCTCTCCACGCTGGCAACGAAATCACAGGGCTGGGTAACCTCCAGGACACGGCTTTCAAGAACGACCTCGACTACCATCACACCTCCCCACCTATTGCATCTTGCCACTGTCGAACGTGGCGGACCGTATCTGCCAGGGGTGAACGCACCACGGTGCAGGGCGGCAGAGAGTCCATGAAAGTCTTGCCGTAGGACCTGGCGGTGAGCCTGCGGTCCAGGACAATTATGGACCCCCTGTCGTCGTTGTTACGAATCAATCTACCCATCCCCTGCCTCAAGCGCAAGATGGCCTGGGGAACGGCGTACTCCTTGAAGGCATCTTCGTACTGCTCAGACCGGGCTGCGAACACAGGGTCCGTGGGGACATGGAAGGGGAGACGAGCGATGGCCAGGGCCTTCATCTGGCCCTTGGGCAGATCCACGCCTTCCCAAAAGCTGCTGGTCCCCAGGATGATGCTCCGGGGGTCCTGCTCGAAATTCCGCACGATCCTGTCCGGCGAGCCGTCAATTCCCTGGGCCAGCACGCCAACGCCCTCGGACTCCAGCTTGTCCCTGATGCTGCGGGCTGTGGTGCGCAGGGCCGTGTGGGAGGTGAACAGCACCATGCTGTGCCCCTCGATGGCAAGGCCCAGCTCAACCAGCAGGGACTCCAGGGCGCCCTGGTACCCCTGGGCGTCGGGCAAGGGCATATCCTGGGGGACCAGCAGCTGGGCCGCCCGGGCATAGTCGAAGGGGGAGCCGACCCTTAGCTCCGATGCGTCCGAAGGCCCAACCCTGTTTCGAAGGTAGTCGAAGCTGCCGTCGGTGCTGAGGGTGGCGCTGGTCATGATTACAACGGACTTCTGGTCGAAGAGCCCCCGGGAAAGATGCTCCGCCACGTTCAGAGGGGCGGACTGCAGGCTGAGGCTGGACTTACGGCCCCCCGGGCCTGATCCCTCCTCGGACAACGTCATCCAGTCCACGCGGTCAGAATCTATTGGCCCCGCATAAAAGGTCGCCATCTGGTCCTTGATCACCCTGATCTCATCCATACGTGCGGAAAGGTCCCTGTTCTTAGCCTGAAGGTCTTCCCAATCTGCCGCCCTTTCGAATGACTGCATCCCCACCTGATCCAAGGCCCGGAACAGCCTGCCTATCTGTTCCAAGCCATCGTTAAGCACAGTGTCCAGGTTCTCCCATGCGATCTCTATGTCCGACCACGCCGGCTGGGTCCTTGTGCTGCGGGAGACAGGCAGCTGCAACATGCCCTGGTCCCCCGCGCTCTGTTGGGATACAAACTTCGACGCCGATTCCCACAGGGCCCCCCAGGTCCTTTCCGCATGTCCCGCCCAGTTGGTCTCCAAACCTCCCATCAGCTCGTCAGAGCGCTGACGGTCGGTGGGACCGGCTTGAGATAGGGCCAACACCACCCTGATCTCCCGGAAGCTCCTCAGAAGCGACTCCAGGCTGGAGGCCAATGCTCCTTCGGACAGGTCGAATCCCAGCTGACGGGTCGCTTCCTCTTCCAGGCGGTGGGCCTCATCGATGATGAGGTGCTTGTGTTCCGGCAGAAGGCCTCCGCCCACTGCCAGGTCCGACAAGAGCAGAGCATGGTTTACAACCACGATGTGGGCTGCGTTAGCCTTGCTCCGGGCGGCCCGCAGAAAACAGTGTCCTTCCCCCTTCAGGCCAGGACAGAAACCGGCTTCGGCTGCAGAGATGTGGCTCCAGCCGGCCGCTTCCTGGGGTGCCAGGTTGATCTCCGCCCTGTCCCCCTGCCGGGTGTCCTCCAGCCACACAAGACACTTCGACACCAGGCGGGCATGCTCGGGGGAAATCCCCTCGGACCGTGACAGGGAACCCAGCTTCTGCAGGCACAGGTAGTTGGCCCGACCTTTCAGAGGCGCTGCCCTGGCGGAACCGGATTCGATGATACCCTCCTGTTCCAGTACGCGGGCCAGCGCAGGAATGTCCTTGTTGAGCAGTTGCTCCTGGAGGTTGATGGTGTTGGTGGAGACTACAACTGTGGCGCGGTTGCGCACGGCGTAGACCAGGGCTGGGAGCAGGTATCCTATGGACTTGCCGACACCGGTGCCGGCCTCGACCACCAGGTGTCGCTCTTCGTTGAAGGCCCTGCTCACAGCCTTCACCATGTCGAGCTGCTGGGGCCGACGCTCGTATCCTTCAAACAAGCGAGAGAAGGCCCCCTGATGGTCAAAGAGGGAGGCAAGCCCTTCCTCGTCCAGGGGTTCCGGGGCTCCGTCGGGTGTGGCTACGGGAGCGGGCCTGGGCTGGTCGTCCTTCAGCCGTCGCAGGTCTGGAATAGCGCCCAGGGTATCGGTTGTGGCTGTCGCAGGGGAGACTCCCTGAAAGATGCGGGCGAATGGTTGGCGGGCCCTTGCGCCTACGTAGCCAATGGACGCAGCTGTGCCGGGCCCCAATACGGCGACCCTGTCCATCAGGCGAAGGAACACCTCCCTGGTAGCCTGGGCATCGGCCAAGGCGCGATGAGGGCGACTGTTCACTACCACCATCTCCCTTGCCAGCCCCGCCAGGGAATAGTCCCGGTTGGAGGGCAGCAGAATGGAAGCCAGCTCCCACGTATCCAGGGAGTCGTTGGCTAGGGTGGTGCCGTGCTTCCTCAGGAATCCCAGGTCGAAGGAGACGTTATGACCGATCACGGGATGCATTCCGATGAACTGCTCCAGCTCGGCGGCGATTGCGGCAAATGGTGGAGCGCGGTCGACATCGGCTTGGGCGATGCCGGTCAGCTTCTTGATGAAGGGTGAAAGGTCCCGGTAGGGATTGACCAGCGTCTGGAAGGTGCCGAGAACTTCCGGTCCCTGGAACTTTACGGCGCCAACTTCAATTATGGTATCCAAGTTGACGTCAAGGCCCGTGGTCTCCAGATCCACGGCTACATAGACAGGATATCCCCCAGGTTCCATCTCCCCTCTCTCACGGCCTCTGAATGTCTCGGCCGTCCCAATCCCGCCCCTGGCCGGGTCGCCGCCTGATTCCCCCCAGACTTACGAAAAGGGTTCGGGAATGGGCACCCAGGAACCTTCCGACGACTTGTTGTTGGGAGAGAGGACTGCAGGATAGAAGCTGCCTGCCCGGAGGGCGTTCATGAACTCCTCCTGGCTGTTCACCTCTCCATCGAAGACGGTTATACAGTGGCCAACCCCGTGGAGGGAGTGGGCATCGCTCCCGCCGGTAACCCTGAGGCCAAGCTCTTTGGCCACGTCCAGGGCGAATCTGTTTTCGGCGTCGGCCGTGCCGCCGTTGGCCACCTCAACCGCATCCACCAACCCGAATACCGGGTGCAGCGTGGCTTCCTCCACCGAAGTAGGCACTTCGCCTTCGTTGCTGTAGAGCAGGGGTTTGCGGGAGGGCAGAGAGCTGTGAAGGCCCCGGAAGGGGTGAGCGCTGATGATGAACCCGCCAGCGCTGTCCGCCGCCTTGCGAAGAACCCGGGCGTCGGAAATCCCGGGTTGGTAGCTGTCCAAGCCGAAGGCCAGGATGTGGCCCATGTTTGTTTCCACTTCCATGGCCCGCACCAGCACCTGGTTGTGCTTAGCCGCGAAGGAGCGAAACTCGTGCTGGTCCCAGGGGCCGCTGTGCTCCGTGATACATATGCCCATGAACCCCAGCCGTTCCGCTTCCAAGACCATCTCTTCAGGGGACAGGTTGCTATCGCTGCTCCCCCGGGTGGTGTGGACATGCATATCAAAGAGCCGGGCCAATATTCATCCCTGGTAGGTTGCACCTCGCTTGGTGGAAAGTGGGCAGATGGCGAATTCCATTCTATTGCGGGCCCCGTGGGCGGTCAAGGATGGAGGGGATACGCCAATCTCAGGTACGGAGCTCCTCGGCCGACTTTCTTAGACGCATCAGCATGTGGACGTCTATGGAGCTATCTTCGTCTTCCAGGTTCAGGTCCTTGAATTCCAGCACAGCATCTATGCATCCGGCCAGGGTGGATGAGACCTTTTCTCTCATGAGGGCGACCTCGGAGTCGACGGCCGACTGGGCCATTTCGGCAGCTTCCGACGAATACATGGCCAAGGTCCTGATTATCCTGTTCACCTTGGCAAGGTCGATGCTCCCGCTGGCGCCCGGTTTCTGCATTCGGCGGTCTCCTCTGAGATTTGGGCCGGTATCCATCAAACAATATAACATGGCGCAGGCAGAGACGAAAATTCCTCTTCGGATGGCGTGATTGACGTACAGTATCAAGATGATTGCCAACCGAAATCACCTTTGGTATACTGACCGGAGCGCTTTGTAGGCTTCAATCTGCTTGGACTCGGCACCTTGGGTTTGTACTTGCGAGGAACCTGTCCCGGGGCAATGGAGGCCATAGCGACATCAGGTATCTAGGAGGCTAGGAGTGGCTTTCGAGGAAAAGACCCTTGTGTGCCGGCAGTGTGGGGCATCCTTCGCATTTACCGAAGGGGAGCAGGAGTTCTATCAAAGCCGGGGGCTGATGCATGAGCCTGCAAGGTGCCCAGCCTGTAGATCGGCTCGACGGCGCACCGGCTTCCGATCCGACCAGCCTCGGACCATGTATCCTGCGACCTGCGCCTCCTGCGGTGCTGAGACCGAAGTGCCCTTCCAGCCTAGGCAGGGCAGGCCCGTTTACTGCAACGACTGCTTCAGGTCTGTTCGAGCTTCCGAGTCCTTCTAAGCCCAGCAGTTCCAACACTTCGCGATTTCTCCCCAGCATCGAGCGCGAACACCAAGCACCCTCCGCAAATCGAGGGAAGGCAATTGGCTAACGTAGCCTTCTGCCGGGTTACCCTTCATCTGCCCGGCAGCCGTAACCTTAAGGAAAAGCGGAGTATCTCTCAGTCCGTTACCTCTCGTGTCCGGTCGAAATTCAACGTATCCATCTCCGAGATAGGTGATCCTGATCTTTGGCAGAAGCTGACCTTGGGTATCGTGTGCGTTAGCAGCGACGGAGCTTATGCCAGCGGGTTGCTGTCCAGCGTAATCAGCTACATAGAAAGTTCCAGGCCCGATCTGGAGCTCCTGGACTGGGAGACGGAGACCCTCTCCGGCTTCTGAGCTTGCACGGTGGATGCTTTAGCTTTTCTCAAAGGAATCGAGTCGGCTCCCGCATACCGTCGGCAGATGGTGGCGGTGGAGAACATTTCTCCGAGGGACCCCCGCTTTAGCGAACCGTCGCGTTCTCTGCACCCTACCCTGCGCTCCGTCCTGGAGCACCACCACATGTGGCCCCTGTACCTCCATCAAGCCCAAGCTGTGGACCGGCTGGGCGAGAGGCGGAACATCGTGGTGGCAACGCCGGCGGCCAGCGGCAAGAGCCTGTGTTACAACCTCCCCGTGGTTAACTCGGTCTTGGAAGACCGCTCCAGCAGGGCGATCTACATCTTCCCCACCAAGGCCCTGGCCCAGGACCAGCTCCGTTCCCTGAAACAGATGACGGTAGGGCTGCCGGTGAATGCGGCGGTGTACGACGGCGACACGCCGCACTATGAAAGGAACAGCATCCGGAACTCGGCCCAGGTGATCCTCACCAACCCGGATATGCTCCACATGGGCATTCTCCCTCACCACAGGGCTTGGTCCCGCCTGCTGAGATCACTCAAGTATGTGGTGCTGGACGAGGCCCACACATACCGGGGGGTGTTCGGGTCCCACGTTGCCAATGTGATGCGCCGTCTGCGCCGCCTGTGCGCCTTATACGGCAGCAACCCCCTATTTATCCTCTGCTCCGCCACTATTGCCAACCCGGGACACCTGGCGGAGCAGATCGTCGGCCTTCCATTCAGCGTGGTCGATGAAGATGGCGCCCCTAGAGGTAGCAAGAGTTTCGTCTTCTGGAATCCTCCCCTTCGGGATGCCGATATGCTGTCCGCGTCCGGGGAGCATGCCGGACAATCGCCCCGCTTTGGGGGGGTGCTGAGGCCGATCAGGATGAGCGCCAACATGGAAGCCGCCGGACTGCTGGCGGAACTGGTGGCCTCCGACATCAGAACGGTGGCCTTCGCCAGGACCCGCAGGGCGGCGGAGCTGGTGTACAGCTATGCCAAGGACCGCCTGGATGACCAGCAGCCTCCCCAGGGGAACAGGATCAAGCCTTACAAGGGCAGCTACATGGCCGAGGAGAGACGGGACATCGAGCGGGCCCTGTTCGATGGGCATCTGACGGGTGTGGCGGCAACCAACGCCCTGGAGCTGGGCATCGACATAGGCTCCCTGGATGCCACAATCATCACCGGCTACCCGGGAAGCATCGCCAGCACATGGCAGCAGGCAGGCAGAAGCGGTCGCCGGGGCGACGAGTCCCTGTCGGTCTTCATCGGCCGCAACGATCCCCTGGACCAGTACTTTATGAACCATCCCGATATCTTCTTCGGTCGCTCGGTGGAAGCCGCCCTTCTCTCCCCCGGCAATCCCCATATCCTGCGTCCCCACCTGCTTTGCGCCGCCTACGAGATGCCCATCACGGGCCAGGATGCTGAGCTTTTCGGGTATGGGGTCATCGAGCACCTGGAAGACCTGCTGGGACAGGGCCTGCTGAGGTACAGCGAGGGCAAGTGGCACATCGCTCCCCATGTCTCCTATCCGCCTGAGGAAGTTAACATAAGGTCCGCTTCCAGCAGCAGCTACCACGTGGTTGAGGGCGAGACAGGCAGGATACTTGAGACGGTGGATGAGCACTCAGCCCATTTGCAGCTTCACCCCGGCGCTGTTTACCTGCACCAGGGAACATCATACCTGGTTGAGCAGATAGACCTGGAGGCGAAACTTGCGAAAGTGGTCTTGGATGACGGCTCCTACTACACTGAAGCCAGCGAGACCACCGATATCTCCATAAGGAAGATACATGCTTCCAAGGTTGCGGGTGGTGTGGGGGTCTGGCTGGGAGAGGTGGAGGTCACCAACCAGGTGGTGGGATATAGCAAGCGGGCGCCAATGACCGAAGAGGTGCTGGGGGACGAATTCGTGGATCTGCCTCCAAGACGCTTCAACACTGTGGCCCTCTGGTTCGACATTCCCCAGAAGATCATCGACCGGTGGCGGGGAGGAGGACCAGCCCTGGCCGGCGGCATTCATGCAACCGAGCATGCGGCGATCGGCGTGCTGCCCCTCTTCGCTCTGTGCGACCGCAACGATATCGGCGGCGTTTCCACCCCCCTTCATCCCGACACCGAGAAACCCCAGATATTCATATATGATGGGCATCCGGGGGGAGTGGGAATAGCTGAAGAAGGGTTCAGGGTCATCGATGCCCTCTGGGAGGCCACCCTGTCGGTGGTTTCCGAGTGCGTCTGCGATTCGGGCTGTCCCAGCTGCATCCAGTCACCCAAGTGCGGAAACCACAACTACCCCCTGGATAAGGGGGTAGCTGGCGAGCTCCTCAAGTCTCTGTGCGAGGGCTGACCTTATTCTCTGCTCTCATGTTGCGGCAATGGGAAGGGCGATAGCCTAGGGCATAACGACGGCTGTTCTTTCGCCCTGATGGAAATCGAAGGGCGAACACACAGGCTGGACCCAGGTTACACAATAGCCTCCGCAAGCGCTAACCTGCCTTGGCTCGCAGCACGGTGGTGACGAAACTGCACAAGATATTGCTTGGCTGGTTTCGTCTGCCTTTGGAGCATTGTCAGACTATGGCCAGATAGTCCATACCTCGGAAGCGAAGGGAATCGCCGCGTGTTTAAACAGCGGAGCTGGAGACCCAAAGTCTAAGGGGACCAGCCGGTTATTGGGTGTCGCGCTGCCTTGACTACTTGTAGCTGATGCGAGGGTCGAGATAGGTGTAGACCACATCAACGAGTAGGTTGATGACCAGCACAATCAGGACAATCACGAATATCGAGGCAGTAACAACCGGCAGGTCGCGGTCGTTGATCCCGTTGATGATCAACAGCCCCAGTCCAGGCGATGCAAAGATGACCTCGACGACCGTGGAGCCGTTCATATAGAGGGCCAGCTCATCGCCCATAACGGTCACGATGGCTATTGAGGCGTTCTTCATCACGTGACCATATTGGACGGTGCGCTCGGAAAGCCCCTTGGCCCGGGCAGTGGCGACATACTGCTTCCCCATCTCGTCGAGCATGGTCGCCCGGGTGATCTGGGCATTCCGGGCAATGACGTTTGGACATAGCGCGATAGCCGGGAGGATCAGGTACTTTATGCTTTGCCAGCCGGTATCCCAGGGGAATTCTGCAAAGCCCGATGTCGGCAGGACCCTTACCCAGACAGCAAAGATCAGGATCAACATTAGGGCCAGCCAGAAGCCCGGGACCGAGATGGCTGCGAAAGTGAAGAGATTAACCAGGCGGTCAAAGATAGACCTGGGCCTCTGGGCGGCGATCACCCCGATGGGGATGCCGACCATCCCAATACCCCAGACCACAAAGGCAAGAAATGCGGTGTTTGGTAGCTTCTCCGCCACCAACGTCATGGCTGGGACGCCATTACGCACAGAGTTGCCGAAATCGAATCTCAATACGTCCCAGTAGAAGTTCACGAACTGAATATGGAGGGGGTCGCAATAACCGAGACGGCACTGGATTTCCTTGATCGTCTTGGGGTCTACATCTTCGGGAAGCTGAAGGGCAACCGGATCCCCTAGGATGTGGATCATGAAGAACAGGAGGGCCATGAGACCCAGAACTATGAAGACCGAGTGGGAGGCTCGCCTGATGAGGTAGTATTGCACAGGACAACCCCAACTGTACCATGGGTCTCCTAAACTGTAGCTATCTTATACTTGGGAGCGGAGCATTTGTCAAGATGCCCGACCTGCGGGTTGGGTATCAGTTTGAAATTCACCCGTTGTAGCCGCCCACTTGGCCGATTCATGGCAGTCGGTTGGCTTCGCCAAAATGATCCGGCTACCTTTGCCTTTTGCGTGTGGTGTGCCTTTGGCCGAATAGTAGATAGTTGAGAAGCAAACAGGACGCCTGGGAGAGATGTGAGGAAGAGGCTCCCAGGATGCCGGAGTGTAGCCGCTACTCCAGCCGGGCCTTGAAATACTGATTGACCCGCCGGAAGTACTCGTCGGGGTAATTCGCGAATGATTCTACGTGGCCCGGCGCATCCGTGCTCCAGAAGATCGTGCCCTCTTGGGCTGCCGAGGCGACCCTTTCGCCGTGGTCGATGGGCACGCGCTCATCTTCCTCACCGTGGATGATCAACAGGGGGTAGCCAAGCTGCATGACGGCCTTCTCGGCGTTCAGGGCGCCGATGTCGATGCCATATATGGCCTTGGCCATCAGGCTGGTGACGGGAATAAAGGCGGGAATCAGCCACGAGGGGAATGGTGTCTTGCGAGAGGCTTCCTGGACGATCAGGTCCGTTGCCGCTGCGAAGGGGCTATCGGCAACGATAGCCGCTATCCCCTGCTCTTCTACGGCGGCCAGGATGGACGTAACTCCGCCCATCGAATACCCCATCAGTCCGACCTTGCCCGCGGTGGCCTCCCTCTCCTCAACCAGGTAATCGTAAGCCCCCAGGACGTCCCACCGCTCGAAGTAGCCGCCCGAGATCTGGTCGCCCTCCGATGAACCATGCCCCCTCAGGTCGAACAGCAGCAGGTTGTAACCTTCCTCGACCAGGCGACTGGCTAACTCCAAGGCCTCGCCTTCGCCTCCGGAGCGTACGCTGCTCAGGCCATGTACGAAAATCACATGGGGACTGTCTTCGACACCTTGTCCCCTGCCTGGAATGTACCAGCCGGACAACTGTACGTCCTGGTCTCTCCCGTGGAATGCCACATCCTCCCACTCAAGGCCGAAGTCCGTTGGATGGCCCTCCTGGGGATTGCGCTCGGCGCCGGTGAGACCCTGGGCTATGAAGAAGGCTATTGCGAGATAGGCGACCGCTAGGAGGATGAGGGCCGCCAACAGCCCCCATTTCACCTTGGGCCTCTTTAGTATCGATCCCAGCAGCGCCAATCGACTTGATCTCCAGGACCAGCTTGGGTAAGGAGGCGACTATTCTCTCGCCAGGGAGGAGTCTAAAGCTCCTTCCGCCGAAAAATAGCCCAAGCGCCAACTACAAACAGAGCTATGCACGCCAGAGCTATTGGGAAGGTCTGCCAGGCATCGCTAACCCTTCCGCCTCCCCAAATGCCGCTAGTGTTTGAGGCCCAAAGCACAAGGTTTACGGGCCAGTAATCCTGGGTGTGAGGTATGGCGGTCAAGGGCAGCTGGATGATGAATAAGACCAACGCGATGCCGCCGGCAAGCATCTGCCGGGCGAACATACCGCTCCAGAAAAAGGTCATCGAAGAAACGAAGATAAGGTAGAAGCCGATGATGCTCATGTAGATGGCAAAGGTAGCGGCATTATAGTAGCCGATCAGAATGGTAGTGAGGACGAACATGACTATCGAGCCGGCAGCGAAGCCAAGATAGATGGATGATGTCATTCCCGCAAACCTGGCGGACACAAAAGCCGCCACCGATACGGGCTTGCTGAGGACCATCCCGGCCGTCCCCGAGGACCGTTCGTTGGCCAGGACCCCCATGCCGAATACGATGGCCACCAGGGCGCCCAAGGTAGCTGTCGTGCCTCCGTACGCTTCCAGCAGCCCCCTGGCAAACTCACTGTCCCGCTCGATGTCGGTGAATAAAGAGACGATGAAAGGGATAACGGTTACCAGCAGAGCTACCGCGGAGAAGAAAGCCATGGCGCCTACGAAGCGCCATGTGCGTTGCTGTTCCAACAACTCCTTGGAGACCAGCGTCCAAAAACCCGTCATTCCCCCACCTCGCCCTCGGTTACCAGATCCACGAACACATCCTCCAAGCTGGCTTGGGCTAACTCGTAGTGAAGCAGGGTCAGTCCGCTCTCGTACACCAGCCGGGGCAGCTCCTTCTTGGCCGTGTCCATGTCGGACACCGCGACGCGGAACAAATGCCGGTCTCCCTGGGTGCTCCCTTCCATGGATGTCAGCCACTCCCTGCCTCCCAGGAGGGAAGCCAGGGGCGCAGGGTCTTCCTCCACCTCTATTTTGAAAGTCGAGCCGTGTTGAGAAGAACGTATCTCGTCGATTGTGCCGCTGGCGACCATTTTCCCGCGGTTTATGATGGCCACATGGTCGCACACCCGCTCAACGTCGCTGAGGATGTGGGTGGAGACGAACACCGTGGTCTCGCCCTTCAGGGCTGCAATGGTCTCCAGCATATCCCGCCGTCCCATGGGGTCCAGGGCTGATGCAGGTTCGTCAAGGAACAGAACCTGGGGTTGATGGATCAGGGCTTGGGCCAAGCCCAGACGTTGAAGCATCCCCCTGGAGTAGCCCTTGATCAGGCGCCCGCCTGCGTCGGTGAGATCCACCTGGTCGAGGAGCTGTTCCACCCGGTCCCTTGCCTTTGCAGGATCTATGCCGTAAAGGCTTGCGGTAAAGAGCAGGAACTCCCGGCCCTTCATCCAGCCATAAAAGGAAGGAGATTCGGGCAGGTATCCCACCTTGGAGCGCAGGTCCATGGGCCTGCTGGAAACATCCTCACCGGCTACCCACATTTGCCCCGAAGTAGGGTTGGTCAGCCCAGTCAGCAGCCGCAGGGTAGTGGTCTTGCCCGCGCCGTTGGGCCCAAGGAACCCGAAGGTCGACCCCTGCTCCACCGACACGTTCAGTTGGTCCACAGCCCTCAGATTCCCGAAGTTCTTACAGAGTGACTCGCAGCGTATAGCATCCATGTGTTTCTTGCTTACTCCCTGTCTTAGCGTCCCTTCCACTGGGGCGGGCGCTTCTCGGCGAAAGCCCGCGGGCCTTCCACCGAATCCTCGCTCTGGAGGAGCTGGTTGTACATATTGTACGTCAGGATGGAAGCGGACTCGGCACTCATGTCCATGCTTCTAATGGCCAGTTCCTTGAAGTACCTTACGGACAATGGGGCGTTGGCGATGATCCTGGAAGCCAAGTTCATGGCTTCATCCATGAGGGAGTCCGGCGGGACCACCTTGTTGACGAAGCCGATGTCGTAGGCCCTCTGGGCGGTGATGGCATCTCCGGTCAGCACAAGCTCCATGGTCCCGGCCATGGACAGCATCTTGGGGAGCATCACCGCGAAGGGTGGAAGAAGTCCTACCCTGGACTCGGTTATCCCCAGCTTGGCATCCTCGGCCGCGATGCGGATGTCGCAGAGCTGGGCGATGGACCATCCCCCAGCCAGGGCAAAGCCGTTGATGGCGGCGATCAGGGGCTTCCAGGTCTGGGGCCACATGAAGGGGCGTTCGGGGGATGCCATGCTGTCCCGGGCGTGGGCATTCACCCCTGCGGCGTTGTCGTCGGCCCGCTCCTTCAGGTCCCGGCCTGCGCAGAAGGCCCGCCCGGCGCCTGTGATGACGGCGACTCGCGCCTCATCATCCTGGTCGTACTTTTCGATGGCCCCTCCCAGCTCGCTGCGCAGCTGGCGGTTTATGGCGTTCAACGATCCGGGACGGTTCAGGGTGATGGTCACGACCTGGCCGCGCTTCTCGTATAGTACAGCAGCCCCTGGCTCGGCGAACTTCAAAGATGTCATATTTCTCCTTCAGTGCAAGGCCCCATGGGCCTTATGCGTCTGTCTCGGTCTTATGCGTAGGGGCCCAGGTAAACTCCCCCGATTACGTGAACATGCCCATGGGCCTGGCTCTGCATAGCATCGGGGCCAAAGTTGGACAGGACACGGAAGCCATTGGGACAGAACCGGGCCCCAACCTCAACCACCACCTCACCAATCCTGTTCATCATACCCTTTTCCCACAGCTGGATCTGGGTCATGTGCTCCTTGGGCATGACCAGGAGCATGACGGGCACCCAGTTCAGGACGTTGGAAATAGCTATGACATGGTCATCCTCGAAGTGGATGGTTGCCGGTTCTTCCTTGGCGATGATCCGGCAGAAAACACAGTTACTTGATGGGGCCATCAATCCATATCAACAAAGAAGGGTCGCAATAAGGCAGTATGCTTCTCAAGAGCGGCCCGACCGGCCCTTGGGTCGCTCTCTTCCCTGGCCGAAACGGTAGTCGGGCGCATTTATCCTGATCTTTTGCACCACCTGGTTGTCGCTCAGCCGGGAGGTTACGGGAAGAGAGAATACATCTTCATTAGCGGTGATTACCGTGGGCAGCCTTCCGTTGTGCCGATGGACTATCAGCTGCAGCAGCTTCTCTTCGGCCCAGGGTGTGCTGCTTTGGGCCCCCAGGTCATCCAGCACCAGGAAGGGAGACAGCTTAATCGCCTCGAACCGCTCATCGTAGGTGATCCTGCTGTCGGGGGCGAAGGCAGCCCTCAGGTGGTCCAGCAGCGCCGGTACGAACGCAAATATGGCGCCCTGGCCCTTGGCCAGCCTTTCGTTGACGATCGCCACGGCAAGGTGGGTCTTCCCGCACCCGTTGGGTCCCAGCAGGAGGAGCCAGCCGTCGGGATCAGCCGAGTAGTTTTGGGCAGCGGTCTTGAAGGCTTTCAGGCTCTCTCTCTGGTAGGGACCTGCGTTCATTCCCGTAGTGTCGAAGTTCTCGAAGGTCAAGCGATTGCGGGTCTCAGTGGTAAGTCCTCCGAAGTCATGGAAGGAGGAATCTGTGTCGGAACCCAGGGAATAGATGCGGGAAAGGCGGTTGGAGCTCAAGCGGGAGCGCATGCCTTCATCCAGCTGGCTGAGCTTGCCACGGAGGGTTACGATGGTCGGAAGTTCGGCGTTGAAGCGGTGGTTGATCACCTGGAACAGCTTCTCCTGCGCCCAAGTTGCGCTACCCTGGTGGCCCAGATCATCCAGCACCAGGATGGGGACATCCCTGATCTGCTGGAAGATATCGTCGTAGCTCACCGCCGAGTCCGGGCTGAAGGTGGCCCGCAGGTGGTCCAGGAGGTCGGAAACGTGGGTGAAGAATAGGGTGCGGCCATTGTCGATGCAGCGGTTGGCGATGGCGGCCGCCAGGTGGGTCTTCCCCGAGCCCGAGGGCCCTGTCAGTACCAGCCATCCCTGGGGTTCCTCGGCAAATGCCCGGCCCGCCTCAATGGCTTCGGTCAAGCCCGGTTGCGATCCCTGGTCCGGGGAACCGTCCGACAGCTCTATGCTGTCAAAGGTCATCCGCTTGAGGGGCCCCAGGTTGCTGTACCTGTGGAGGTGGTCGATGCTCCGCTCTCTGAGCTCCTGCTCCCGGCACCGGCATGGGAAGACCTGTCCGAAGTCCGGGTGGGTGACCGCAACCCGCCGGCTGACCCAGCCGGTCCCGCGGCAGAGGGAACACTGGGCGACGCCGGCTTCCTGGGCCTCCTCAGTATCGTGGGGAGCCTGGGCCCCGTCGCCTCTCGTACTCCCCAAGGCTGATCTTCTTAGTATATCCCCCAAGCTTTCCATCATCTTTTCCTTCATCACGCCAGCGCTTGAGAATGGCTTCTATGTATCCCCAGCTCCTCTTGTTGTAGGCACAAGCCTGCTCTATGGCTTCCTCTATCCAAGGGTCCGGATAGAGCCCTTCGGCTTCCCTTAGCCGGTCCGCCAGAATGGGGGTCAGGAGGCCGATGTTCTCTTCGTATAACGTGAAAATGTTGGGCCTTGTCGCTGGCTCCTCGGGGGGCGCGGACCTGGCTCTGCGATGGTCCCCTTTCCCCCATGCATCCTTCTCTAGTTTTTCCAGGGTACGCCTCCCCGGGGCATCGTCCAACACCTACACATCTTCCCAGTCCTGCCCTTCGACTATTCGGTTTTTCAGGAGGGTTCCCCGCTCCACAGCCAGCCGGAGACCTCGCAGTATGGTGTCCTTGGTTGGCTCCTTCGAAGAGGGGAAGCTGCGGCACAGGACCGGGTCAGCGAGAATATCAGCCTCGGTCAGGTAGCGGGGAGCGTCCTTCCTGTTGTGCAGCAGCCAAAGGGCACGCAGGGTGCATTTTAGCTCGGCGATGTCGACAATTCCTTCCAGAAGACGTCCGAACACCTGGTTTGGAACAGGTGTGTAGGCGGTACCGGAGGGGAACCCTTCTTCAGCCACGTTAGAAGCCCTCTGGAACGTAGGCGGCCGACTCGAAACGCACCAGGTTGTCTCTGAACAGCAGTTCCACATTTCCAACAGGGCCGTGCCGATGCTTTAACACGATGAGCTCGGCGACGTTCTTGGGGTAGGGCTTGTCCGGATTGCGGGAGGCCCACTCATCCTCGGAGTAAACGACATCATCCCGGTATATGAACATCACCACGTCGGCATCCTGCTCGATGCTCCCGCTTTCCCGCAGGTCCGATAGCTGGGGCCTGTGGGAGGTGCGTGACTCGATGGCGCGATTTAGCTGGGAAACGGCCAGCACGGGCACGTTCAAGTCCCTGGCCAGCCCTTTTATGGACCTGGTAATCTCGCTCATCTCCACTGCGCGGTTGTCGCCCCGCCCGGCCCCCTGCTGGATTATCTGGATGTAATCGACCACCAGGAGGTCCAGACCCCTTTCCATGGCAAGGCGCCTCGCCTTGCTCCTCATCTCTACGATACCCTGGAGTGGGCTGTCATCTATATAGATGGGCAGGTCCGAGAGGGAGCCGATGGAGCTCATAATGGCCCTCTCCTGGGCTTCGGTGTACAGGCCCAGCCGGAGGCGCTGGGCATCCACCTCCGATTCGCTGGCGACCATCCTCATGGCAAGCTGGTCCCGGCTCATCTCCAGGCTGTAGATGGCCACGCTGTTCCCCGATTTGGCCGCGTTCATGGAGATGTTTATGGCCAATGTGCTCTTCCCTAAACTGGGGCGGGCCGCCAGCACTATCATGTCCGATCTGTGAAAGCCTCCCAGCAGCTCATCCAATGAGTTGAATCCCGTCATAACGGGAGCCCCTGCGCGGGATGCAGCCTCCCCGACGTTTGCCCGCTCTTCCAGGTACTGGTCCAGCACCTCTCGCACATGGACGAAGTCCCGGGTAGGCTGGCCGGTTCGCACCTGGAACAGGGCCTCTTCCGCCTTGCTCAGGGTGGCATCTACGTCGACGGTATCCTCGTAACCGATGGCGGAGATCCTACTGCCCGCATCGATCAGGTTGCGCATGGTGGCGGTCCTGTTGACGATGCGCCCGTAGTGCTCTATGTGCACTGACGTTGGCACACTGGCCACAAGGTGGCTCAAGTAGGCGGCCCCGCCGATCTGTTCCAGCCGCCCGTCGATGCCCAGCTGGTGGGAAACGGTGATCTGGTTGATTGCTTCACCACGCCGGAACAGGGCAACGCAGGCCTCGTAGCACAGCCGATTCCTCTCCCGGTAGAAGTCGGTGGTCTTGAGGAAGGGCAGGACCTGCAGGATTGACTCGCCGTCTATCAGTACCGAGCCTACGACAGCCTCTTCGGCTTCTATGTCGTGGGGTAGAAGCTTCTCTTCCAGCATCCAACTACTCTTGGGCTTCCGCCGTGACAAGTATGGTGGCCTGGATACCCGGCGCCAGGTTGAGGACGATCTCGTGCTCTCCCGGTTCCCGAATGGGCTGAACGGTGTCAATCAACTTGCGGTCAATTTCCCGGCCGGTAGCTGTAGTCAGTTCCTGGGCCAGCTGGGTAGGGGGGATGGCGCCGTAGTACTGCCCAGCGGGAGTGATCCTGGCGGACACGCTTATGTTGGTGCCCTCCAGGGATGACGCCAGCTCTTCCCACCGCTGGGTCTCCCGCATTCGCCTTTCGTCTCCCGTCTGCTTGAGACGTTCGATCTTCTTCATGTTCTCGCGGGTAGCGGCTTCGGCCAGTTTCTTGGGGATCAGGTAGTTGCGCGCGTAGCCGTCCTTCACGTTCTTGACGTCGCCGGCCCGGGCCAAGGTAGTGACATCTTCCAGAAAAATAACCCTCACGATAGGTACTCCATGTGCATTGGATTTGGGGAGCGGCGCCTGCGAAATGGCGTGTACGTCGGTGCGTCCGCTCGAAAAAGGGATTATAACCGATGGGCCGAATGAGGGGAAAGGGTGATCGGGTTGTCCCCTTGCGGCAAGGCTAGGAAAGGGAGGGGCGGGCTTCCAGCCCCGACTGCCACCCGTGCTTCAAGGTTTCGAGAGGTACGTTAATGTATCCTTCGACCGAGAAGTCCCCCTTGGCTTGGGTCCGCCCCAGGAGGGTCCACGGCACCGCCATCTCGTCGGCCAGCGCTCCAAGCCCTCTAAGGTCGTCGGGCGACACGGAAACGATTATGCGCGACTGCCCTTCGCCGAACAGGGCGGCATCCCACCGGCCCAGGACCGGGAACTGCCCTGCAAAGCCGATGTTGTGGGTGAAACACGCCTCGGCCAGGGCCACGGCCAGCCCGCCGTCGGAGCAGTCGTGGGCGCTGCGAACCAGCCCTTCCCCGATGGCGCGGCGGCAAAGCTCCTGCACCTTCCTATCCACGCGCAGGTCCAGATATGGCCTTCCTACCACCATACCCCGGAACAGCTCCAAATACTCGCTTCCCGAAAGGTCCCTGGCCTTTCCCTTGATCTCTGATGCTCCCAGCAGCACTACTTGGAGTCCCTCGGAATCGAACCCGGAGGATGTGTGCCTGGTCACATCTTCCAAGAGACCCAGCGCTCCGATAACAGGTGTGGGGTAGATGGGCTGGTCCTGGGTGCTGTTGTACAGGCTGACGTTCCCGCTGACCACAGGCACATCCAGGGCACGGCAGCTCCGGGCTATGCCCCTGATGCACTGCTCCAGCTGGAAGTAGATGTCCGGCTCCTCGGGGTTGCCAAAGTTGAGGCAGTCGGTCAGGGCGATGGGTGTCGCCCCCGTGCAGGACAGGTTGCGGCAGGCTTCCGCCACAGCTATGGCGCCGCCCCTGTACGGGTCCAGGTAGCAGAGACGGCCGTTGCCGTCGGTGCTCAGGGCTATGCCCTTGGTCG
>JAGWBF010000011.1:0-2225 GCA_021296025.1 Dehalococcoidia bacterium | reverse complement strand
CCCGGGCCGACAACGGTGTTGGTCTGCACCTGGTGGTCGTACCGGCGATACACCGGCTCCCTGCTGGCAATGTTGGGAGCAGAGAGCAGCCTGGACAATATCTCAGTGGGAGCCTCTTGTGGCAGGGGGATCTTCCCCATGGAGAAGCCCTGGGCAGCCCGTTGTTCTTCCGAGGCTCTGCCTTCCAGCCGGTACCTGGGAGCCTTGGTCAAAATCTCTATGGGCGGCTGGGCCACCAGGTTGGGGCCATCGTAGATGCGGGCCTCAGAAGATCTCGTGACCCTGCCAATGGCGGTGCAGGGTATGTCCCACTTTCCGAACATGTCCCTTATGGGCCTTTCGTCGGAAGGCGCGACAACCAAGAGCATCCGTTCCTGGGACTCGGAGAGCATCACCTCGTAGGCGTTCATGTGCTGCTCCCGCCTGGTCACGTTGGAAACATCCACCTCGATTCCCGCACCGCTCCGTGAAGCCGACTCGACGGCCGCAGAGGTGAGGCCGGCGGCCCCCAGGTCCTGCATTCCCTTGAGGTGACCCGACGCCGATGCCTCCAGGCAGGCTTCGATCAGGGTCTTCTCCAGGAAGGGGTTCCCCACCTGCACCGTCGGGCGCATCTCCCGATCATCTTCGAAGGTGCGGGAAGCGAGGCCCGAAGCTCCATGAATGCCGTCCCTGCCGGTATCGGCGCCTGCCAGCAGCAGCAGGTTACCCTCGTCGCCCACCGCCGAACGCACCAGGCGATGCTTCTCTATGAGGCCGACGCATAGGGCATTCACCAGGGGGTTGTTGGCGTAGGTGGAGGAGAAGTACACCTCGCCTCCAACGTCGGGCACCCCGATGCAGTTGCCGTACCAGGAAATGCCGGACACCACACCATCGAACAGGTAGCGGCTCCTGGGGTCGTCCAGGGGGCCGAAGCGCAGGGAGTTCATGAGGGCGATGGGCCTGGCGCCCATGGCTAGAATATCGCGGACTATGCCCCCAACCCCCGTGGCTGCTCCCTGGAAGGGTTCCACGGCCGAAGGGTGGTTGTGGGACTCGATCTTGAACACGATGGCTAGCCCATCGCCGATGTCTATGGCCCCGGCGTTCTCCTCTCCCGGGGGCAGCAGCACCCGGGGACTGCGGGACGGGAAGAGGGAAAGCAGGGCGCGGGAGTGCTTGTACCCGCAGTGCTCGCTCCACAGAGCGCCGAACATTCCCAGCTCCACGGGGCTGGGCTCCCTGTCCAGCTCCTCGACGATGCGTCGGTACTCAGCTTCGCTGAGGGCAATCTCGTCCAGGGTCTCTTTGCTGATGGGCATGGCAGCCTTAGGCAACCCGTGCCTGGAAGCTATCGAACAGGGACCTGAACACCAGGGCGCCGTCGGTCCCTCCCAATAGCTCTTCGAAGCACCGTTCAGGATGGGGCATCATCCCCAGCACATTCCCGCGGTCGTTCATGACTCCGGCTATGTTGTTCAAGGAACCGTTGGGGTTGTCCTGGGGAGCGACAACACCGTCGGGGGATGCGTACCTGAAAACCACCTGGCCATTCTTCTCCAGGTCTTCCAGGACATCTTCATGAGCGTAGTAGTTGCCTTCGCCGTGGGATATGGGGATCCGAAGAACATCTCCCTTGCTGGACGCGCAGGAGAAGGGGGTGTCATCCCGCTCCACCCGGAGGTTGGTCCACTGGCACCGGTACTCCAGGTGAACATTGGGCAGCAGAACGCCGGGGAGCAGACCCGACTCACAGAGAATCTGGAAGCCGTTACAGATGCCCAGCACCAGGCCGCCGCGGTCGGAATACTCCTTTATCGGCCCCATGATTGGGGATAGTGAGGCGATGGCGCCCGCTCTGAGGTAGTCGCCGTAGGAGAATCCGCCGGGCAGGATGAGGCAGTCGTAGTCACCCAGGGAGGTGTTCTGGTCCTTGTGCCAGAGGAGGTCGGCGGGTTGGTCCAGGGTGGCCGTGATGGCGTGATAGCAGTCTTGCTCGCTCCAGGTGCCGGGGAAGACTAGGATGCCGAAGCGCATGGTGCCGTTTATCTACCTTTAGGCACAGGTGTGAGGTTGCTGGAGTTCCGGGCCTTCGAGGTTCGGGATCGCCGACCTTGTACTGAAGGCGGCGCGGAGCAAGGGGAAATCGAGGAGCTAGCTCTTGCGCCGGCTCTTGCGGCGCTTGGCGGCTGCCTTTTTCTTTCTGCGGCCGCTCGGGGGCTCGAAGTGCTGCCGGCGGCCTA
>JAGWBF010000091.1 GCA_021296025.1 Dehalococcoidia bacterium | reverse complement strand
GGAACAGGTGGCAACGGAGGAAGTCCCCTCGCCGACCCCTGAAGGGATGACGATGGAGGATAGAGTCCTGATACTGCTCTACTGGCAGGCGCCAACTCTGCCCGGCCCGTACCTGTCTTCGGGATACAAGGACAGGGATGCTGGTGCGCTTACATTGGAGCCCCTGGCCAAATACAGCCCCGACGGCAACCTGGTCCCGGCTCTGGCGGCAGAGATACCTACCATCGACAACGGAGGTGTCTCGTCGGACCTGATGTCCATCACCTGGACGTTGAAGGACGGGCTGTTGTGGTCCGACGGCAGTGTGGTTACGGCTGAGGACATCATATTTACTTGGCAGTACTGTTCCAATGAAGACACCGGGTGCACGGCCGGGAGCTCCTCCGACGGAATGGCGGCGGTGGAGGCTGTCGACAACCTTACCGCCGTCGTTGTCACGATGATCACTTTGCCCCCCGCTACGGTGATCTTGGAACGCTTCGACGAGGTCAACCCAGAGTTGAGGTAGTAACTTCATTGCCGTTTCACCACCCTCATAGGGGCTGCCCCTGGAGCACAGCCCGTCGCAATGCTCTGCAAGATGTCGTTACTGGTGAACGGAAGCCTTCGGATGCAGCGGTGGATGGTGCTTAGGCACATACGCGATGTGTGTCTTTCCCGGCCATGAGGGCTTATGATATATATCCATTGACACCTTGGCAGGAGTGCGCACCATGAACATCATCTGGATTGTTGCGGACACCTTCCGCCAGGACCACATAGGCGCTTACGGCAACTCAAGAATCAGGACACCCTCCCTGGATGCGCTGGCGGCCAAAGCGGTACGATTCGACCGGCACTACTCCGGCGGGTTTCCAACAATGCCCACCAGGGCCGATCACCAAACAGGGCGTTGGACCATGTCCTTCATGGGTTGGGAGCCACTGCCCAGTAATGCAACAACCTTAGCTGAGATACTGGCCAGACATGGCCTTCACACAGCCGCGGTGGTGGACACCCCTTACTACCTGAGGGACGGAATGAATTATGACAGGGGCTTTCAGTCCTTCTTTATGAACCGAGGACAGGACACCCTCTGGTCCATGGTTCCCGAGCCGGGCTACCACCACGAGTCTTTGGATGTCCGAGAGGCGTGGCGCTACGAATCGGACAGAAACGCACCCCGTACCTTTATGACGGCCCTCGGGTGGCTGCAACGCCACTACAAGGAGGACTTCTTCCTCTACGTTGACACCTGGGACCCCCATGAGCCTTGGGATGCTCCCCCCTATTATACGGAGCTGTACTGGGCAGATTACGATGGGGAGGTGGTGCTTCCGGTGTACGGAAACTGGCACGATGTGCCGGGATACCCGGAATCTATGCTTCTCAAGGGGCATGCCACCTACTGCGGTGAGGTCACCATGGTCGATACGTGGCTGGGGTTCCTCCTCAGGTCCATAGAGAACATGGGTCTCCTGGACAAGACCGCAATAATCTTCACATCAGACCATGGTTTCTACTTTGGAGAGCACGGCGGCTTGTTCGGCAAGATGAACGCGGGCAAGTCGGCCGATGGAAAGCTCCATCCTTATGGAGACGCGGGGTCCACCTGGAGCTATTCTCCTCTCTTTGAGGAGCTTGTACATATCCCGCTGCTGATTCAGGCACCCGGCCTGTCCCCCTCCGTGTACGAGGGCCTGAGCTCGGCGGTGGATGTAATGCCGACGGTTCTAGACCTACTGGGTATGAGGATCCCCGACTTCGTGCAGGGCAGGTCCCTAGTACCGGCGATGCGGGATGGTTCAACCCCAGGTAGAGACTTCGTCGTTAGCAGCATCCCCTTTGCCAACCCCGGAGACCCCGTTCACTCCGTGGACAACCTGCTACGTCCTCTCTCCAATTACCCGGTTACTACGGTCACCTCGGGTGAGTGGAGCTTGTTGTATAGTCCCGAGGAGAACATCTCGGGGCTTTACCACCTGCCCTCGGACCCAGCTCAAGAATGCAACCTGGTTGGTGCCCAGAATAACATTGCCGCAGAGATGCACCAGCTCTTGGTCCGGTTCATGCGGGAGACCCAAGTGCCGGACCGGCTGCTGCAACCTCGACTGGAGCTTCGGATTTAGGGGCCCCGGCGGCGCGGCCTCTTGGGAGAACGATCGAGAATGGACGAAGACCTGGACTTTTCCGAGTCTTTCTACAGGCAACATGCCCAGCGTTATGCTGAGGTGAGCCATAAGTTCATCCAGTCGGTTTATACCGATGTCTCCCACCCCGGACTAACAGGGGACATGGACCTGATCAAGCGTCTACAGGAGCTGGTGCCGAAAGGCGCGCGGGGACTCGACGCAGGCTGCGGCGCTGGAGCGCGGGACGTTTTCCACTTCTGGCAGGAAGGGTACGACATCTATGGGGTGGACGCCGTTGCCGAGAATATCGCTGAAGCCCGCCGCCTTCACCCGGATATAGCCTCTAGGGTGTCCGTCGCCGACCTCCGGAAGTCCCTTGACTATTCGGATGGCTATTTCGATTTCGTCTTGTGCAATGCGGTAATCCAGCACATCCAGCCAACCATTGCCATGGGTACCACCCTGCCGGAGCTCGCCAGGGTCTTGAATGTGGGAGGGTTGCTCCAGCTAATGTTCAAGTACGGGGTAGGGGTGGCGACAGTCCATGACGTTGACTACGGTGCGGACAGGGTCTTCCAGCTGTACAGCGTCGATGATGTTCTGGAGGTCCTGGAGGGACGGGGCTTTAGGGTAGTCCCCAAGGAGGGGGATGCGCTGGGAGGTGTCATGTACTTCAAGGACCCGAAGCCCATGGACCATTGTGTGCTGTTCGCCCGCAGGGAGAGTTAAGTACCTGGACGTGATTCCTGAGAGCACTCATTGGAAGCCAGAGTTGATTTGACAAGCGGACTGAAAGTCCCCAGGGATCTGACTGAAATCACCCCATTGTGGTTGACCCAGGTCCTCGATTTCGTACACGGGCGTCCTGGCATGTCGGTGACCGGATACTCCGCCGAGGCGATAGTCGAAGGCAAGGGTTTCATGAACCGGCTGTTCAGGCTTGAGCTTGAGTATGGCCCCGGGTCGGTCGACCTGCCCCGCACTGTTGTCGCCAAGCTTCCATCGGCGGACCCTACGCTGCGTTCCGTCTTTGACCGTATGAGGCAGAACCGTCGAGAAGTGATGTTCTACCGGGAACTGGTGGACCAGATTCAACTGCCGGTCCCAGTCAGTTATCACTGCGGGATGGCCCCCGACTCCGAGGACACAGTTCTGCTACTGGAGGACCTGAGCAGTGGCCGGCAAGGCAACAGCGTAACCGGCTGCTCCATGGCTGAGGCCCGCGCGTGCATAGGCCAGCTCGCCAGGTTTCAGGCCGCCTGGTGGGAGAGCCCCCTGCTGGACAGCCTGCACTGGATGCCTCTAAGAGAGGCAGAAGCGGGCGCCTATCTGGAGATACACGACGAAGCGTGGGGTGCCCTTATAGAGAAGGCCGGCTGCGGGATGCCCCAGGGGTTGCGACTCCTGGGCGACCGACTGACCCCTCTGGTCCGCAAGATTAAAGCCAAACTCACTAGACTCCCTCGGACGATTGTCCACGGTGACTACCGCCTGGACAACTGCTTCTTCCCCGACGAGTCCGCTGCCAGGCAGGTGGTAGCCTTCGACTGGGAGTTCTGTGTACGTGGCCGCGGAGTCTATGATGTCGCCACTTTCATCAGCGAGGCGTTTCCCCCGCAGAAACGCAGGGAGGCGGAGATGGGCCTACTGCGTGAATACCATGCTGTCCTAGTGGACGGCGGTGTTAGGGGATACTCTTTCCAGGAATGCCTCCATGACTACCGGGTGTCCATGCTGGAGATTTTCGTGTTCTGGGTGATTACTGGCGGCTACTGCAACTACGAGGGTGAACGGGCCAGGGCGTACCTGATAAACACCCTGGAGCGCCTGGACGCCGCCATATCCGACCTGGATTCAATAGCAACTCTGGACCTGTAAGGGCTGCGCGACCGCATTCCCTAGTCGATGATGACCCCGTGAGGGATGGCCTTGGCGTCCAGGGCCGCCAGCTCAGCTTCGTCCAGCAAGATTGCGCGGTCCACATCCAGCACCCGCAGCATCGGCTCCGGCCTGGTGTGGCCCATAAACACCCTGGCTGATACGGAGTCCGGGTACCCCGCAGATACCAGGCCTTGGTTGCTAGACGGGTTTCCTCCCGTTCACTCCTGGGCAACCGGAAGCGACCGGGCTCCAGCATTTACACGACCAAGTGGGGAATGTCCCTTTCCCGCGGCCTGTTGGAGGCGTGGACGGTCTCCTCAAGGTGGTATGAGCCAATGGCGGTTATCACTACATGCCCTTCGCCGGGGCGGAGGCTGAGCCAGTCCAGACTGATGGCCCCTTGCTCGAACAGGAGCTGCGACTCCTCTCGGGTGAACAGGTCGGGTATCACGGGCTGCTTTGGTACAACCAAGGTCCAGATCTGGCCATGGCTCTGATAGACCCCCTGCATCACCGCTTGGGCGCAGTTGTAGTCGGCGGGGGACAGCACCCGGGAAATGTCCGAAGGTTCGCTTAGGAGCGATTCCGCCAGGGCCGGGTCCACATCCCCGGTCCGGATGCCCATCATCAGTCCTTCCAGGGGGGCCAACCCCATGGAGGTATCGATGGACACGCCTCCGAGTACTGCCGCGGCTGAATAGCCGTTGCCAAGCTGCAGGGTTACACGCTTGGATTCCGACAGCTCCCATGATGCCAACGTGGAGTATCTTTCTGCCATGTAGCGGTGGGCCAGTCCGTGAAACCCGTAGCGTCGGACTTGATGTTTGACGGCCAGCTCTTGAGGGATTGGGTAGGAGGATGCATTTTCGGAATCTGACTGTGGAAGGCGGTGTCGAAGACCGCCACCGACGGAGTGGAGGGTAGCACTTTGATGGACGCTTTCATGGTTGCGATGGCGGGCCTGTTGTGAAGGGGGCCAGGTGGTCCGTCCCGTCGATGGCGTCGATCACATCTTGGTCCACCAGCGTCGGATGTACGAACCGGCTCCCGCCGTGGACCACCCTGTGGCCCATGGAATCCACATCAATCTGTTCCCCGGCCCACTCCAACACCAGCTGAGCTGCTTTCCCATGATCGCCAACGTGCCTTGGCTCGGACGTCGTCTCACCGTCAGCCCTAAGCTCCACGAGCGCCTCTTTACCTATACCGTCCACCAAGCTCCGTGCCAGGCACCTTTCGGTGGAGCTGTCTATGGTCTGGCATTTCAGCGTGGAACTACCGCAGTTGAGCACGAGAACATTCATTGCTCTTACTTTACCAGTACATTAGCCTGCGGGCCTTGGCGCACCAGACAAGCTTCAAAGGGTAGGCGCAGGCTCTAATGTCACGGAAGTCAATACCAAGGCCGCTTATTTCACCTTGACTAAGTTATGGGGTGTTGCTACCGTGCATGGCGGCAGCAACCGGCCATGTCGGTGGGCTGCTATCCACCTGCAAGGGGGAAGGCCATGCAAGGGAACTCAAGTTACCCTGTCCGTTTAGAGGCGGACTACCCCGAATCATCGTCCAGGATATTGGCGTTGCTCGGAGTCTTACTGATCTTTCCCAAGGCGTTGCTCCTTCTGCCCCATATGATCATCCTGGTCGTGCTTGAGATCGTCAACTTCGTAGTTGTCTTCATAGGGTATTTGGCTGTGTTGTTGACCGGCCGCTACCCTCAGGGCCTGTTCAATTTCGTGTTAGGGGTTGGTCGATGGAACTACCGGGTTGATGGATGGCTGTATGGCTTCACAGACCGGTATCCTCCCTTCAGCTTGGGTGCGG
>JAGWBF010000010.1:25411-43146 GCA_021296025.1 Dehalococcoidia bacterium | reverse complement strand
GGGGTCGGGGTCGGATCGGTTCCGCAAGCAGCCAGTATCAGCACAGCGAGCAATATAGCTGCGGCGCCGATCAGTCGAAGACTGGATACAATCATGATGGTCCGATTCCCTCGCTATTGAGACTGCTCTGCTCAAAGGTATCAAATAAGACCCCTCCTGGTCAAGTTGAATGCGGCGGCTTCGTCCTCACGACGTTTCTCCGGCATTAGGTTTGCGCGGCGGTACAGGCATGGTGTGTGGGATGCCCATCTGCGAGGATTGCCCAAGGGTTAGCCAATTTGATATTATGGAAAGCTGGCAGCGAATGGTCGCTGAAAATGCAGCTATAAGCGCGGGCCCCTTGGCTCATTCAAATAGACGATGTCCGATGAGAGACTTCAAAGCCAAGACGAGTCCAAACCAGGCAACCGAAGGTTTCTCCGTGGATGGCGAGGAAGACCCCCGCAGTCAATGAGGATCCAGGTCTAGGAAGGCCGCGCTTTACCTGGCGAATCGCCGAAAGGAGAGACAAGTTGACCTCGAACCAGTACTGGTGGCCGGAACGGCTTAATCTAAAGGCCCTCCGCCAGAACTCCCCTGTATCTGACCCTATGGGTAAGGACTTCAACTACGCCGAAGCGTTCAAGACCCTGGACATCGATGCCCTGAAGAAGGACATCGAACAGGTTATGACAACTTCCCAGGACTGGTGGCCTGCCGACTACGGCCACTATGGGCCCCTGTTCATCCGCATGACATGGCACGCCGCTGGGACCTACCGAATCACCGATGGGCGCGGCGGCGGTGGGTCAGGCTACCAGCGCCTGGCCCCCCTCAACAGCTGGCCCGACAATGCAAGCTTAGACAAGGCCCGCCGCCTGCTCTGGCCGGTTAAGCAGAAGTACGGGAGGCAGATCTCCTGGTCCGACCTGATCATCTTCGCGGGCAACTGCGCCCTGGAGTCAATGGGGTTCAAGACATTTGGCTTCGGGTTCGGACGGCCGGACGTCTGGGAAGCCGACGAGACGGACTGGGGCTCCGAGCAGACCTGGCTTGGAGATGAGCGCCACGACGGGCAGGGGACTCTCCAGGAGCCCCTGGGGGCCGACCACATGGGGCTGATCTACGTGAACCCCGAGGGGCCCAACGGCAACCCGGACCCCGCTGCCGCCGCTAAATACATCCGCCAGACCTTCGCCCGCATGGCCATGAACGACGAAGAGACCGTCGCCCTCATCGCCGGCGGGCACACCTTCGGCAAGGCCCATGGGGCCGTCTCTGAAGAGCACATCGGACCCGACCCGGAAGGCTCCGCCATAGAGCAGCAGGGCCTCGGCTGGAAGAACAGCTACGGAAACGGCCACGGCGTCCACTCATTCACCAGCGGACTGGAGGGCGCCTGGACCACCAACCCTGTGAAGTGGGACAACAACTTCTTCGAGAACCTGCACAACTACGATTGGGAACTGACCAAGAGTCCCGCCGGCAAGTCCCAGTATGCCCCCAGGAATGCCGTCGAGGTGGCAACCGTCCCCGACGCCCACGATCCGTCAAAGAAGCACGCGCCCATGATGCTCACCACCGACCTCTCCCTGAAGACGGATTCGGACTACGCGGTCATCGCCAAGCGTTTCCTGGACAACCCGGCAGACCTGGAAGACTCCTTCGCCAGGGCATGGTTCAAGCTCATCCACCGGGACATGGGCCCCCGGAGCCGGTACCTCGGACCCCTGGTTCCCACCGAGGCGCTCCTGTGGCAAGACCCGGTCCCCGACGTAGACCACCCACTGATCGGTGAGCGGGAGATAGCCGACCTTAAAGCCAAAGTGCTCGCCTCGGGACTCTCCGTCTCCCAACTGGTTTCCACCGCATGGGCATCAGCGGCCAGCTTCCGCGGCACAGACAAACGGGGCGGCGCCAACGGCGCTCGCGTCCGTCTCGCCCCCCAGAAAGACTGGCAAGTTAACAGCCCCGCTGATCTGGGCAAGGCGCTGGCTGCGCTGGAGAAGATACAGGCAGAGTTCAATAACTCCCAGGCCGGAGGGGTCAAGGTTTCCCTGGCCGACCTGATCGTCCTTGCCGGGTGCGCCGGCGTGGAACAGGCTGCAAAGAACGCCGGGGTGGAAGTGAAAGTCCCCTTCGCTCCGGGACGCACCGACGCATCCCAGGAGTGGACCGACGTCGACTCTTTTGCTGTGCTCGAACCCACCGCCGACGGGTTCCGCAACTTCCAGAAGGCCGGACACCAGGAATCGCCTGAGGAGCTGCTGGTGGAGCGGGCATATGTGCTGACGCTGACGCCCCCGGAGATGACGGCGCTGGTCGGGGGCTTGCGCGTCCTGAACGCCAACACCGGTCAATCCCAGCACGGCGTCCTGACCAACCGGCTCGGCGCGCTGACCAACGATTTCTTCGCCAATCTGCTGGACATGGGCACCGAGTGGCAGGCCTCTCCCGGATCAGAGGGTGTCTTCGAGGGACGCGACCGGGCGACCGGCAACGTCAAGTGGACGGGCACCAGGGTGGACTTGGTGTTCGGATCTAACTCCGAGCTGCGGGCCATTGCTGAGGTGTACGGATGCAGCGATGGTCAGCAAAAGTTCGTGCAGGACTTCGTGGCGGCCTGGGACAAGGTGATGAACCTGGACCGTTTCGACCTGGCGTAGAGCTAAGAAACCCTTAACACCGTTCGGCCCCATGATGGGGCCGAACGGTTGCTATGGCTAACTAAAGACCAAGGGGCTATTGGACCTGCCGGAGGACGGAGCTATCCCACTGGCATTCCTGAGTTCCCAGGCCATACAGTCCCCGACTGACCTGCTGCAAGGGTCCACTGAGGAAAGTGGAAGAAGCTGCTCCTCGGCATTTACTGTGGCCCCCAGTGCCGGGGCCTACGGTAACACTCCTAGCTTTGAGAGACCCCTCTGCTATGTTAAACACAAAGCAGAGAAGGGCCAGCCCTCTATGCCCCTGGGGCTCGGTAGGAGACTACCTTGCCGCAGGCAGCATCCACCTCTTCGGGTGTTATCAGCTGCACGGTGTTTATGCCCAGCGCGCCCCCGGCTCCAATGCGCAGCGAGACTGCAGTAGCGGTGGCAGTATCCGGCAGGTCGAAGACCATGTACAGGTCGGACCCTCCGAAAGCATAGTAGAAGGCCTCTAGGGTGCCACCCTGTTCAGTCGCTAGGTCCTGGAAGACCTTCCGGCGGGCAGAGCCGCCTTCCTTGAGGAGTCCCTGGAGTCCTGAAGGCGTGTAGTTACACTGGAAAAGATACTTGGCCATTGTCCCACCTCCGATTCTTGACTAGCACGGAGGCTCTCCCCGGAAAGGAGAAGCCTCCCAAGCATGGTCTGATCCCATTCTAGCCAGCGACGTAGCACGGCGCAATTCGGGGGACGAGGGATAGCCATATCCCACCGACTCCAAGCTTACTTAGCCACTTGACAGGCGCTACGTCCGCCCGTCATCTTCTTAATGACGGCTGCCAATTTGGAACACCCTTCATACATATTTGCAGCACCTTGCACGCCAGGCCCGTTTGAATATTTCTGTCCGATTGTACTGCCGCGCAACACCTTGCGGTACATGGAATGCGTCCGGTGCACCCGACCCCTGTGTTGTCATCCCTTCCCACACGTAAGGACAAGGCTATCAGACCCGAAGGAGGTATGGTCATGAGGCGTCCGGAACATGTGGGCTAAAGCTTAGCTGACATGATCCGAATCATAGCCTTGGTCATCGGGACGCTCATGTTCTTCGGGGGTTGCGCGTCAGGGGATCCACCCACGCCCGTACCGACGCTCACCCCAACGCCAACGACCATTCCTACGGCGACTGTCACCCCTACTGTGACCCCCTTGCCCTTGCCCACACCAACCCCTACTATTACCTCCAAACCACCTCCCACCCCAACGCCCCTGCCCACAGCAACCCGGACCCCTATTCCTACTCTGCCACCTACTCAAGCACCCAGACCTACCCCTACGGCAACCACTAGACCAACAGCAACTCGCACTCCTGCTCCCACTCCTACGCCTTCTCCGAGGGAACTGGGCATAGCCCAACTCCGGGAGGCCATCCCCTGGTTCGATACACCCACCGAGCAGAATGGGGATCTGGCCTGGTTATACGAAGACTCCAGAAGGAATCTCCTGGCAATCAACAGCCTGGATCCTGGGGTGGCAACGCAGATGGCTGATTTCCCATGGGTGCAGGACGAGCTTACCGAGGTTGAAAGCGACGTCATTCATCTAGTACGCCTCATCATGGATATCGTCCCGGAAGCTGGACAGCTAATGGCGGAACTCCCATGCTTGAGTGACGATATTTCGGCGCAGGAGGGCAGGATGCTCCGCAATATCCTGGGGGCCGCTGAGTCGGATAGAGATCTGGCCCAGGAAATCTTGTCTCTTCCCTGGGTGCTCGACGATGTGACCGATGAGAAGATAAGGATCGTCTCCTACCTCTCCAGCATGGCGAGGAAGGATGTAGAGCTCTCGCGAGGGATCGTGGCGCTTCCCTGGCTGCGCGACTTCGTGACCCAACCCAAGGGAGAGTTGGTGCATCACCTCTCCATAATCGCCGAGACCGATCCAACTGTGTCTCGAGCGATCGTAGAGTTCCCCTGGATACAAGATGCCTGGTCGGACACGACGAAGCAAAGGGCATTACGGTCACTGCTAAGCTCGGGTACAACAGATTTGGACATAGCCCGTACGATCTTGCAGCAGATCCAAGATATGCCAGGGAACGAACAGCTGGTACGGTTGATAGTCTTGGGCACAACAAGCGCCTCGGAGAGCTTGAATCCACTTTTTAACGACCTCTTGGAGTCCTTTGTCCTTCAACACGCGGTTGTGTCGCTGCCCCTGGCAGGAGAGGTCAACCTGTGGGCCATTCGGCCGGAGCCATTCCCCGAGGATGAGCCTGTCCTTGACATGATGGAACATGCTGTGACAACTCTCGAGGAGTTCACCCAGGTGCCGTTCCCCACGACGGACGTCATCATGGTCACGCCCTTGGCAGGCCCATATGCTCATCACGGCATACCAGGGGCAGGTCACTACGGAAGATTCATTATTGTGCCAAGACACGCACATCGTGGTTTTGACCGGGGGGCTGTGTACCACGAAATCGCCCACTTCGTATTTGCCGGGGAAATGCCTCCGTGGCTGAAGGAAGGCGGCGCTGAGTTCATGTTCCTGTACGCCAACGATCTGGCGGGCTGGGAACGCTTGGAGCAGCGCTACTATGAATGGGAGGAGAGTGTCTGGGTCACCTGCATGCGCCACGGGATCTTCACGGTTCAGGATCTCAACAAGCGGCTTGCTGAAGGGAACTATGAGCAGGGCATCTGCAACTATACGTTGGGGGCGTACTTTCTGCTCAGGCTCTGGGATGTCATGGGCACAGAAGTGCTGGGGCCAGCCCTGGGCCAAGTCTATGTATTCTGGGACTTGGTCCAGCGCGTAGTCACAGAGGAGGAGGTCCTCGAGGTCCTCTTGGACAACATACCGCCGGAGCTTCACGAAGCATTTTTCGAGATCTACCATGAACTGCACACACCCCCGTCTGAGTGAGGCCGGGCAAGGCACTTTGATAGCTCAAAAGGTGCAAGCCCGACTGGGGAATCCCAAACTGGACAACGGGTTCCTGGGCCAGGCTTCAATCCCTTGGTCTAGCCTGGTCCAAGGATGCCTCATGGAGCGGGGGATGCTAGAATAGCCCAGACCTCCTCTCAGGAAGCTCGTCTTATGCCTCAGGATTACATACACGTCAAGGGTGCGCGGGAACACAACCTCAAGAACATCGATGTGACGATTCCCCGGGATAAGCTGGTGGTGGTCACCGGAGTCTCCGGTTCGGGGAAAAGTTCCCTAGCCTTCGACACCATCTATGCTGAGGGACAGCGCCGCTACGTGGAGTCCCTTTCCGCCTATGCCCGCCAGTTCCTGGGGCGCATGGAAAAGCCCGATGTGGAGTACGTGGAGGGCCTTTCCCCCGCCATTTCCATAGACCAGAAGGGGGTCTCCCACAACCCGCGGTCCACCGTAGGCACCGTCACCGAGGTTTACGACTACCTGCGCCTTCTGTTCGCCCGTGTGGGCCGCCCTTACTGCCCCAAGTGCGATCGTCCTGTCCAGCGCCAGACGGTTCAGCAGATCGTAGATGCCATCATGTCCCTGCCCGCTGGCAGCCGTATCCTTGTGCTGGCCCCCAAGGTGCGCCGTCGCAAGGGGGAGCACAAAGAGGTTCTCGAAGAGGCCCGGCGCGCCGGCTTCGTGCGGGTGAGGGTCAACGGCGAGATCCACCAGCTGGAGACCATGGGCGACCTCAACCTGGACAAGCAGAAGTGGCACTACATCGAGATCGTGGTGGACCGACTGGTGGTTGATGCCGACACGGAGGCCAGCCGTGTGGCCGACTCGGTGGAGACGGCATTGAAGCAGGGAAATGGTGTTGTCCAGGCGGCAATCGATGGCGGGGAAGAGCTGGTCTTCTCCGAGAACTTCGCCTGCGTCCACTGCGGCATCAGCCTGCCTGAGATAGAGCCTCGCACCTTCAGCTTCAACAGCCCCCATGGGGCCTGCCCGGCGTGCACCGGGCTGGGATTCAAGCTGGAGATCGACCCCGAAATCATCATCCCCAACAAGGACCTGTCCATCGCCGAGGGCGCCATCGTTCCCTGGGTGCGGGCCGGCGCCCTTACAGGCTGGCACAAGAGCTTGCTGGAGTCGGTGTCCGAGGCCTACGGGTTCTCCACCAAGACCCCCGTCAAGGAGCTGTCCGAGAAGGCGCTGAACATCATCTTGTACGGCACCGGCAGCAAGGCTCTGACCATGCGCCACCGCACCCATCACGGCCACGACTACTCCTGGGAGACCACCTTCGAGGGGGTCATCCCCCAGCTTGAGCGGCGCCACAAAGAGACCGAATCCGACTATGTGCGCAGCGACGTAGAGCGGTATATGACCGCCAACCCTTGCAGCGCGTGTGGCGGCAAGCGCCTGCGCCCCGAAGCCCTGGCTGTGCGGGTGTGCGGCCTGGGTATAAACGATGTGTGCACGATGACCATCGAAGGCGGCATCCAGTGGGCCCACTCCATAGGCCCGGGCGATGAGGCTGATTCTTTAGGAAAAGAACCCAATGGCAGCCACCCTGCTTCCCATCTGACAGAGCGAGAGCTGTCCATCGGCGCCCAGATACTAAAGGAGATCGAAGCCCGCCTCAGGTTCCTGGTGGACATCGGCTTGGGATATCTTAGCCTGGATCGCACCGCCCGCACCCTGTCTGGAGGCGAAGCCCAGAGAATACGCCTCGCCACCCAGATCGGATCGGGACTTACGGGCGTGCTGTATGTCTGCGATGAACCCACCGTGGGCCTGCATCCCGCCGACGATGACCGCCTCATCGGCACCCTCAACCGCCTCCGGGGGCTGGGCAACACCGTCGTGGTTGTCGAGCACGATGAGGCTGTAATGCGGGCGTCCGACTATATCGTGGACCTGGGGCCGGGCGCCGGGGAGCACGGTGGAAACGTCGTGGCCTGTGGGACCATCGACGACATTATGAGGAACCCCAATTCCATAACAGGGAGCTATCTGAGCGGGCGCAGATCCATCCCCCTTCCTGAAAAGAGGCGATCCACCAACGGGCACTACATCACCATCAGCGGCGCCCGGGAAAACAACCTAAAGGGCGTTGATGTGGACATCCCCCTGGGGATGCTGGTGTGTGTCACAGGGGTTTCGGGCTCCGGCAAGAGCACGCTGGTGTACGAGATACTGTACAAGAAGCTGGCCCAGCAGTTCTACGGGAACAAGGAGCGGCCGGGGCGCCACACCGAAATTAGGGGCATAGAGAACATTGACAAGGTGGTCGATATCGACCAGTCCCCCATAGGACGCACCCCCCGGAGCAATCCCGCCACCTACACCGGCGCCTTCACCCCTATCCGCGAGCTGTACGCCTCCCTCCCCGAAGCCAAGGTGCGGGGCTACGCACCAGGGCGGTTTTCCTTCAACGTCAAGGGAGGACGCTGCGAGGCCTGCCAGGGGGGCGGGTACATCCAAATCGAGATGCAGTTCCTGCCCGACGTGACCGTGCCCTGCGAGGTGTGCCGCGGTCTGCGTTACAACCGGGAGGCACTGGAGGTCACCTTCAAGGACAAGAGCATCGCCGATGTCCTGGACATGACCGTGGACCAAGCCCTGGACTTCTTCTACAACCTGCCCAAGATACGCAACAAGCTGGAGACCACCAGGGACGTCGGCTTGGGCTACATTCGCCTGGGCCAACCGGCCACCACCCTTTCAGGTGGCGAGGCCCAGAGGGTGAAACTGGCAACAGAGCTGTCCCGCAGAGCTACGGGCAAGACCATGTACATTCTGGACGAGCCGACGACGGGGCTGTCCTTCGAAGACTGCGCTGCCCTGCTGCGGGTGCTTCATCGTCTGGTGGATGCGGGCAACACCGTGGTGCTGATCGAGCACCACCTGGACATGATGAAGAACGCCGACTGGATCATAGACCTGGGGCCGGGCGCGGGGGATGCGGGGGGGAACCTTATAGCCGCTGGAACACCGGAAGAGGTGACCTCATTCCCAGCCTCCCACACAGGACGCTATCTGAGGGAAGTCCTCACCAGGAATGGAACGACTCCGGCCAAGCCGCAGAAAACAGTCAGGAAGCGCCGGCGTCGCAGCCCAGAGCCGGTCCCTGCCTGTGACGGGGGCGAAGGGTAGGGCAGGCCAACATAGCCCTCCCCCCATCGTGTGGATGCAGACGAACTTAGGGGAACTCTTGAGGTCTAGATGGCCGTTTCCGTCATTCAGGCAACGACGTTTACCATAAACTGGCAAGTCTATTCTCCCAGTACCATGTCCCAATCCACCATGCATCATGTAAGATATACGTCAACGAGATGTAAGGTATGCGTAAACGATATGTGCTACCCCTACTATAACGAACGATTGATGAGCTGCTGGCCTACCCCAGCTAGCAGGGGCCGTCTTGACTGAGTGGCTGGCCAGGGCCAGCGCGCGCAGACCGCATCTTGTCCTCGTCATCTGGTTGGTTCTCGGCCTGATCGCCGGCGGACTTGCCGTGGATGGCGAGATGGGGCCGGGACCGCAGCTGGTGGACGTTCTGGACAGGGCTACCACCACCGAGCTGCGTCTGGGCGGCGGCGCCGAATCCCGGAAGGCTGAGACCCTCCTAGAAGAGAGGCTCCGGGGACCCAGGCAGCTCCGGGAGGTCGTAATCGTCCAGTCCGACTCCTTGGACCTGGACCACCCGGACTTCCAAGCCAAGGTCGAAAGGGTGTACGCCGGCATCGGAAACCTGGGGGACGACATCGCTACCCCAGGCCCGAGCTACTACAACGCCAGCGACATCACGGTCAAGCTGGGTCTTGCGTCCCAGGACCGCATGACCACATTGTTCCCTGTGGACATGGCAGGCAGCTTTGAAGATGCCGTCGAGAATGTACCTCATGTCCTGGATATTGTAGAGCACGAGAACACCGGGGATGGCTTCCGGGTGCTAATCGTAGGGGATGCCAGCATCTCACACGAGCAGAACGAGCTGTCGGAGAAGGACCTTAGGCAGGGGGAGAGGATCGGCATCCCCATAGCCCTGGTCATCCTGGTGGTGCTCTTCGGCACCGTCATAGCTGTGCTCATGCCCATAGGCCTGTCCCTGGTGTGCATCATAGTTGCCCTGGGAGCCGCGGCCCTCATCGGACAGGCCTTCGACCTGGTCTTCTTTGTAACCCTGATGATCGTTATGATCGGGCTCGCCGTGGGCATCGACTACTCACTGCTGATCATATCCCGTTTCCGGGACGAGATGGCGCGGGGACTGGACAAGTACGCGGCGATCGAGCGGGCGGGAGCCACGGCCGGGCGGACGGTCCTCTTCAGCGGACTGACGGTAGTGATTGCCCTCTGTGGAATGCTCATTGTTCCCTTCTCCTTCTTCCAGTCACTGGGCCTTGGTGCGATCCTCGTCGTGCTGGTGGCGTTGGCTGGCACTCTCACCTTCCTGCCTGCCAACCTGGCCATTCACGGCGAAAGGATAAACCGGTTTGCAATCCCATTCTTCGGCAGAAGATGGAGCAAACCCTCCCAGACCAGCGAGCCTGGCCGGACACAGCATCGGGGTTTCTGGGAGACGGTGACCCGCATTGTCATGCGATATCCCGTAGTTAGCATTATCGCCGTTGGGGCACCCATGATCGTCGCGATACTCTTCTATTTCCAGTGGCCCGGCATAAACACCGGACTAAACGGAGTTGACGTATTTCCTGAGGGTGCTGAAACCAGGGAAGCCTTCTTTGTGATTGAAGAGGAGTTCATCTTCGGCTTTGGGGCGGTCAATCCTACCGAGATCGTGATTGACGGGGACATCGACTCTCCTGAGGTGCAGGAAGCTCTAGGGGGTCTCCAGACCTCCCTGGCAGCCCATCCGAGCATCACTGTCCTGCCGGACCTGGCAGTCAACGAGTCTCGCGACCTTCTCTTATTGACGGCATTTGTTCGGGGTGAGCCCCGGAGCCGCGAGACTGTGGATGTCATAAACACCATCCGTGAGGAGCACATACCTGCGGCCTTCGATGGAGTGGATGCGGTTGTTTACGTGGGCGGGGTGAGCGCTGTGGTAGCAGACGTGTTCTCCATAGTGGAGGTGTACACACCCATCGTCTTTGCATTTGTCCTGGGATTCAGCTTCCTGATACTGATGCTGGTGTTCCGCTCCATTGTGATTCCCATCAAGGCTGTCTTGATGAACCTGCTCTCGGTTGGTACCGCCTATGGGCTCATGGTTCTGGTGTTCCAGAAGGGCATCGGCGCCAGCCTGCTGGGGTTTCAGCAAGCCGAGGTCATAGATGTGTGGATACCCCTGTTCCTCTTCTCCATACTCTTCGGGCTTTCCATGGACTACCACGTGTTCCTACTGAGCCGCATACGGGAGAGGTACGACCAGAAGGGGGACAACGCCGAAGCGGTTGCCTACGGGCTGCGATCGACGGCGGGTATCATAACCGGGGCCGCCCTCATCATGGTGGCAGTCTTCGGCGCCTTCGCCTCGGGAGACACCATCATCAACCAGCAGATGGGTTTCGGCCTGGCAGTCGCCGTCCTCCTGGACGCCACCCTTGTGCGGTCGGTGCTGGTGCCGGCAAGCATGGAGGTGCTGGGGAAGGGAAACTGGTATTTGCCTTCGTTTCTGCGATGGCTACCGGACCTGCGGGTAGAGCCCGAAGAGGAACCCCAAGGTTAAAGGCCAGAAAGTGCGACCAGGCAGAATACCTACGGATTACATCCCGGGCTACGAGAAGGCCCACGCCATCGACCCGGATCTGGCCGACAACTATGTCGCTCACACCCTCATCGGTGATCCGGTCATGGACGCTCTGGTGGAGGAATTAGCTTCTCTGACGCAGCCTGAGGTCCACCGGTTTATCCAAGCCGGAATGGAGGAGGACCTGAAAAGTCTGCGGGACGCGCCGCGACTGCTGAGAGATTTCTTCGCTGACGCTCCACAGCCCGACCCGGACTGGCTTGACTATGACGCCTTCGGCCCGGGTGTCCAAGCCTTCCAGAGAAACTCCGTCGCCGTTCTGTCAGCCTTTGTTACAGGCGTGCTGATAGACGGCTTTGCAACAATGATTAGCAAGTCGTTTGTGCAAACCGGGAGAATATTCGACAACGGCGTCTGGCGGCTGAGGCAGAACAACCGTCACCAGATGGAGATATTCTGGCCCGGCGGACTGGAACGGTACGGCGACGGATGGAAGCTGTCCGTTCGCATCCGATTCGTGCACGCCCAGATTCGTCGGCTGATGGCAGAGACCGAAGAGTGGGACCTTGGCGCCCGGGGCATTCCCATCAGCTCCGCGCACCTGGGTTACGCGATAGCCTGCTTCGCCGCGCGAACCGTAAAGCACTCGGAGATGCTGGGGGCTCGCTACACCGCGGAAGAGAGGGCCAGTTTCCACGATGTCTGGCGCTACGCTGGTTATCTCATGGGCATCCCCGAGACCATTCTATTCACAGACGAAAGCCACGCCCTGCGCATATACCGGATCGGCTCTTTATGTGAGCCTCCTCCAACGCCGGAAGCTATCGTCATGACGAACGCGCTTATCAACTCCGCTCCACTGGTCGCGGGCATCACGGACACGGAGGAGCGAAGGAAACTGGTAAACAACGTCATTTATCCCGTATCCCGCGGCCTCATAGGCAATCAACTCGCCGACAATTTGAAATTTCCCAAGAGCAGATTGCCATTCCCACTGTTGCTATACCGAATAGACCAGCGCATCCAGAAGCTAAAGGCCCGGTTGCGAAGGGAATCCCCCAAGAATTTTGCAGCGCTTCTAGAGGCATCGGCCTACAGCGACACCGGCTTGAGTTACCGGCTGCCCGACCATGTGCACGCGGAAGAGTCCAAGCCCTGGTAGGGTAGTCGATACATCGCTTGCAAGAATCTAGGGAGATTTACCCGCTTAACCGCGGGGAGGATTCCCCTAACCGCCCCATCGAGAGATAAGGCTGGGGTGCAGCCCAAGAGCGCCTTAGTTGCGTCTATTGATATTGAACTTCCTCTCAGTGCACCCTATAATGAGACTGTCCTTGTTCCGGACAATACGCAACTGAGAAAGGAGCAGAATGCCCCACGACATACACGAGTGCGACGACCACGAACACCATGCCCACGTTCATGAAGCTCACGAGTGCGATGAGCATGAGCATCACGGCGATGAGCCAGGCCATGTTCACGACATACATGAGTGCGATGATCACGAACACCACGCCCATGTCCATGATCCACACGAGTGCGACGACCACGAGCATCACCAGCACTAAGAACTAGGCCTGGGACCAACCAGGTTGAAGTCCTGGCATCCAGCACGCCCACGCCCCGGCACCAGGGATCCCTGGAGCTGGTGTGAGGGCTCCGGTTGCCGTATCTTGTAAGCTAAGCAGGACCCCATGGCTATCGGAGAGTCGAACATCCCCTGGGGAGGGAGCGTCTCAGCTTCAGGTCTGGGAGCGATTGGCAAATTCGCCGAAAAAACCCGTGCCTGGCTTGGACTGAAAACGAACCCTGAAACCCAGGGCTCCATCCTCTTTGTGTCCACACCTGGAGCCGGTGGAGGCTCCGACCGCCCAGCCCACGACCACGATGAGCAGGGGCACGACGACCATGGACATGACCACGATGAGCACGGGCACGAAGACCATGAGCATGACGACGATGAGCACGGGCACGACGACCATGGACATGACGACGATGAGCACGGGCACGACGACCATGGACATGACCACGATGAGCAGGGGCACGACGATCATGGGCATGAGGGCCACGACCATGCCCAGGAACTGCGAGGCGCCAGCCGCCGCAGCCTGATCATCTCGCTGGTGCTGATCAGCACCTACATGGTGGCCGAGGTGGTGGGTGGCATCATTTCCGGCAGCTTGGCCCTCATAGCTGATGCCGGTCACATGCTGACCGATGCTGCCGCCATTGCCATGGCTATATTCGCTATGTGGATCGCCGAGAAGGGGGCATCCGCCGAGCGCACCTACGGGTATTACCGCAGCGAGGTTATTGCCGCCCTGCTAAACGGCCTCACCCTCTGGCTGATAGTCGGCTGGATTTTCTGGGAAGCCTACCAGCGGTTCCGCCTGGACGACCATCACGTAGAAGGTCTTTCGGTGCTCATAGTTGGCATCGGCGGCCTACTCGTGAACATTATCGTAGCTTACATTCTCCAACGCAATTCAGAGCATAGCCTCAATGTCGAGGGGGCTTTCCAGCACGTTCTTGCCGACCTGTTGGGTTCCGTGGGTGTCGTGGCGGCAGGAATAGTAATTCTGACCACTGGCTGGACCCCCATTGATCCCATCCTTAGCGTAGTCATAGGACTGCTCATCATGCGCAGCTCCTGGTCTCTAACCATGAAGGTGTTCCACGTGCTGCTGGAAGGGACCCCCAAGCACATAGACGTTTTCGGCCTATGCAACGATATCGAAGAGCTGGATGGGGTGACCCTGATCCACGACGTCCACTGCTGGACGATCACCTCAGGGAACGATGCCTTCACGGCCCATGTGCTGGTGGACCCTTCCTACCGGGGGAGCTTTGAGAGGCTGCGAAACCGCATCCAGGACATCCCCCACAACCGTTACTCCATTGCACATGTCACGGTGCAGTTGGAGCAGTCCGCGGTCGGCTGCACGGGGGAAGACCACCACGTGGAGCACCTGCTCCAAGCCCAGAAGTGATCTTTTGGCAGGTGTTCCTGTGTCTTGGCTGCTAGCTAGCTGCTAACCACGTTCCAGGATCCTCACCCCAGGCGTCCGATTCCGTCGAGGGCCGCAGCCACATAGGCTTCAGAGAGGGTGGGGTGGCTGGTCACCGAATCAAGAAAGTAGTCAACCCTTCCTTCGTGTGCTATGACTGCCTGTCCGATATGAATCAGCTCCGCGGCGCCTTCTCCAATGATGTGCACACCCAGGAGTCTTCGACTTTCAGGGTTGAAGAGAAGCTTGAGCAGCCCAGCATCTTCCCCTTGTATCATGCTCTTCACGATATCCCTGTATCTCGCCCTGCCAACCTCGTAAGGGGTCCCCTCCTCAGTTAGCTCAGACTCCGTCTTGCCCACCATCGCGATTTCGGGGATGGTCCTGATGGTGTAGGGGAAGAGGCCGGGGAAGCTGTTGGCCTCAACTCCAAAAGCATGGCATGCGGCGAGGCGCCCCTGCATCTCGGAGGTGGAAACCAGGTTGGGGAAACCGATCACCCCTCCCACCGCATAGATGCCCTCCACACCTGTCTGATAGTTCTCGTCCACTCCCAGACGGCCCCGTGGGTCGGCCTCGAGACCAGCGGCTACCAGGTTAAGTGATGAGGTGGATCCTGTTCGCCCAACGCAGTACATCACCGCGTCGCTCACTATCTGGTTACCGCTGACCAGCTTTACCCGGACCCGGTCCCCCAGACCATCCCTCATGTATTCGATGTCGAACACCTCCTCCGACAGTCTGAAACTAACATCCCTCTGCCGGAGGTGATATATCAGGGTGTCTACGAGCTCATCATCGGCGAAGGGCAGAATGCGGGCGGCCATGTTGACCAGGGTGACCCGCACCCCCAACTCGGCAAAGGTACTGCAATACTCCAGGCCGATGGGTCCGGCGCCGACTATGGCAAGGGTACGGGGCAGGTCGGGCAGGTTCAGGACATCATCGCCCACAAACACCAGGCGCCCGTCGGCATACACTACAGGAGGCATCGTAGAGATGGTGCCCACGGCTATGACCACCTTATCGGCGGTGATGGTGCGGTTGGACCTTCCACCGTCCGAGACCAGGTTAAGGGTGTGAGGGCCCAGGAACGAGCCTTCGGCATTCACCATATCCACCCGGGCTTGGATGAGCTGGCTGCGCAGCATATCTGCCTGGTGCTCCATAACGTAGCGGGTCCTGACCATCAGATCACCCATGGTGATCTTGTCCTTTACTGCGTAGGACTCACCGTAGATGTTGCGTTCCCTGTATCCGGTCAGGTACAGGGCGGCCTCTCGAACCGTCTTGCTGGGTGTACCTACATTGACGGTCTCTCCACCGATGTCCGACTGCTTCTCCAGGACGACCACCCTCTTTCCAAGCTTGGAAGCCTGGATGGCGGCCCCATGACCTCCGGGCCCTGAGCCTATGACGGCCATATCGTAGTCATAACCAGCCATTTCCCGTTCGTCCCTTCGGCGTCGTTTTGCCATCGCCAGCTAAATGTTATCATGCCTTGGACGTTCCATCTAAGCCAACTCCTCTATTTGTAGACCCAATCTCATTAACCGCGCTTGACCGCTATTGCCGATGTACTTCTGTCTGTGTATGCTATACCATGGTGCATGTTCGCCCCTGGGCGGTCTAGCTGTATCTGGATAGTCATCGTATAAGGAGCGGGGGACCATGGAAACTTCCGGTCAGCAGGGTAACGGGACTTGGGTTGCTGTCGATACCAAGAACCTGAAGGTAGAGGGTGAAAACAAGGGTACGATCCTTGTCGCCAAAACCTCCGGCCGTGTCGATGGCAGCAATGCCAAGGAGTTCCAGGATGCCCTTGAGTCCATCCTCGGCAACAACGCTACCGCCCTCCTCCTTGATATGGAAGACCTCTCCTACATCAGCAGCGCAGGCCTCAGGGTCATCCTCCTCATCGCCCGCCAACTCCAAGGCAAATCCGGCAAGTTCGGTGTATGCTCCCTCTCCCCTTCCATCAGCGAAGTGTTCCAGATCAGCGGCTTCGATAAGATCATCCCCGTCCATCCCGCCCAAGCTGATGCCCTTGCTTCCCTTGGCAGCTAGGTGAGCCCCGCCCTCCATCATGGAATCCCCTAAACCCTACAAAATCCTCGTTGTAGATGATGAACCTGATGTGGAGCCTCTTATGCTCCAGCGTATGCGCAGACACATCAGGTCCGGCAAGTACAACTTCACCTTCGCCCAGAACGGCCTCGAAGCCCTTGCCAAGCTCCGGGAAGATTCGGAGATCGACATGGTCCTCTCCGATATCAACATGCCCCAGATGGATGGCCTCACCCTCCTCGAGCAGATACCCAACGTAGACCCGGACCTCAGAGCTGTCATGATCTCCGCCTACGGAGATATGAGGAACATCCGCACCGCTATGAACCGCGGTGCTTTCGACTTTGTCACCAAACCTATAGATTTCGAAGACCTGGAGGTCACCATCTCCAGGACCCTCAGCCACATCGAAGAGTGGCGCGAAGCCCTGGCTTCCAGAGATAAGCTGGTCGCTATCCAGAACGAGCTGGATGTGGCCAGCAACATGCAGCAGTCCATCCTACCTACCCAGTTCCCCTCCTCACCCACCTTCCAGGTCTTCGGCAGCATGGAACCTGCCCGAAGCGTCGGAGGGGATTTCTTCGATGTCATCCGCCTGGGAAACGGCCACATCGGACTGGCTATCGCCGATGTCTCCGGCAAAGGCGTGCCAGCCGCCCTCTTCATGATGTCCGCCCGCACCCTCCTCAAAGGTGCAGCCATCGGCTCCCCCAACCCTGCCGATGTACTCAAGGAAGTCAACAACCTCCTCAGCCAGGACAACGACTCTGCTATGTTCGTCACCATCCTCTATGCAGAGTACGACCCTGAATCAGGACACCTCTCCTATGCCAACGGCGGGCACAATGCTCCCCTCATCGTCCATGCCAACGGCTCTACCGAGCTCCTGCCCACCTCCGGAGGAATAGCCCTCGGCCTTGTGCCGAACCTCCCCTACACCCAGGATGAGATCACCCTGGGACAGGGAGATACCTTCATCCTCTACACCGATGGGGTCACCGAAGCTATGAACGCTGACTACGAAGAGTTCGGCAACGACAGGCTCCTGAACATCTTCACCAGCAGCCCTCCCCAAAGCTCCCATGATGCCAACGATGCTGTCTTCCACACCGTCCGTACCTTTGTTGCCGAAGCCCCCCAGTCCGACGATATCACCTGCCTTACCCTCTCCAGAGGTAACTTCTCATCTTGACCGCCACCTCACTCCTCCTCCAGGTAAAAAACGATCGGGATGAACTCCCACGCATCGTAGATGCCCTCCAGGAGTTCGGTCTTGAACAAGACTGGCCCCAAGACCTCTCCTTCCGCGTACACCTGGTGGTAGAAGAGGTCATCCTCAACATCATGGACTACGGCTTCGATTCGGGCACCCACAC
>JAGWBF010000010.1:0-25276 GCA_021296025.1 Dehalococcoidia bacterium | reverse complement strand
ACCATGATGGACCATGCCTCCTACCACAGAGAAAACAACAAAAACCACCTTACCCTCATCGCTAAACGCGAAGAGTGAAGTCCTGGGAATCTAAGCCGTGAAGAACACTCGCCTTTGGTCCAAATTGGGGCTCATCTCTCTACTGACCACTTGCCTTCTGGTCGCCTCCGCCTGCTTAGGAGATGGCGCTCCGTCCGAGGATAGCGTTGTAGAGCAGCTGGGAAAGAACGCCAACGAGTTCGAGTACGCCATCGGGAAACACGGCGGAACTCTCACTTCGGCGACAATCTCGGAACCGCTGACCTTTAACCTGGCTATTTCCACCGATGCTTCATCCTCGAATGTACTGGGCTATCTCTTCGAAGGACTAACCGAAACCTCATGGCTGACCAACGAGGTAGAGCCAGCCCTGGCCGAGTCTTGGGAGTCTTCGGAGGACGGCCTGACGTGGACCTTCCACCTGCGGCAGGACGTGCGATGGCACGACGGGGAGCCCTTCACTGCGGATGATGTGGACTTCACATTCAACCGCATCATCTACAACCACGACATCCCGGCAAGCAGCCGGCCGTCATTCCACTTCCGGCATCGGGATGAGGAAAGCGGGGTATGGCAGGAGGCCCCGATGACCGTCACCGCGCTGGACGAATTCACCATCAGGTGCGTCCTTCCGGTGCCCTTCGCCCCCTTCCTTCGCTCCATGGGCACATCAATCTATCCCAGACACATCCTTGAGCAGTACGTAGACGACGGCACCTTCACGGAAGTATGGGATATCGAAACGGACCCGGCGGAGATCATCGGGACGGGTCCCTTCACCATTGAGGAATACGTCCCCACCCAACGAGTGGTCATGCGACGCAACCCCAGCTACTGGCTCAAGGATGAAGCAGGCAACTCCCTGCCCTACTTGGAGGAGATCGTTCATATCATCGTCCCCGAGCTGGAGGATGAGCTCGCCAGCTTCAAGGCAGGAGAGTCCGATGCCCACGGAGTAGCAGGGAAGGAGCTGGCAGACCTGGAACCCCTACAAGAAGAAGGAAACTTTACAATCTCCAAGAGAGGTCCCGCCTTCGGGACAACCTTCCTGGTATTCAACATGAACCCCAACACCGATCCAGATTCGGGTGAGCCTATTGTGGACCCAACCAAGCTGGACTGGTTCCAGAATGTGCAGTTCCGCCAAGCCGTTGCCCATAGCATCGACAAAGCTGCCATCATCGATGAGGTGCAACACGGCCTGGGGTACCCACAATGGTCGTCCATCAGCCCCGCAGCAGGGGACTTCCACAACCCCGATGTTCAAAGGTACGAGTACGACCTGGACAAGGCGAATGAGATTCTCGATGACATGGGCTGGGAGGATTCCAACGGGGATGGGGTGCGGGAAGACTCAGATGGCAATGAGATTAGGTTCTCGATGGTTACCAACAAAGGCAACACCGTCCGGGAAGATGCCGCCGATATTGTTTTCCAAGGGCTGCGGGACATTGGTATAGGCGTCGATTACGAGGCCATCGGGTTCGATCTGCTGGTTTCCCAGTTGACCAGTTCCTACGACTGGGAGGCCATTATCATTGGATTCACCGGATCATCAGAGCCCCATTACGGCATAAGCCTCTGGCACAGCAGCGAGAATCTGCACATGTGGTACCCCAACCAGGCCCAGCCCGCAACGGAGTGGGAAGCCCAGATCGACGAGATATATGTCACCGCAAGCCAGGAACTGGACCACGACAAGCGCGTGCAGCTCTATCATCAGGCGCAGGAGATCGTTGCCGAGAATCTCCCTCTGGTCTACCTAACCCTGTCGGAACGCATAAGCGCAGTGCGGAACGTATTCGGAAACTCGGTTCCCACCCTCTACGGCATCTGGGATATCCGCTATCTCTACAGGACCGACGAATAGGACAAGCGCAGGCGAACGCATTGCTGGCCAATTCCTGCTCTTATTCTCGTTGCAGGAGGCTGGATTCCAGTGCTACACTCCGCCACGTTAGGGAGCACCTCAGCCTAGGCCAGCTTTGTACCACTACGGACTAATAGGCGACATGTCCTCTGCGGCCCTCGTCGGTACCGATGGCTCCATTGACTGGTGCTGCTTTCCAAGATTCGACTCTCCCAGCATTTTCGCCGCCATCCTCGACCCAGATGTTGGCGGACGCTTCCGCATCGGCCCCACCAGTCCTGATTTCCAGTCCAACCAAGAGTACCTCACCGACTCCAACATCCTGAAGACAACCTTCAGGACGGCTACGGGAGAGATTTCCGTAACGGACTTCATGCCAGCTGCCGAAGACGACGATGATAACCCGGAAACCCCACCGAAAGCCCCTCATGAGATCCACCGTATAGTCACCTGCACCTCCGGAGAGGTGGAGATGACCTGCGACTTCCAGCCCAGGCATGACTATGCCCAATCATTCCCAAAGTTCGAGCCCATAAGAGGGCGCCGAGGAGCAACCGCTGTACGGGCTTCGGGAGGACGTCAGGTTATTACCCTACTTTCCAGTATTCCACTGCCCGTGAATGAACGGGGAGTCACCTTCAGTTTCACCATGTCATCAGGACAAAGAGAGACGATCGTAGTCACATATGGGCACGGGCGTCCAGCAAGCATCGAGCTTCTCCAGACCATGGAGAAGCTAAACAGCACCAGGCTCTACTGGCAGGGGTTGGTGGCCAAGATGAACTACGCCGGTCTGTGGCGGGATGCGGTGGTCCGGTCCTTTCTGGCCCTGCACCTGATGATGTACAGGAACACTGGGGCCATAGTAGCCGCTCCAACAACCAGCCTACCGGAGACCATCGGAGGCACCCGAAACTGGGACTATCGCTACTCGTGGCTACGGGATTCCAGCTTTACGGTGGACATTCTGTATCGCTTGGGGGATGTGTACGGCGCTGACCGGTACATGAGATGGCTCTTGGAACAGTGCAAGCTAACCCACCAAAAGACCCGCATCCTCTACGGCGTGAGCTCCAACTCCCCACTGCGGGAACGCAGGTTGGACCATCTTAGGGGCTACGAAGATTCCCGCCCTGTCCGCATCGGCAATGCTGCGGCGCGCCATCTTCAACTGGATGTGTTCGGAGAGGTCATCCTCTCCATCCACTCCCTGTTCCTTCTGCACGGAGAAGTGTCCACAGAAAGCTGGGCCTTGGTTCACAGTCTTGCTGAGACTGTGGTAGCCAACTGGCACCTTAAGGACCGGGGTGTCTGGGAGGTGCGGGGGGACCAGCAACACTTTGTCTATTCCAAGGTGATGTGCTGGGCCGCCCTGGAAAAGGCCTCGTCGATGGCGGCCGCCATGGAAGATTTCAGCCTCGCCAAGCGGTGGCAGGAGACCGCCGAGCTAATCAAGGCGCAGATCCTGGATGAGGGCTGGTGCGCCTCAAAAGGGGCTTTCCGGCAGAGGTACGAACATGAAACCCTCGATGCGTCCAACCTCGCTATTCCCTTTCTTGGCCTGCTTTCGCGGGACGACCCGCGGGTTCGCTACAACGTAGATGCCATCGAAAGAGAGCTGACCGACGGGTCGCTGGTCTGGCGATACCTTCCCGATGAGACCGACGACGGGCTTCGGGGACAACGTGAAGGGGCGTTCACGCTCCTTAGCTTCTGGCTGATCGGGAACCTGATCTACACCGGGCAAACCGACAGGGGATTCGACTACTTCAACGAGGTGATTAGAAGGCAGGCAAACCATCTGGGTCTCTTTGCCGAAATGTACGACCCGATGTCGGGGAGGCAGCTTGGAAACTTTCCCCAAGCCTACTCCCACATCGGACTGATCCACACCGCCCTGAACCTGTCCAGCTACATCGCCGACACGCCAACGCGACGCAGGCGGCCCTCCTCATAGGTGCAGGTTGATGAGCATAGTGAGCGCGAATCATTGACTCCCAATTCCAATGAAAGCCTTGAAGCTGTAATACAGGTCGCTGGGCTCCACAAGTCCTACGGCCAGCTGGAAGCGGTTCGCGGGATAGACCTGCGTGTGCATCGCAACGAGGTGTTTGCCCTCCTTGGCCCCAACGGCGCAGGAAAGACTACGACCGTCGAGATACTGGAGGGACACAGGAGCAGGACCTCAGGCGATGTTTCAGTGCTGGGCTACGACCCTGGCAAGAACGACCGCAAGCTGAAGGAGCGGATCGGAATAGTACTGCAGTCCACCGGGGTGGAGCGGTACCTGACCGTTTTCGAGACCGTCGACCTTTTCAGCAAGTATTATCCTCATCCCCTGCCCGTTGGAGATGTTATTCAGATGGTCGGCCTTGGCGACCAGCGCAAGACCCTTGTCAGGCGTCTCTCCGGCGGGCAGCGCCGGCGCCTGGATGTGGCGGTGGGACTGGTGGGAGACCCGGAATTGCTGTTCTTGGACGAACCCACCACCGGCTTCGATCCATCGGCCCGCCGTGGCGCTTGGGAGATCGTCAGAAACCTCCGCTCTCTGGGCAAGACCGTCCTGCTGACTACCCATTACATGGACGAGGCCGAGGCTTTGGCCGACCGGGTGGCAATCATGGTGAAAGGCAGAATCGTCACCGAGGGAGTTCCTTCTGAGCTTACACAAAGAAAAGGCCGGACAATCATACGGTTCAGGATTGATGGGGAGAACGTGGGCCTCCCTGAAGGACTTCAGTTGGACCAGGAGGTGGTGAACGGAGCGTACTCCCTGACCACGGACTCCCCTACCCACGTGCTGCACCTGCTCACAACATGGGCGGTGGAGAAGGGGATAGAGTTGGAAGACCTGGCCGTAACCCGACCCTCCCTGGAGGATGTGTTCGTGGAGCTTACGGGTGCGGGTCCTATGGAAGGAGAGGGAATGTGAACTCCCTTTCCTTGGCCCTGAAGCAGCTGAGGTACCAGAACACCGCTTTCTGGCGCAATCCCGTAGCCGCCTTCTTCACATTCGTCTTCCCCCTGATGTTCCTAGTGATCCTGAATCTGCTGTTCGGCAGCCATGACCTAGAAGTTCCCGGTGGGACGGTCAACACCTCCACATTCTACGTGCCCGCCATAGGCGCCCTGTCGGTGATAACCACCTGCTACACCAACCTGGCTATCTGGATGTCTTTCTCCCGAGACGAGGGTATCCTCAAGCGGATAAGGGGCGCACCCATTCCTACATGGTCCTTCCTGGTGGGAAGGATCGCCCATGCGGTGCTGCTAGGCCTGCTTCTGATGGCGATTGTAGCCGCGGCGGGGGTCCTGTTCTACGATGTGGATTTGCCCACCAACACCCTGCCGGCGTTCGTCGTAACCCTGGCCCTGGGGGCGGCAACCTTCTGCGCCCTTGGACTTGCGGTGATGAAGGTCATCCCAAATGCAGAAGCATCGCCCGCCATAGTTAATGCATCCATTCTACCCCTCATGTTTATCTCGGACATCTTCATCCCACTGCATGATGCACCTGGGTGGCTGACAACCTTTGCGAACATCTTCCCGGTCAGGCACCTCTCCGTCGCCATGCAGACCTCCTTCAACCCCTTCGAAGAGGGACTTGGCTTCGAACCGGTGCATCTGCTGGTGCTGGCCGCTTGGATGGCAGCAGGGATGCTGATCGCCCTTCGTACCTTCTCCTGGGAACCCCGCCGCTAGGGCTGACGGCCATCTCCGGCTACAGGTAATGTCCCGGAGAGTGGTGATTACCTATTTGCGGGTGGCGCGGCCCTTGAGGGCTGCCAGGGACATACCGATGCTCACGACGCCAACGCCCAGGGTGGCTCCCAGCCCCTTCACCAGGGTGTACGGCTCCCATCCATCGGAGATCAACGACCTGAGGGCCGCCAGAAGGTGGGTCACCGGATTGAAGTCGGCCGCGGCCCCCAACCATCCGGTCATGGCCTCTCTTGGCACGAACAAGGTGGTCATAAACAGGAATGGGAAGAACAGCAGGAAGCTGATGTTCACGGCAGCCGGGTTGCCGGTCTTGAGAGCAATTGCGTAGGGAAAACCAGCGAAGATCAGGCCCCACAACCCGCTCATGAACATGAAAGCCAGTATTCCCGGTACGCCTGTTACGAAGCCGACCCCCACTATGAAGGCCATAATCACCACCGGCACTGTCAGGGCTATTACAAGGGCGAAGTCGGCAATCAGCAGTCCCAAGAGCAAAGCCAAGCGGTTCACCGGGCTGATGACCAGCCGGTCGAAGTACCCTGTCTGGATGTCGGTTACTACCACCATGGCCCGGGAGATGCCGGTTACAGCAAACAGCACCGCCACCGGTATCTGGAAAGCCTTGTAGTTCAGGCCAGGGATATCCTCGGCAACATCGTTCAGCGCCCCCACGGTCATGACGTACATGAAAACCGGTATGACAAGGGCGGGTATGGTTACTTCAGGGTCCCTGGTTATGGAACGGAGGGCCCTCTCAGCAACGCTGGAAGTGTCGCTCAGGAACCCTCCCCGGCGGGCTAAGATGCGATTTACTTCAGATGCTATCAACGTTGAATCCGGCCCAGGCACACTTCCTCCATCATCCGCCATCTCCACTAAGTCTCGCCCCGGTAACCTGGAGAAACACATCGTCCAGGGTGGGGGTGCGCAGCGTAAGCTCCTGCACCATGACACCGTGATGGTCCAGCTCCAGGGCAATGGTGCTGATCAGGGCCGCCCCATTGGCCACCCCAATGGTCAGTTCTTGGCCGTGGACATCCACGCTCTCAACCTGGGATACACCCTTTAGGGCCTGGACTGCTTCATCCGTATCCCCCTCCAGACGCACGAGGATCAGGTCCGACCCCCGGGCCCGCTTCAGTTCGGCAGGCACTCCCTGGGTGGCAAGCTTGCCTCGGTCAATGATGCCCACCCTGTGGGCCAAGGCGTCCGCCTCTTCCAGGTACTGGGTTGTGAGAAAGATGGTCACACCCAGCTGGTTATTGATGCTTCGCACTTCATCCCATATGCGAGCCCTGCTGATGGGGTCCAGTCCCGTGGTAGGCTCATCCAAGAAAAGCACGTCGGGGTTGTGGATTAGGGCAGCGGCCAGGTCCAGCCGTCGCTTCATCCCGCCGGAGTAGGTCGCAATCATACGGTCCATCGCCTCGCCGATGTCCACAATGCTGGAAAGCTCTTCTATACGCTCCCGTACTTGGCGATGGGAGAGCCCGTACAATCTGCCCTGGAGGTGCAACAGCTCCCGCCCCGTCTGCTTGTTGTCCAGGGCAGCCTCCTGTAGGGCTGCCCCTATGCGCAGGCGCACTTCCGCGGCCTGGCGGACAACATCGTAGCCAGCAACCCGGATTTCGCCTGCCGTGGGCGCCAGTAGGGTGATCAGCATACGAATGACGGTCGTCTTGCCCGCACCGTTGGGACCAAGGAAGCCGTAAATCTCACCCCGGGCAACCTCAAGGTCGATACCTTCGACGGCTCGGACATCTCCGAAGTGCCTAACCAGGCCCCTGGTGTAAATTGCATGCTGTAGTGTGCTCAATACAATCCTGTCTCCAAACGTGGGCCATTCTACACCAGGGAGAATGGCAGAAAAAGATGCTGCTGTCCCTTGGTTGAGGGATGGAGTCCTGAAGTGGAACACCGGGCAAGACTCTGCGTGCCCCTGCACAACACCGAAGAAAGCGTCCGAATATGGCCTCCAAATAAGAGACTAATGCTTTCTATTCCACGCAAATTGCATGTAAAATGTCGAGAACCACAGTGCAGGCGATTCCTTGGCGTTCACTCAAGCCGCCGGCAAGCTGCATTAAAGATATTGCGCCGATTAGGAGGTAATGATGGGCACCTTGACTTCAAAATGGCTGACTCTTCTGGCGTTGCTAATGGTTATGGCATTGGTCACCGCGGCGTGCACGAGCGACGACTCCGAAGAGCCTTTCGTAATTGGGGTGATGGACTCCGTTACAGGCCCCGGTGAGAGCTATGGGACTGTGATAGTCCAAGCAAAGCAGCTGGCCGCTGACGAGATCAACGCCGCCGGGGGCATCAACGGCCGGGAGATCAAGCTGGTCGTGGAAGACTCCAAGTGCGGCGCCAAGGACGCCATCACCGCCTATAACAAGCTGACCGACGTAGACGATGTAAAGATCATTCTTGGAACATCATGCAGTGGCGCCATGCTAGGAGCCGCTCCCCTGGCAGAAGCGGATGGCGTTGTGATGCTATCCGCATCCGCCACCAACCCCGATATTGCCGATGCCGGTGACTACATATTCCGCACGGCAATTAACGACGCCCAATTGGGCGTTGACACAGGTAACCTGCTGTGGGCTGACGGCATCCGCACCCTCGCTACCATCACGGAACTGACGGACTACGCCGAGGGTGTGCGTCGCACCACCGTGGCCCAGTTCGAAACACGGGGAGGGAACCTCGTAGCATCGGAGACCTACGCCTCGGATGTCACCGACTTCCGGAGCCAGCTTACCAAACTCATTAGCGCAAGCCCCGATGCTCTCCATGTCGCCGCCCAGTCAGAGGCCAGCGGTGGCACTATAGTCAAACAGGCCCGAGAGCAGGGATTTGAAGGCCCCATCTACACAGAGTCGGTCCCTTCGGGGACCACGGCCCTGGAGATCGCCGGAGAAGCCGCCACGGGCATGAAGGCAGTTCTGCCCACCCCGGACCTCACCAGCGAAATCGGCCGTACCTTCTTGACCAATTTCAGGGAGCGTTATGGCTTCGTTACCCTGGCCTGGTTCCTGGGCTCTGCTTATGATGATGTCCACATCGCAGCCGAGTGCCTCGGCAGGACGGACGACGACCAGGACGCCGACGGGTTCAGGGATTGCCTGTACGACCTTACCTGGAGCGGCGCCATCGGAGACAACTACAGCTTCGACGAGAACGGCGATGTTGTGGGCCTCTCCAACACGGTTGTACAGATACTGCCGCTGGCCGAGAGGAACGATGAAAACATGGGCTACACGGTGCTGGGTCCCGCTCCTACGGAGTAGGACTCTTTGATCAGGGTCTTCGAGGACCAGGGTAAGCTCCTGGCCGGAGTCCTGATCCTGGCAGCTGCAGGGTACCTCGCCTGGAAAGTCAGCCAGTCCAGCGACCAGGCCCTGCAGTTTGCCTTCAACGGCCTGTCCGTGGGTGCCATATACGCCCTGTTGGCCGTGGGTTTCACCCTGGTGTACAGCACCGTATGGTTCTTCGACCTCTACTACGGGGCTGCCGCCGCCATGGGCGCCTACGGCGTCTTCTACCTGCGCTCCCAGCAGTCATCTAGCCTGTACCAGACCAACAACCTGTACCTGAACATCGTATTTGCCCTGGTTGTCGCCGGGTTGGTGGCTTGGGTTTTCCGCTCCACCGTGCATGGACGCCTGCGGGGACGGATCGGTGATAACGCGCTCCTGGCCATCGAAGGAGTCGTGGCTGCCGGGGTGGGAATGTACACCTGGACCCTGCTGGCCTATCCCGAAGATCTCTACCGGCTTCTTAGCCCCGCCGTGGGCCTCCTGACGGCGGGTGCGGCTTACTGGATAGTGCTGCGGGCGTGGCCCATAAGAAGCCCATTAGCAATTGTGGTCGTCGCAGTCCCCGCAGGCGTACTGGGGGCTTTCTGCGGCTATCTTGTTTATGGTACGCCAGGCTCCAGCCTCTACCTGAGCTGGGGAGTGTCATGCCTCCTGGCCGGAGCCGTAGGCCTCGCCCTATACCGGGGGTTGTACGTCTATATGCGAGAGCGTTCTCGCTCCCCCCTTACAATGCTGGTGGGCTCCCTGGGTATCCTTCTGGCCATCACCGCTTTCATCACCATCGTATTTCAGAGCGCCCCCCGTCCTCTCCCGGAAGCATTCGGAAGCAACCTCTGGAGCCTGGGAGGAGCGAACATCAAGGCGTTCAACGTCTTCACCATTGGCATCGCCTTGGCCGGATTCGTGGGGCTTCTCCTCCTACTGCAGAAGACCTCCTTTGGCAAAGCGGTGCGTGCCATCGGCGACGATGAAGATGTGGCAAAGGTGGTCGGCATAAACACCCGGGTTGTCATCGCCGCGGTGTTCTTCATAGGCGCCGTCTTCGCCGCCCTTGCGGGAATCCTGAACGGGCACGACACCAACATTCAGCCCAAGATGGCCCTTTTGCTTTTGCTTAAGGGATGGATAGCTTCGGTTATCGGGGGCATGGGTAACCTGTATGGCGCCATCGTGGGAGGATTTACTCTGGGCATTGTCGAACAGTTCGGCATCTGGGACCTTGCAGGCGGATGGAAGGACGCCATCTCCTTCGTGTTGCTTATCCTGTTCCTGGCCTTCTGGCCCAGGGGCATCCTCCCAAGGAGGTAAAAGATGCCCCCGGCGTTCCTTGCCGCCATTGACCACAAAAGACTGGGGCAGCTCCCCAGACAGATGTGGAACTCCTCTCAGGGCAACGTGGAGGTGTGGGCGAACGTCGTGATAATCGCCTGGGCCGCGGCGTTCATGCTCTGGCAGGGCGAAGGTTTCGCCATATCCGTAGGCACAATATTCGCCATCTGGGCCATCCTGGCTGTGAGCCTGAACCTTGTGGTCGGCTTCACTGGCCTGCTCTCCATAGGCCACGTCGGCTTCTTCGGCACAGGGGCCTACGTTATGGCCGTCCTATCCTCCACAGCCACTTATGACCAACCGCATTCGGTGGGTATCCCAACCTTTGGACTTCCTTTCTTTGCAGCCCTGCCGGTAAGCGCGCTCCTGGCCGGGCTGGTTGCCTTGATGGTCGGCATAGCATTTAACCGATTCAGGGACGACATCTACGTCCTGGTCTCCTTCGGCTTTACCATCATTGCCTTCAACGTATTCCTCAACTGGTCGAGCCTTACCAGGGGACCCTTCGGCATCCATGAGATTCCCAGGCCGGAAATCGGCGGAATGGTGTTCGATGGTGAACTGGAATTCCTGTTGCTGGCCTTGGCGTTCCTGGCGCTGATCGTCCTGGTCTCATGGCTGTTGGTCTCCTCATCCTTCGGGCGGGTATTGACCGCCATTCGAGAGGATGAACGTGCCATCGAGGTGTTCGGCTATAGGGCGACCCATTACAAGTTGGCCGTCTGGGTCATATCAGCGATGATGGCCGGGCTGGCCGGAGGTCTCTTCGCCAGCTGGACCAGTTTTATAGACCCCAACTCCTTCATCTTGCTGGAATCTGTCCTCCTGGTATGTATAGTCATCCTGGGAGGGCTGGCATCCATCAGGGGCTCACTTCTGGGCGCCATGGCCTTTGTCTTGCTGGCCGAGGGTATGCGCTTCCTGCCCTTCCTGCCCAACGAGTACGTCGGCCAAGCCCGCCAGGTCGTGCTGGGCCTTCTCTTGGTGTTGCTGATGCTGTTCAGGCCACAAGGTCTGGCCGGGAGGTACAAGCTGTGACCACAGCCCCCTCGGACCCCATTGAGCCAATCGCCCTGGAGACCCAGGAAATCTCCAAGCACTTTGGCGCGGTCAGAGCCCTGGACCAGCTATCGGTAGCTATCCCGAAGAAGGGGATGACCAGCATTGTCGGACCCAATGGCTCGGGGAAGTCGACCCTCATCAACGTGCTCAGCGGGGTGCTGCCCCTGGATGGGGGGATAGTAATCATCGACGGCTTAGGCCTCAGGGTCGTGAAGGCGCACCAGACCCCTAGCCACGGAATGACCCGCAGCTTCCAGGAGGTGCGTCTCTTCGACCAGATCAGCGTCTGGGACAACATCATGGCGGTGCTGACCGACCGACGCCTCAACCCCGCGATGCTGGAGCGTTCCAGACCTCGGTACAAAGAGAAAGCTAAGAGCATCCTGGAGAGGGTTGGCATGTGGGAAAAGCGGGATTCCCTCGCCATGGACCTCTCCTACGGGCAGAGGAAGCTCCTGGAAATTGGTCGGGCCATTGCGCTGGACGTCAACATCTACCTTTTCGATGAACCCTTTGCGGGCCTCTTTCCCCAGATGCTGGAAAGGGCAAAGGCCATCATGAACGACCTCCGAGACCGGGGCCGCACCATCATTCTCATATCCCACAACATGGATATCGTCCGGGAGCTGCCCGACCACCTGGTGGTCCTGGATAGCGGGGCCCTCCTCGCTGAAGGAAACGTGGAAGAGGTGCTCAATAGTCCAGAGGTTATAGATGCTTACCTTGGCACATAGTTCATCGGCGGTGGGCGATATCACCCAGGAATGCCAGTAATACACCCATGAACATTCGAGAAACCACAGCTGATTCGGACGACCGGTCAATGGACCTGCAGCTGGTCGATGTATCCGTCGGCTACGGCGCTGTCCGGGCCTTGGATGAAGTTACCCTGGGGATCGGGAAGGGGGAGGTTGTGGCCGTCATGGGCCCCAACGGCGCAGGGAAATCCACCGTCCTGAAGGCTGTAATGGGCCTGGTGCCCGTGGTTGCGGGGCATGTTTACTGGCGACAGGGCCTATTGGTTGCGGCGACCCATGAGATTGTGAAGAAGGGGATCGCTTTCGTGCCCCAGGGAAGGCGAGTTTTTACCCATCTGACCATAAGGGAGAACCTGGAGATGGGCTGCCTATACCTGGCGGACCGGGAAGAAAAGGAGCGCCGCATGGACTCGGTGATGGAGCTGTTCCCCATACTGTACGAAAAGCGCCGGGACCTGGCCAGCCAGATGTCAGGTGGTCAGCAGCAGATGCTGGCCCTGGGCCGGGGTCTCATGGCGGACCCCGAGCTGCTGCTCCTGGATGAACCAACCCTCGGCCTTGCACCCATAGTGGTCAAGGAGGTGTTCCAGAAGGTTGCCGAGATCAACGAGAACCTCAACACAAGCATCCTTGTCGTCGAGCACAACATCAAGGGTGTCCTGAGCTTAACGGACCGGGCCTCCGTTCTGGACAAGGGTAAGGTCGTCCACCATGGCAGCCCCCAGTCCATCCTGGAGACGGACATACTCACGGAGGTGTTCCTGGGCAGGGTGTCTCCCGAAGAGGAAGAAGCCTGATCCGCTCCATGCTCGTTCACTGATCCATGTAGCCCTGTCGTCTCTTGTTCCCCGGGCTCCCGGCCGCAGCCAGTGTGTAGCCCACCATTAGCAGCACGCCCGCAACAAATCCGCCCACATGTGCCGTATAAGCTATTCCTACCTCCGCGGCAACCGCCCCGTGGGAACTCACTATGTTAAGAAGCTGGGAAATAAACCAGAACAGGATGAAGATGGTTGACCGGCTGAGGGGATAGGCAACCAGGTAAACCCCCAGTATCCCCGAGATGGCGCCGCTGGCCCCCACCAGGGGCACCAGGGAGTCGCTGTTCACCAGAACATGGGCCCCGACACCACCCGCCCCGGCAGCCGCGTAGAGGAGGACAAGCTTCAGATGGCCCACACGGGCTTCCACTCCCTCGCCGGCGACCCAGAGGAAGAGCATGTTCAGCCCGAAATGCAGCCATCCACTGTGGACGAACATGGACGAGAATATTGTCCCCCAGGCGGGGATAGGAGAGGCCACATCTAGGACCCATACCCGGAACCCGTCGTAGACGGGACGCTGGGCAATCTCCTCTCCCATTGTCAGCTCCCAGGGGACCAGACCGAACTGGTAAACGAAACGGTACTCCTCCAGGTTGGTCAGGGAAAGCTGGTAGAGAAATATCGCCGCATTGATGGCGATGAGGAGATAGGTAACCAGGGGCCTTGGACTTCGGTATAGGAGGGAGATCAATGGCCTTGCTTCAGGCTGCCTTGATTTAGACTGCCCTGAGTCAGACTGACGGCGCGTCCGCACCTTCCATAAGGCGGGCCCTCCGCCTGGCATACTCGTTGGACAGCAGGCCCATGGCCATGGAATCGTACCAACTGCCATCCTTGGGATGGGTGCCTCGCAGGCGCCCCTCCAGCACAAACCCCAGCCGTTCGCAAACGTGGAGAGCGGGTTTGTTGTACTCGGGGACATCCACCCACGCCCGGTGAAGCCCATAAGTGTGGAAAGCCAGGTCCAGCAGGTGCAGGAGTGCAGCCGTTCCGTAACCCTGGTACCAAAGGTCCTTCCGCCCGATGAGGACAAGCAGCTGGGCTTCCCGCAGTGGCTCTTCGATAACCATCTGCGCTTCCCCTATGTGCTCCCCGGCCTCGGTGACCACCGAGAATATCTTGCGCACCGGGCTGTCGAAAGCCAGGTCCCAGTCACCGATGGTGGCATTAGCCAAGCCCTTGGGGGAGTAACCGATGTGGAGGGGTTCACCGTGCTCATCTGTGCCATACCATGAGCCGTTCACATCGGGGTCCTGGAGCCACAGGGCTATCCTATGCACATCTTCTTGGGATACCCTATTGAGTTGCACAACAGGAAGCACGATAGTCCTCCGGACTCAGGGTGTTGGCGGCCCTGAAAGGAACCATGGACCCTTCAGCCCTTAGGTTCGGATTATATCAGCAGCCCTGGTGCAAAACAAACACGCCCCTTTGCCGGCCTGGCCGGACCGCTCACCTTGAAAATAGCATCTGGGCTGTGGGAATATATGCGGTGCAAAAGGAGATAGTTGTACAAGAACACAAGCTGCGGCAGCCTCCGCAAATTAGACAAAGGCCGGGAGGTCATCCTGGCTGGCTGGGTACATCGCAGGCGTGACCACGGCGGCATCATATTCATAGACCTGCGAGACACCTCAGGAACGGTCCAGGTGGTGCTTAACCAGGAGCTGTTTCCCGATTCTTACACAGTGGGAATCGAAGCGCGTCCCGAATGGGTGCTGCAGATTGAAGGAGAGGTGTCGAAACGGCCCGAGGGCACGGATAACCCCCGAAACCCCACCGGCGGGGTTGAGGTTATCGCCCACAAGGTCCGCATCCTCAACTCATCCAAGGTGCCCCCCTTCGACCTGGACGAAGAAGCCCCTGAGGCAGATGAGCTTCTCCGTCTCAAGTACCGCTACCTGGACCTGAGGCGGGCCACCCTCAGGGACAACCTGGTGCTCAGGCACAAGGTAGTAAAGTACATCCGGGACTATCTCAGCCAGCGGGACTTCATCGAGGTGGAGACTCCCATTCTGACCAAGAGCACCCCGGAGGGTGCCCGCGACTACCTTGTACCCAGCCGGGTCCATCCTGGAAACTTCTACGCCCTTCCCCAGTCGCCCCAGCAGATGAAGCAGCTCCTGGTGATGGGAGGTGTGGAACGGTATTTCCAGATTGCTCGCTGCTTCCGGGATGAGGACCTGCGGGCGGACCGGCAGCCGGAGTTCACCCAGCTCGATCTTGAAATGGGGTTCGTCGAGGAAGAAGACATCCTGGGCCTCATGGAGGACCTTTTCACCGGCCTAGCCGAGAGCATCGTTCCGCAAAAGAAGGTGCTGAAGCCATTCCCCAGGCTTTCCTACGCCGATTCCATGGCTAGATATGGCAACGACAGGCCTGATCTGCGCTTCCAGATGGAGATTGCAGACCTGACGGATGTAGCCGCCCAGACCGACTTTCAGGTATTTCGCAATACGGTCGAGTCGGGCGGCGTAGTGATGGGGCTGGCGGCGCCCGGATGTGCCGGGTACACAAGGAGGCAGATTGACGACCTTACCAGCCTTGCCCGGCATTGGGGCGCTTCTGGGCTGGTGACCGTGGCGCTGGCGGGAGAGCCCACCGACAGTCTGGAGGGCCTGGCCCAGGAAGATGTAAGGTCGCCAGCGTCCCGCTTCCTTTCCCTGGATGATGTGCGTGGGATGGCCCAACGCTTGGGGGCGAATCGAGGGGACCTGCTGCTCATTGTGGCCGCTCCCTTTGACACAGCAGCCCTTGTGCTCGGCCATCTGCGGCAGGAGATGGGCCATCGCCTTGAACTGGCAGACCCGGACCTGTTGGCCTTCGGATTCGTCATAGACTTCCCCCTCCTGCAGTGGAACCAGGAAGAGGCCCGGTGGGACTCGCCCCACAATCCCTTCTCCGCTCCAAAGGACGAACACATTTCACTTATGGACACCGCCCCGGAGAAGGCCATCGCCAAGCAGTACGACCTTGTGTGCAATGGCGTGGAACTGGCCGGAGGCAGCATCCGAAATCACCTGAGAAGGAACCAGGAGAAGATTTTCGAGCTCATGGGCCACTCCCTGGAGGAGATGCAGGTCCAATTCGGGCAGATACTGGATGCCCTGGAGTACGGGGCGCCTCCCCACGGAGGGTTCGCCAGCGGCATCGACAGGGTTGTGATGCTGCTGGGGGGCCAGGACAGCATCCGGGAGGTGATCGCCTTCCCCAAGACCCAGAGCGCCACGGACTACCTCTTTGGAGCCCCCTCACCGGTGCATCAGCGACAGCTACGGGAGCTCCATATCCAGACCCTGGACTAAGGGTCGTTCACAGCCAAAGAGAAACTTTTCACAATATGGAAGGCATGTTATAATTCCCTGGTTGCACACTCTGGAGGCTCCTTCTATTTGAAAGTCACAAAGGACGAGTCCGCAGTTCGGCAGGTGACCCTCACAGTAGCCCTCGATTCCGAAGACCTGGAACCCTTTTTAGATCGGGCTTTCAGACGGAACAGAAACCGAGTCTCCATCCCCGGCTTCCGTCCGGGAAAGGCTCCGAGGCGCATTGTTGAAACCTTCCTAGGCCGCGAAGCCCTGGTCAGGGATAGCTTGGACTATATCGTCCAGGAGTCCCTGGACAAAGCCATTAGCGACGAGGGGCTGGACATCTTCGGCCAACCGGACGTTGAGGTCGTGGATGTGGACCCCGTCTCATTCAAGGCGACTGTTCCCCTGGAACCCGTGATCCAACTGGGGGACCTGCACCAGATAGATGTAGCAAGGGAGCCCGTAGAGATCACCGAAGAGCAGGTGGGCAAGGTACTGGAGAGCCTGCGCTACAACGCAGCGCCCTGGGAACCTGCGGAACGTCCGGTGCAGTTCGGCGATCTTGTGACCCTGGATGTGGAAGGCACAATAGCAGGCCGCCAGGTGGCCAATGACCAGGGTGTGGATTTTCTTCCCGCCCAGGACAATCCCTATCCCTTCCCGGGGTTCTCTGTTTACCTCGAAGGACTGGCGGAGGGGCAGTCGAAACAGTTCACTTTGAAGGTACCCGAGGACTACCAGGATGATTCCATCGCTGGTGAGGACTGCACCTTCGACGTCAAGGTCCTGCAGATAAAGACTAAGAATCTTCCCGACCTGGACGATGAGTTTGCCAAGGGCATAGAAGAAGGCTACGAGTCCCTTGAGGCCCTGAAGGTCTCGGTCCGCGAGAACCTGACCGAGGAAGCAACCCGGTATGCAGAGCGAGAATTCCAGGAGAGTACCCTGGAAAAGGTTATCAGCGAGGCGTCAATCGAGATTTCAGACACAACTACCGAGCGGGAAATCGACCACATCCTGGAAGAGCAGGCCCGCGGTCAGCAGGGGAGCGACGCCAGCGTAGAAGACTACTTGGCCAACCTGGGTAAGAGCAGGGAAGAGTCCCGAGAGGAGCTGCGAACATCGGCGGTCGAGCGCCTGAGCAGGTTTCTTGTTATCCGCAAACTGGCGCAGGATGAGAACCTGGAAGTTGACCCCGAGGAGGTCGATTCCGAGATCGACCGAATGGCAACCGGAGCAGGCGCCGGGTCCGAGGCCATCCTGAGGGCTTTTTCTTCGGAGGATGCAAGGAGCTCCATCAGGACGGTTTTATTGACCCGAAAGGTCCTGGAGCGCCTGACCCAGATAGTTGAAGGAACGGAGAGCACAGAGTCGGGCTTAGAGGACAGCGACGTCCAAGAGGCAGCCTCGGAACTGGAAGACGAGGACGCCCAGGATGCCTCCGCAGCGGCATCCGCCGGCTCTGAGGAGACGAAAGAGACAACTCCGTCTAACGGATAGGCTCCCTAGAATGTCCAATCAGGAGTGCGGAGGCAAGAGCATTGTTGGAAAATCCCTTTAGCAGCCAGACAAACGTCCCCCAAAACATAATCCCCATGGTGATCGAGACCAGCCCAAGGGGTGAGCGGGCTTTCGACATATATTCCCTGCTGCTGAAGGAGCGCATAGTCTTCCTGGGCACCCCCATCGTGGACCATGTGGCTAACCTGATAATCGCCCAGCTCCTTTTCCTCGAAAGGGAAGACCCCGAGCGGGACATCAGCCTGTACATTAACAGCCCGGGCGGCGTGATCAGCGCCGGGTTGGCCATCTACGACACCATGCAGCTCGTGAAGCCGGAGGTCTCAACTATCTGCGTCGGCATGGCGGCCAGCATGGCAACTGTGCTCCTGAGCGGAGGCCAAGCGAAAAAGCGTTACGCTCTGCCAAATGCCACCATCCACATGCATCAAGCCATGGGTGGCGCGCAGGGCCAAGCCGCCGACATTGAGATTGCTGCCCGCGAGATCATCCGAATGCAGGACAAGATCCGGCAGATCCTTTCGACCCACACGGGACAAACCTACGAGAAGATCGCACGGGATACCGACCGGGACTACTATCTAGCGGCAGACCAAGCCCTTGACTATGGTCTTGTAGATGAAGTGCTGGGGCCGCAGAGCAACGGGGAGCAGGCGGACAGCTCGAACGGGGCCGAGCCCAAGAAATAACCCCGCTGGGTCCCTTCGACACCTAGCTTCCCGAAAGGGCCCGCTCTACCTCTTCATCCAGGCATAGACCGGTCGACGGCATACCTTCTCTATCATAGACCCGTCCACCTTGCAGGGTTGTCCTGCCTTCAGCTATCGCCTTCAGAGTAGCACCCAGCAGCCAAGGTTCCCTGCGGTACCCTTCCTGGCGAATGAGCTTGAACAGGGGAAGCTCCTCCCCAGATTCGGCCTTCAGGTCTTCCAATGCCCTACCCGCTATCTCCGTCCATAGCTCGTCGAAAAGACCACCCACGATGGGCAGCGTGCAGTAGGCCACCACTGGCCCCCTGTCCAGCTCCTCAGTGGCAAGGTGGACCATGGATCCGGTAAACGTTGCCCTGGAATCGATGAGGTCCCAGATAACATCCTGCCATGTGCCTACGGAGCCTCCGGGCAAAGCGGGATGAAGGTTCAGCATGGTGTAGCGCCGGCACATCGCATCGCTCATGATGAGCATGTACCCCGCCAGCGCGCATACGTCGGGTTCGAAGCCATGGAGGGCGTCCATAACACGACGGTCGTACTCCTCCCGGTGCTCGGTGAACCTCCCCCCAACCTCCCGACGGAACTTCATGGAAGAGACGGTCACCAAGGGCAGTCCATAGCTCTTCACCCTCTGGAAGAACCGGTCGCTGCCTTCCCCCTCCCCCGGTTCCCGGTTGCTGAAAACAAACTGGATGCGCGCATCGATCTCACCGGAATGCATACGCCGATAGACATGCTCGAACAAACCCAGGGAACCCTCGCCGCGCCCGGTGGAGAACCAACCCACTTCCAGCAATCTCAGAACAGCTTCTTTCGCAGTTTGGAATACGTGGGGGCAAGTCTCTGGATGGGGTTGGCTTTTCGCCCCACCAGCTTTGCCTGGGCCAGAGACGCCTTCAACCCGGCGGGCGTACCGTCGAAGTCGGGCATCTCCACGTAGCTGTAACCCAGCTCTCCGGGAGTGTGAGAGTCGCTCACGGCAGTTCTGATGAGGTTGAAATCCCGAGCGAAGCTCTCGGCCCTCAAATTGTCATTGCGGAAAATGTTATGGGCGTTGAAGGTCTCCAATATGTCAACTTTCTCCACCACTTCGGACAGCGCTTCAGGGGTTATCACCGAAGACCGCACACGATCGAAGGGATGGGGCACCATCACCAGACCACCCTGGGAGAGGATGGCGTAAACCGTGTCTTCAGGAGACAGTCCCTTGGGTATCTCCTCCTGAAGAAAGAGGCCGATGATGTCCCCGCCCACGCTCCTCACTTCCTCGCCAATGATCACATGGAAGGGGGCAAGGTCTCGCACCTCGAAGGCCCCTTCTATGGAGTTATGGTCCGTGACGGCAATGCAGTCCAGGCCGGTCTTTATGCACTGCTCAACGATGGACTTGGGCTTGGCGCCCGAATCAAAGGAGTGGCAAGTATGTAGGTGCAGGTCCGCTTTCAAGGCACCCTGCTAGCAGTTCTGGTCGTTGTCATCGGGCAGTACATCGGGAGGGCTGGAGTAGGAGTCCTTAAGCTGGGTCACCCTCAGCTCGGCGGCCGAGAGTCGCTGGTTGCACACCTGCACCAGCTTCATTCCTTCCTCGTACAGGACAGTCGCCCGCTCCAGGCTCAGCCCCCCACCGCCCAGCTCTTCCACGGTCTGCTCCAGCTTCCTGTAAGCCTCTTCGAAGGAGATCTCCGTACTCTCGTTTTCGCTGCTATGTGTCAACCAAGATTCCTCTGATTCCCCGTCTATCGCTGGTGCCTGGGCCCGTGATCCGGCACCCATCTTCCTAGATCAGCGGCGCGCCTGCGCGCTCCGGCTGCTTCTTCTGACGCTGGGGCTCCCCAGAACTACCCACAACGGCGGGAATGGACCCTTCCGCTACCCGCAGCTTCAGCTGCTGCCCTGGTCTTACCTGCTCGCTGCTGCGGACGATCCGGCCCTCAGGCTGGGTTTCCACAACAGCATAGCCCCTTTCCAGGATCGCATTGGGGTTCAGGGCCTTTAGCTGGTCACCGAATCCCGTCACCTGGTACTTCAGGCTCGTCAGGTGCTCCCACAGAGGTGTTGCGGCGGCCCTTGCCAGATCGTCAACCCGCCGGCGCCAGGTGGGGAAGTCGGGAGTGCGCTGGAGGGCCTGCACAGCCAAGGATTCCACCGAGCCCCGATAGTGGCTCACCAGGTCCTTGAAGGCCCGCTCCATCTCCTCTTCCCTGCCGAAGACCTCCCGGATTATCGCCCGCCTGTCGGGTACCACCATCTCCGCTGCAGCCGAAGGCGTGGACGCCCGAAGATCGGCAACGTAGTCCGCTATGGTGAAATCGGTCTCATGGCCCACGGCGCTGACCACGGGAATGCGGCTTCCGTAGATTCCCCTGGCCACCTGCTCCTCATTGAAGGGCCAGAGCTCCTCCAGGGAGCCTCCGCCCCTGGCCAGGATGATAATGTCGGCGCTGCTCTGCTCATTGAGGGCCTTGATGGCTGCGACGATTGCCGGGGCCGCGCTCTCACCCTGGACGGTCGCAGGTGCCAGCAGGATCTCCACCAAGGGGAAGCGACGTCCGATGATGTTGCAGATATCGTGGAAAACCGCCCCTGTTGGGGATGTGACCACCCCAATGGTCCGGGGCAACGGCGGAAGGCTGCGCTTGCGGGACAGCTCGAACAGGCCTTCCTCTTCCAGCTGCATCTTCAGCTTTTCCAACTGCAGATGCAGAGGGCCTGTGCCTTCGGGCATCACAAGGTCGGCGACGAGCTGCACATCCCCACGGGCTTCGTAAAATGAGATGCGCCCGTGGGCGGTGACCAGGACGCCCGATTCCAACAGCTCGGAACCCCGGCCGCCCTTGAACATGACTGAGCGGAGCTGCCCCTGGGCATCCTTGAGCGTGAAGTAACTGTGACCCGAAGGGGCAGGCCTGAAGTTGGATATCTCGCCGGTATTCCACAGGTCCCCCAGGAGCGGGTCTCCTTCCAGGGACTCTTTGAGATATCGGCTTATCTGGCTTACGGTGTAGACAGGCATCTCAGCCCACCGGCTTCAGGCGACCCGTTCGATGTATTGGCTGGAACGGGTATCGACTTTAACTGTCTCGCCGTTCATTATGAACAGGGGCACCTGGACGGTAAGCCCGGTCTCCAGCACCGCGGGCTTGGTCCCACCCGACGCTGTGTCGCCCTTGAAGCCGGGAGGGGTATCCGTCACCAGGAGGTCCACGAAGGTGGGAACACGGATGTTCAGCACCTCACCTCGGTAGAACACCACTTCCACCACTTCTTCACCCTTCAGGAAGTTGGTTGCATCTCCAAGTTGGGCTGTGGACATCTGGTACTGGTCGTAGGTTTCCATATCCATGAAGGTGTAAAACCGGCCATCGCTGTACAGGTATTGCGCTTCCCGGACTTCGATCTCAGCCAGGGAAAACTCGGTGGTGTAGCTCTGGAACGCCTTTTCAATAACGCGTCCATCCCTCAAACTCTTGAGTCTCAGGCGGGTGACCGGGGCTCTCTGCTGCATCTTCTGCCTCTCATACTCGACCACTTCGTACGGGTGGCCCTCCACTTCAATGGCAACTCCCCGGCGCAGGTCTCCGAAACCGATAGTCATTTCACTCCCCCCTCATAAGCATTTCAGCACCGCCCCAACCCGCAACCGATGTTTGACTCACTTGCGCGCCTTGCTCAGCACCTTGGCGCCCGTACTTTCCAGGATAACCATGTCCTCAATCCGGACACCACCCCAGCCCGATAGGTAGATGCCCGGCTCAACGGTAAAGACCATGCCCTCGGACAACGGGTGGTCCGACTTGGGCCCCACCCTCGGGAACTCGTGCACCGCCATCCCAATCCCGTGTCCCAAGCTGTGCCCGAAGTTCTCGCCGTAACCAGCCTCACTTATGACAACTCTAGACAGGTCGTCGGCATCGCCCCCCGTATGGCCCGGGGTCACGGTGGCAATTGCGGTAAGCTGCGACCCCAAAACGATGTCATATATCCGCCGGAAGGTCTCATCCTCCTCGCCGACGCAGATGGTGCGGGTGATGTCGCTGCAGTAGCCATCTACCTTCGCACCCATGTCGATAACCACAGGCTCGCCTTCTTGTATGACCCGCTCGGAAGGCCGGTGATGGGGCATAGCCCCATTGGGACCCGCTGCCACGATTGTCTCGAAACTGACGGACTCCGCTCCCATCTCCCGCATGGCCAACTCAAGCCGCCAGGCGACCTCCTGCTCAGTCTGCCCAGCCCGGACCGTCGGGGTGACAGAGTCCATGGCGGCGTCCGCCACATCGACAGCCCGTTGTATCAGCTCCAGCTCACCGCCATCCTTCACAGTCCTGATCTCTTCGACGATGCTGGCGGTGGCCACCAAGCTGGGCTGCTCAGCGGTGGAAAGCTCACGGGCAGCCTCTGTCATCTGCTGGTAAGTGGACACGGTCACCTGGTGGCTTTCGAAGCCCACCTTCTTCAGGCCGGCGTCCCTCAAAAGGTCCATCAGCCAGGACCACCCCCCGCCCACCTTCAGCACTTGGAACTCGGGCGCCTGGTGGGCAGCCTGTTCTACGTACCTGAAGTCTGTGGCAAGGAATGCACCTTCCGCCGAAACCAGCAGATGGCCGGCGGAGCCGTGGAAGCCCGATAGATAACGTCGGTTCTCCGAGGTCGATACGAGGAGAGCATCAAGCTCTCTCTCCTTGAGAACGTTGCGCAGTTTGTCCAGTCTGTAGCTCATGTCTCTTGGTCCACTCCCTCTTGGGATACCAGGGCTTCCAAGGCGATAAGGTAGCCCTTCCACCCCAAGCCTGTTATCTGTTCCCGGGCTGCCGCGGCCGTCACCGAGTGCCGCCTCCACTCTTCCCGGGCGTGGATGTCGCTTATGTGCACCTCGACCACGGGAAGCCGGCAGTCCGTCAATGCATCCAGCAGCGAGTAGCCGTAGTGGGTAAGGGCCCCGGGGTTGATTACGATCCCGGCAGCCTCGCCGCTCCTGGCCTGTATGTAGTCTATGATAGCACCTTCGGAGTTGGACTGGAAAAACTCGACCTGAACACCCAGTTCATCGGCCTTAGAAGTTATCTCGGATTCGATCTCAGCCAGGGTCTTGCTCCCATAGATCCCCACATCGCGGCTCCCAAGGCGGTTCAGGTTGGGACCGTTGATCACAAGAAATTTACTCATCGTCATCTTTCGACGCTTCGTTGTCCCTGGCGGTCATCCGCGCACCGGGATGGGTCGTGAAGTACTCAGCCCTAGCTTCGTTTCGAGTAACGTGAGTATACACCTGGGTGGTAGCTGGACTGGAGTGGCCCAGAAGGTCCTGCACAACCCGCAAATCAGCCCCGCCCTCCATCAGGTGGGTTGCAAAGGTGTGCCTCAGGGTGTGGGGGTGTACCCCCGGCCTGGCGTCAACCGACGTGGCATATTTGGACACCAGCTTTTCGATGCTGCGCCGGGACAAGCGTGCCCCGTAACGATTCAGAAATAGGGCGCCGGTCGGCCTGTAGCCGGCCCTTTCCATGCCAGCATGCTGCAGAGCCGGGCGACCGCCCGCGATGTAGTTGGAGATGCAGGTGACGGCAGGAGCCCCCAAGAGGCACACCCTGTCCTTGGCACCCTTCCCCCTCACTCGCACCTCCCGGGACTGGAGGGACAGGTCGTCGATGTCCATTTCTTGCAGTTCCGCCAGCCGGATCCCGGAGGAATAGAACAGCTCCAGGATGGCTTGGTCCCGCAGACCCAGGGCGCTGGCGGGGTCAGGAGCGGCGACCAGGCGCATCACCTCCTCATGCCCCAGGAACACCGGCAGTCGCTTTTCGACCTTGATGTTGAAGCTGCGCCCCTTGGGAATGGGGTTAGATGCGATGTGTCCCTCCTGGAGCAGGTAACGGTAGAAGGACCTAAGCACAACCAGCTTCCGAGCTACGCTCACTCGGGCGTACCCACCTGATCGTCCTTTAGCTTCTGTGGAGAGCCAGGCTAGGTACCGGCGCAGGACACCGCGGTCCAGCTTCCGAGGGTCTATCCCTTCATGGGTCATGAAACGGACGAAGGGTTGGAGGTCGTTGGCATATATTTGCGCAGTCCGCTCGGTGCGACCGCGCTGGCTTCTCAAAGCCTCGGCGTAACTGTTTACAAGTGGTTCCAGGTCATTGACTTGAGTTTGGGTCAACGTAGTGTTCCTAATTTAGTTGTAAGAGGGCTGAAGCTGCCCTGTGGGCTAAGAGCTATCTAGTTGAGGCAGGTTCCATCGCTTTCGTCTTCTCTATCTTCTCCGTCCAGGTGCAGTTGGTGCACTTCACGCTCTTGGTACCCGAGGCCACCATGAGTCCTCCGCATTCGGGGCAGGGTTCCGGCAGAGGTCGCTGGTTGGAAACATAGTCGCACTTCGGGTAGCTGGAGCAGCCGAAGAACGGGCGCCCCTTTTTCCTGGAACGTCGCTCCACGATTTCGCTCCCGCACTTGGGGCAAGCTACTCCAATCTTGTTCAGTATGGGCTTACTGCTCTTACAAGTAGGATAATCCGTGCAGGCTATGAAACGCCCGTAGCGGCCAGACCGCATCTGCATTGGTTTGCCGCATTTTTCGCAGCTCTCCCCGGTATCTTCAGGCTCCTGGGGCGCTTGGCCATCGGGAGCTTGGGCCTTTCCGTCGGCCGCCAGGGGCCTGGTGTTCCGGCATGCGGGGAAGTTGGTGCAGGCAAGGAACCTTCCGAACCGCCCGGTCTTGATAACCATGCTGTTACCGCACTTCTGGCAAACATCCTCCGTTGCCTCTTCAATCTTCACCCTGGGCATAGCCTGTTCGGCTGCATCCAA
>JAGWBF010000009.1:5199-35806 GCA_021296025.1 Dehalococcoidia bacterium | reverse complement strand
CCCATCACCCCCGGGGCGATCAACAACACCCTGCCGGTGCGCAAGGATATGGTCAGGTACTACTCCGAGTGCCTGGAGCAGAATGGTTACTGCATCACCCCTGGACACATCGCCGTGGGGGCCAGCGTGTACGTGGCGGTCAGCCGGCAGGCAGCGGTGAAAGAGGCGGGGCCGTACATGCGCTACTTCGTCCACACCCTCTTCGGGCTGGGCATCATAAGCATTGGCGGCGCGGCCCAGGGTAGGGAGTCGGGCTATCGGCCGGACGCTGCCTACGACTACATACGGCCCGAAAACCGGGAAGGATTCTTCAAAGCCTCCGAAGGTTTCCGCAGCATCACCTACGAAGACCTGGAGCACAGCGAACGGGTGTGCTGGGGTAGCCCCGACGAGGTGACCAACTCGTTGATCAACCTTTCCGATGAGCTGGGCGCCGGTACTTTGCTGCTGAACTTCAACCAGGGAGCCATGCCCCAGGAGCTGTTCATGAAGAACCTGGAGCGCTTCGGTAAGGAAGTGCTTCCCGCCTTGAAAGCCCACAATGTGCAGGCGATGCCCGTGGCTGCAGACTAGAGTCCGGTGTTGCGTCGGCGTCCATCAACGCCCGATGGCAAAGGGGCGGATGTGTGATAAAATGGGTTTCACAAAGCCGAGGTGGTGGAACTGGTAGACACGCCATCTTGAGGGGGTGGTAGGCGAAAGCCTGTGTGGGTTCAAATCCCGCCCTCGGCACCACAAAGGCTTTGTGCAAGGCGACGTAGCCAAGTGGTTAAGGCGGAGGTCTGCAAAACCTCTATTCGGCGGTTCGAATCCGCCCGTCGCCTCCACTCTTCCCCCCTCGGATTGCACCCTTCTTCGAGGGAAACCCCAGGGTGCGTAACGAGTTCACAGCAATCAGCTAACGAGACGACTCATGGTATATCGCGTACTGTCTTGAAATTCCCGGAGCGAACGGTCAGGGCAAAACAAAAAGCCGAATCGCGCGACAGCCTCTCCGAAGCGATCGCCTTGATCCTCGAAGACCGTCGAGAGGATGGCCTTCGGGGTACACCGGCGGACGCGATTCGTGAGACGATCACCGTAGAGTGAACCGGGGTTCGCCCCTACGTCACGACCTTGTTCCGTCGTCATTCCAGTCTCTGGGCAAGCATCCACTCAGCTACATCCTTCAGCCGGCACCCTCCCAACCTTGCTCTTAATCCTTCGCCACAATTCGTCCCAACCCAACCGACGCCAGGGTGGGCGAAATGCCGCGGAGGTGTGGGCATGACGCGCATAGGGGGTTCCCTGTACAATGCATGAGAGAGCGATTGCATAGCGGGCTGGCCCTTCAGCAAGCCCGGACGCTATCCATCTTTGCCGAGGTGGCGGAACGGTAGACGCGGCGGACTTAAAATCCGCTACCCTTGCGGGTGTGTAGGTTCGAGTCCTATCCTCGGCACCATAGACCATACTTATGGTTGATTGGCTGACACACCAGCCCATATGCTGACGTTCGTCGGTGTGCCACCTACTTTAATTCCACGCCAGAATCGCCATCCAGATTGGATGGCAGGTACATCAACGGCAAGGCCTCCAGGCCCTTTTCGCCGGCGAAGCGTCAAGCCATCGAGCAGCTGACACAGCGCCCCTTCGAGGATGATGGGAGCGCCCCCACTAACCCCGGGACACGTTGACAAGCCTGGGGCTGGGCGATAGCCTAAACCATCTGTTGCTGCTACTGATGGCCCTATCCGGCTCTACTGCCCTTGTGCTTGCCCAAGAGACAGGAGACTCTCCAGGTGGAGAGCTCGTTCCTCTTGGGTCGGGTGATGGCAATACCCGCCATCACATTCCTAACCCATATGGCTGCGGGGTCAGTCATGACGCGGTACACCACTCAGTCCATAAGCCCACAACGATTGATGCTGCTGCCATCACCACATGTCCTTCTACTGTCACACCTAGCAGGATCGGTGCAAAGATCACGATAGAGAAGGAGAAGTGCAAGTTCTGGAAATTCTTCTGCAAATGGGAGCAAAAGAAAAAGGAAAGCGAGACGGGGGAAGGAGAGCGGAGAGTAACGGCCAGGGCCATTATCGGCTGCGTCGATGGCAAGTACCGGTCTTACGCGTACGGTTGGGTGACCATCTATGGTCAGACCTACGACGGCTCCTCGCCTTGGGTCACAAGGACCATCAACGATTGCCCCTGATACCCGTTTAGGACTCTCCCGGAGGATACTGACACACCATGTCCGGCGGAACCACAGACCCAAACAAGATTCGCATCAGCCGGGAGATTCTGTCCGACGGACCCGGTTATGAGTTAACAAACGCCCAGCGAGCTACCTGCCGACCCAAGAAGATGCACATGGGTCATCTGGTCAAGTCGGTGTACCACCCGACATCTCCAGAGTGGGAGCCGCCCGGGTATCTTGCGGACCTGTGGTGGAAGCTGGTCAACGAGGCAGGAAACCCTGTGGGGCTGAAGGTTTTCATCCGTTCGCCCGAGATGCGCGAGGATTACAGAATCACGATGGACGCATGTATGATGATGAGACCTCGGAACCACCGCCCTCCCAGGCAGTGGCTACCCTTCCCTGTCTTTTGGCCGTGGCGCAGACGCCGCAAGAGTAAGCTGCTTTTTAGGGTCCACAGTCCAGCGGAGGAAGCGGGACTTTCGCGGTGGCTGCGGTTCTTGAAGCGGGATCGCTGAATGCCACTCTAGCCCAAGCGTCCTTGTCGCGTAGTCTGAGAGAGCATCCCCCGAAGGCGGGAGATGCTCTCTCTTCGCAACCGCCACTGCCATCAGGATGATAACCAAGAACAAATATAGCGTGCTAATATTTGCACATGGAAACCAACACCGCCAAGATTCGGCGAAGGTTGATCAGGTCGGGGTGGAAATTGGTAAGGTCTGGCAGAAGTCACGATGTCTATCACCACCCAGACATCATTGAGCCCATACACTTGCCCCGTCGCCGGTCGGTTTCCAACTACGTTGCCCACTCCATCACCAAGGCTGCGCGGTGGAACGATTGAGAGGTGCGAGATGAACAGGTACGCTGCGCTTGTTGATGGAAAGGCGGGTTCCTACGGGGTATCCTTCCCCGATCTACCTGGTTGCGTCGCGATGGGCCGAACGGTTGATGAGGCCATGCTGAACGCAGAAGAGTCCCTCCGCGAGTGGGCCAACGACTACGAGGCGCGGGGAGGCAAATTGCCGAATCCCTCTCCCCTGGAAACCGTTGCAACTCCTGAGGGGACCCAGCTTGTTGCTATACCTCTGCTCCGTTCGTCGGGGACCCGCGTGCGCTTAAATGTTTATGTTGATGAGGATGTGGCCGCATACATTGACAATGAGGCTCGTCGCCGCAACATGACTCGCACCAGCACTCTAACGTGGATGGTTAGGCGGATCGCCCAAATGGGCGGATAAACTACTTGGCCTTGAACATGAGCAACGCTGCTTCATTTCCAAATGATGAATTGGAGACAGATTCAGGAAAAACGTGGAAGCAATCGAGCTGCCCGCCCAGGTTTTCTGCCGATGGATGCCAAGGGACTGTTTGCATTAGCGGTCTCATGTACGTCCGGCGGGAAGACATCCGAAGCCCGCTAGGCAGAGCTGATTCCAACAGGGCTGCCAGCCTGCTTAGTGGTTGGCGGCGTTGGGCTTATCGTCTATCTGGCCGTGGGATAGCATAGCCCCCTAGATGGGCCAGGAGTGTTCGGAGATGTCTACCCGGTACCCTTCCTCGTCCTTGATCCAATGCTCCCCTGCCGCAGCGGCAATGTTCTTCTCCGCCGTGGTCCCGGCAGTCTTCTCTATCTCTTCGACGCTCTCAACGTGGAAACCGAAGTGGTTCACGCCCCAAGGCATGGTCGGCACGTTGATTATGGCCACGCCCACGTGCCCATCGGACATGTAGATCGTGCCGTTGGATCCACGCTCGATCTCCTCCAACCCGAACACCTTCTTGTAGTAGTCGGCCTCAGCATCCCGGTCCTGGGCATTGATGGCGATGTGTCGAATCCTTGGTCGTTCCATTTCTGCTCTCCTCCCTCAGAAACTGGTTAACCTGCCTGCCAGTGGTCCTGTCTGGGACTGAGCCCAGAGCTGCTCGCCAGGATAGTTGACTAAGCGGCCGCTTCCTGACGGGCGATCTGTTCATCCCATGGCCCCGGAAATTGACCCTTTGGCCTGCCCTCACCCATGAAGATGCTGTCCTGGCGGTGCCATTTCTCCCTGGGAGTCTCGTAGTACACCTCTATGCCGTTGCCGTCGGGGTCACGGAAATAGATGCCCAGGGATAGACCGTGATCGGCCACCCGCTCAATGGGCACCTCCATCTCCTGCATACGATGGTAGAACTCCTCCAGGTCAGTCAGGCTTCCCACCTGCCAAGCCATGTGGTTCAGCCCCACCTGGCCATCCTTGCGACCGTCGGCATCTTCGCCCAGCTCTATGAGGGCTACCTCGTGAGAGTGCTCCACGTTGGCGGACATGAAGGCCGCCCGACCGGGCTGGAAATCGTAGGTGTGGAGGCCCAGGAGTCTTTCGTACCACTCCCGGGAGCGCTCGGCGTTGCGCACATAGATGTTGACATGTCCCAAGCCCTTTGGTTTGAAGGTCATGGTCTCCTCCTGGCTGCCCGCAATGGGCTACGTGAAAACGATTGTATGCCCATGGTGAGACATGGTCAACGGGAGATCGCCTCTTATTTGGACCCGCTCAACCTCTCTCTATGGCAGGGACACGGCCCTGAACCTCCAACGTACGGATGTTCTCCTATTACGGCGAAGGGCAGAGTGGCCTCTAGCCTGGACGTGACATCCAAGAAGTTGGGATATAATCTTGGCGAAGCACCTATCAACCTCAAGGAGCGGTCATGGCTGAGATAGTACGGGTCTACACTGGGGACGACGACCTCACCCACATAGAGAAGGTGGACGTGCCTATGGAGTCCTTCGTGGATACTGAGGGGGCGTACGGCCTTGGAACACCTTTCCAGCCCGCATCGGGGATCACCTTCCGGGAGTCACCCCCGGGATACTTCCTGGACTGGCATAATGCGCCTCGCCGCCAGTACACCATCACCCTTACCGGCGAGGCTGAGATCGAAGCCAGCGACGGGACCAAGATGCGCGTCGGCCCCGGGGACATCCTGCTGGCCGAAGACCTGACGGGGAAGGGTCACACCACCAGGGTGGTCAGCATGGGAACCCGGTTGTACGTGGTCGTAGCGCTGGAGGAGTAGTAATCTTCGGCTTCCTTGACGGCCTAGAGGGGCCTCAATAGAATACCGTCTACCAAACATTCGACCTTCTAACGATTCCCGCCTTGGGATCCCCACCTAGAAAGGAGCTCCATGCCTGGCCCAACCAGTCTCAACATGTCCCTTGGGGAAGCCATCTACACCCTCCGGGCTATTCGTAGGCAGAAGCCCGACCCCCTGCCCGAGAACGACCTGCGCGAGATACTGGAGGCGGCCATCCGCGCTCCCAACGGGGGCAACGCCCAGAACTGGCACTTCCTGGTGCTGAAGGATGCCGACACCAGGGCTAAGTTCGCCGAGCTCTACCGGGAAGCTTGGTGGGCCAAGCGCAAAGACGAGGGAATCAACGGCCCCGAAGACCTGCCTCCGGGCAAGAACCCCCGCCAGTCAGCCATGAAAATGGCTAATGAGATCGGAATTTCGCCAGTGATAGTCATGGTCTGCTCCACGGCAAAGGGCGCCAATGCTAGGGCCTCGGTGATCCCCTCTGTGCAAAACATGCTGCTGGCTGCCCGGTGCCTGGGCATCGGGGGCACCATAACGACCCTCCACGCCACGGTTGAGGAGCGGATACACCAGCTTTTGGACATCCCGGATACGGCAGAGGTGGTGTACTGCATCCCCCTAGGATACCCCCGGGGGAATTTCGGACCCAACCAGCGCAAGCCCCTCCCCGAGGTGTGCTCGATTGACCGCTGGGGTACACCCATCGCCTAACCCAAGGCAGGTCAGCTAGCTACAGCAGGGACTCCAGCAGGGAGTGGGCCTGGAGCCTGGACATCTCCCTGGGGACTATTTTCAGACGGTACCACGGCACCAGGTCCAACGCCGTCTCCATGTCGTCCGAACCGAACCCAAGGTCTTCCAGGCGGGTCTTCAGGCCGCAGTGCTCCATAATCTGCTCCACCCTAGTGACCGCATCATCCAGGCTCTCCACCCCAAGGGCTTCCCACAGGGCCGGCAGCTTGTGGCTGATGGCCGGGGCATTCCACTTCAGGCAAGCGCCAAGGGAAACGGCCACTGCCTGCCCATGGGCCACACCTTTCATCAGGGTGAGAGGCTGGGAGAAGGCATGACAAATGTTGGGGTGGCTGTTGGTGTAGCCGACCCCTGATATGGTTGCAGCCAGAGCGCAGTTGGCGCGGGCCTCAGCCCCGGCGCCGTTGCAGGAATCCTCCAGGTTTTGGGCATAGAGGCGGACCACCCTGAGGGCCAGGGCATCGGTGATGGGCTGGGACTCGGTGGCCCAGTAGGACTCGAAGGCGCTGGTGAAGGCATCCATCCCGGTGGCGGCGGCCAGATCCGACGGCATCGTCAGAGCAAGGTCGGGGTCCACAATCGCCGTCGTGGGGTACATGTGAAGATGGCTGACGGCATACGACTCCTGCTCATCGAACAGCCACAGCCGGGCAGCCGACGTGACTTCGCTGCTGCTGCCCGACGTGGTGGGGACCGCTATGAAGGGAATGCCCGGTTGCCCGATTCTCCTAACCCCCGTCCCGTAGTCCAGGGATGGGCCCGGATTGGATGCCAGGATGGCCACCAGCTTGGCCAGGTCGAGGACGCTTCCCCCGCCGATGCCAACAACTACGTTCGCCCCGCTGGCCCGGCGAGCCTCCACAGCATCGTCCACCAGGTTCGGCGGCGTAAAGGGCAGGGCCCCTCCGTAGTGGGTCAACTCGAATCGACCCAGGTCGGCCAAGACACTGTCCAAGGTACCCTGGGCCTTGAGGTTGTTGGGCCCGGTCACCAGGAATACGTGAGCGTCGGGACCTGCCGTCTCTTCCACCAATTCGGAGAGTCGGGCAAGGGTACCCTGCCCATAGACTATCCGCGTGGGCATATAGAAGCTGTGGTTGGGTACTCCGTGATCGATGATGGTACAGCCTCCTTTACATGTGCGGGTGTCCCTGCACCCCATCCCTCTCCCCCGTCCTCATCGGGAGCTAGTTGTGCAGGTAGCTGATCACCTCGTCGGTGGTACGAACGTGGACAAGGATCGGAAGGATGTACTTCAGGGTCATGTCCGATGCCTCGACCTCGGCGGCGGTGCAGCTGTCGCTCACTACCACACTGGGGATGTCCCGGTTCTTGGCATCCCTGGCGGTCCCCTCGATGGTGCGGTGGGTTCCCACCCCGGCTAGGATCAAGGTCTCGGTCCCCAGAGCCCGGAGGATGCAGTCCAGGTTGGTGGCCCAGAAGGCGCTCCACCTCTGCTTCACCAGGATGAAGTCCTCGGGTGCAGGGGGCAGCTCATCAATGAAGTCGGTGTCGGGAACGCCGGCGATCAGCAGGTTCTGCAACCCCTGAAATACGTCGGACATCTGCTTCGGTCCATCCGCCATGTCTTTCCGGTAGTGGGTAGTGATCCAGATGATGGGTATGCCCACGGCACGGGAATGGTCAACCAGTTTGATAACGTTTTCCAGCATCTCCTGCCGGTGGGGAGGCGTCGAGTAGGGGGGGCCCTGTCCCTTGAACAGGCGGTTGATCATGTCGTTCAGAATCAGGACGCACTTCTTTGGCTCCAGGGCCAACGCTTCGGCAGCCATATGACCTCCTTAATGTGGGCAGGATCGAAGGCAGACCGGGGAAGATGGATCGATTATAGACACGGCGCAAATGCCGGTCAAACCTAGCCGTGGGCTACCCACCAGTAAACCTCGGCAGGCTTGACAAGGGTAGCTGTTTTTTGTTGGAATGACCCCATCCCAACAACGACCCAACCCCCCTTATTTCTCCCACACCTTGGAGAGGAGATTGCCATGGCAAGCAACGATTCAGGAAGACGGACATACGTATATGCCGGCTTGGCCGGAGAGACCGCCCCGGGACGGATGGTGAACGACCGGCTTTACAGGATGGCCGATGGAGACGGCAGGTGGGAGCAGCTCACCAATGGCCTGCCCGAATCACCGGCGGTGCGGGACATAGCTGTGCATCCCCACCAACCCGACATCGTTTACGCAGCAACCCAGGATGGCCCCTATCGCAGCACGGACCGGGGGGACAGCTGGGAGAAGGTGAACGTTCCCGACCACCGGAGGACTTCCTGGTCGGTGCTGTTTCACCCCTGGGACCCGGACGTGATGTTCGCCGGGTACGACTCCTGCGAAATATATCGCAGCGTCGACGCTGGCGACAGCTGGAGGCAGCTCCCCGTCAGCGTCCGATTCCCCGAAGTAACTACGGGCCCGGGCTCCAATCCCGCCAAGAGGGTGCTGATGATGGCCGCCAGCGTCGCTAACCCCAGCGATGTCTATGGGGCTGTGGAGGTGGGCGGGATCATAAGGAGCACCGACGGCGGGGAAAGCTGGGAGAATCTGAGCCACGGCCAGTACCTAAACGACGACTACGTTGATATGCACGGTGTGCTTTGCAGCACCCTGAAGCCCGAGGTTGTCATCACCATCGCCAGGGCGGGAATATTCCGGAGCGAGGACAAGGGAGACCACTGGAGCAACGTTCCGGTGGAACCCTTGAACGTTAAGGGACAGACCTACTGCCGGTGCATCACAGAGACTCCCGGAGACCCGCGGACCATCTGGGTTGCCGGGGGCGCCAACTTCCAGAGCGACATGGGTGCGCTGTTCAGGAGCACCGACGGTGGGGCATCCTTCGAGCGGGTGGACATGGGATTCGTCCCCACCAGCACCATATTCGGCCTAGCCTTCGACCGTCGGGAACCCAGCCACATGTTCTGCGCGACCAACGCCGGCGATGTGTATGCCAGCAAAGACAGCGGCGACACCTGGAGCGTTCATCCCCTGCCCGACGGGGCATCCCAGGTGTACTCTCTCGCCTGCGGCTGATGCACGCATAGTACCCACTTACTTTAGGGGAGGTTCTCCTTGATAACCAAGTTCGATAGCATCTATGCCGGCCATGTGGACATGGGGGATGTAGGATACGCCGGGACGGCCGTAAACGATCGCATCTTCCCCAACGAACACCTGGTAACGACCTTTGACAAAGCAATTCACATCGCCCAGAAAATGGACGGCTTGGGCTATGACACCCTATGGCTGGCCGAGCACCACTTCCAGCCCGAAGGCTACGAGTGCATCCCGAACCTGCTGATGCTCAGCCTCCATCTCGCTCACCTTACGCAAAACATTCGCCTGGGCTGTGGGTTCAACATCGCCCCCATGTGGCACCCCCTGCGCCTGGCCGAGGACTACGCCACGGTGGACTACCTCACGGGCGGGCGGGTGACCTTTGGGGTTGGCCGGGGGTACCACACAAGGGAGGTGGAGACCTTCGGCGCTCCCCTGCGGGACCAGGAAGACAACAGGGCTCTCTTTGAAGAGCAGGTGGACATCATGTTCAAGGCCTTCAATGAGCCCTTCTTCTCCCACCATGGGAAGTACTACGACCTTCCACCCACCCCCGATGTTCCCTACCGGGGATACGACCTGAAGGAGATATCCTTAGTGCCTCGTCCGGTGAACCTGCCCGTGGAGTGCTGGCAGCCCATACAAAGCGCCACGGCGAGGGGCTTGGACTTCATGGCCAAGCACAGGATGAAAGGGATCATAGGCGGAGGTGTGGCCGAGAGCGGCGCAATGTCCAACGTGATCGAGGCGTGGCGGGATGCCCAGGCCCGGGCGGGCATCGAAACCCAGCTCGGCGAGAACCTGGCCATAGGCTTCCACTTCTATGTGTGCGATAACCAGGAACAGGGAATAAAGGAAGCGGCAGCCTACTTCGAGGAGAACCTGAAAATGTTCGGCCCTCTGCGGCTCACCCGAGGGCTTAGCGAGGAGCAGATACGCGATATCAGCGACCCCAGGCTGGCACCCTATGCCGACCTGCCTAGCTTGGAGAAGGCCGCCAAGTCGGGGGCGTTCCTGTGCGGGCCGGCCGATATGATAGTGGAGAAGCTCAAGGGTCTGGAACCCGCCTTCCCGGGTCTGGAGCGCGTCAGCATGGGGCTGCCCATCGGCACACCTGAAGCGGTGATCCTTGAGCAGATGGACAGGCTAGCCGAAGAGGTGATGCCTGCCTTTAGACCTCAGGAGGTTCGGGCAGCTACGCCAGCGTAGGACTTAGGCGCCCAGCGCCACATCGATGATGGCCGTCTGCCCATTTCGGACAGCCTCCAAGCCTTCAGCCAAGGCTGCGGGCAGCCTCTCCGGGGTCTCAACGGTATCGCCATAGCCTCCAAAGGCTGTGCACAGCTCAGCGTACCTGGGACCGGGAATGTTCACTCCGTAAAAGTCGTTGTTGTTGGCTGCTACTCCACCTGGATAGAAGGTCAAGTGGTTCCTCCGCATGGAGGCGTATCGCCCGTTATTGAACACTACGATCAGCAAGGGCAGATCGTGCTCCCGGGCAGCGCCCAGGGCCTGGGTGACCGGATTGTAGTTGAAGGAGCCGTCCCCCATTAGGCACACTACGGGCCTCTCCGGGTCGGCTAGCTTGACCCCCAGAGCTGTTCCCAGACCCACGCCCAGGCCTCCGGTTGGGGGATGATAGTAGCTCCCGGCGCGGTTCCAGCGGACATGCTTCAGGATGGCTGGCCGGTGAGTTATGGTCTCCTCCACGTAAACAGCGTTGTCGGGCATCACTTCGCTCAGGGCAGCGCACAGCCATACCGGGTCTATGGGAGACGCCGACCGGGCTTTCTGTGCATCGAGTACAGCCTTATCCTGACGCGCCCTGTGCTCTGACTCCCATCGCGTCCTTCGCTGGGCGATGGCGCCGTCGTCCAAGCCACCCTCAGGCTTGAGCTGGTCAAGGAGCAGCCCCAGGGTCGTAGCCATGTCCCCTTCCAAAGACACATCGGCGCCCAAGGTCTGATAGACCATGTAGCCCTTGTAGGGGCTTTCGTCGATGGCGACGACCTTGGCCGAGGTGGGGCGGGTTGAAGGCGGGTACCAGGGTACCTTGGCCCCGATCAGAAGGAACAGGTCCGATTCGGCCAGGAAGGGCCCGGAGTCCCAGCCCATGTGCAGGGGGTTGTCCTTAGGAAAGTTGGCAAACACAGGGGTGCCCGTCTCCACTACAGGCGCGGCCAGCAGGTCAGCCAGTTCCTGGATATAGTTAAAGGACACAGGATCCCTGCCTCCCGATTCGCTCACTATCACAGGGTTCTTGCTGCGACGCAGAAGCTCCGAGGCTGCGGCCAGCCCCTCGGGGTCGGGATAGACCCTTGGGGCGCCATGGGGGGCGCCGGGGCCCTCGGAGGGTGTCCAGTCCTGGAGCATCACCTCGAGGGGAACATCGACGTAGGTTGGACCCTTGGGCACGCGCTGGGACATCTCTCCAGCCCGCAGGACTGTCTCGTACAGGGTGTGATGGCTGGTGACGTGGCTGCTCCATTTGGTGATGGGAGCTGCCCACCGGTCAGGGCCTCCCACGACGCTTAGCCCCGTGATCCACTGTCTGCCGGGATCCAGGTCCGGGTCTTCGCCGTAGGACACAGCTTCTCCAGACAGGATGAGCATGGGGACTTCGCCCTGGGTGGCGGTCTGGATACCCAGGGAACCCTGGAGCAGGCCAACCCCGGCATGGAGAAGGACAGCCTGCATGCGTCCCGTGGCCTGGGTGTACCCCATGGCCATCGCCACAGCCAGGGTCTCATGCCAGCAGTTGATGTAGGTGGGGCCCTTGGTCTCGTTGGCCTTCTGCCGGGCCAGAGCTTCCCACACAGGCGCCCAGTCCGAGCCGGGGGAGGATATGATGTAGTCGATGTCGAGCTCCCGGATGGCCTCCAGCAGGGCTTCTCCGCCGTCTGTTGTTTCGGGCATATCCTGCACCTCTCAAGTGTTTTACCGGGCTGATTGGCTATCCGGCATCCAGTGGGATATCTCGCCCCTACAGGGATGCCCCATTATACACTCCAACCTTATGCCCACCCCAGCCACATCTTCCGATTGAAGGGCGCGATGGTGAGCATCGCGCCGAAGAGAGGCGAATCGGGGTGTCGTTGACACTCGAAATAGGGCCAATTACACTACCATCCGCTTCCAGAGCCCCTATCCAGACCCGCGCAGCCAGAGGAGGCCTCAATGAGCATTGACAATCTGTTCGACCTGGCAGGCAAGGTTGCCATTGTTACCGGCGGAAACGGAGGCTTGGGCCTGGGAATAGCTGCAGGCTTGGCGGCTGCCAAGGCCGATGTGGTCGTAGCCGCCAGGGACGAGGAGAAGAACGCCGACGCCGTAGAGCAGCTGTCCGCCCTGGGTGTGCGCTCCTTGGCTTTGAAGGTTGATGTTTCCCAGGAGGCCGACATCGTAAGCATGGTCACCGACACCGTGGCTGCTATGGGCAGGGTGGACATACTGGTGAACAACGCCGGAATCTCGGTCCGCAAGCAGCCCCAGGAGATAAGCATCGACGAGTGGGACAGGGTTCAGAACGTGAACCTGAGAGCAGGCTTCCTGGCCTCTAAAGAGGTCTATCCCCACATGAAGAAGCAGGGTGGGGGCAAGATCATCAACATCGGCTCCATGTTCTCCCTCTTTGGCAGCGACTGGGTGTCGGGCTACTCCGCCAGCAAGGGCGGGCTGGTGCAGCTGACCAAGAGCCTTGCCGTGGCCTGGGCGTCAGACAACATTCAGGTGAACGCCGTACTGCCCGGGTGGTTCATGACGCGCCTCACATCCAGCATTCCCCAGCGGGACCCGGAACGATACGAGCTCATCAGCCGCCGCATTCCGGCAGGAAAATGGGGAGAGCCCGAAGACGTTCAGGGTCCGGTGGTCTTCTTAGCAGGCCCCGGGTCCGACTACGTGACCGGGGCGGTGCTCACGGTGGACGGCGGCTTCGCCGTCAAGTGAACCCGGCCTAGCCCTGGAAGATGTCCTCGGGGAGGAAAGCTGAGACGGTCACGTTGGGCAGATCCACTACGTTGCTGACCTTCAGGTCCACAGCTACGCTGCAGATGATGTAGGCCTGTTCCCTGGTCCACCCCCTCTCCTGGAGCAGGTCGATCATGTTCAGGAGTGCGTTCTTGGCTGCCAGGGTCAGGTCTTCGCCCTCCTGGGTGCCATCCTTCCGAACCGGCATTCCCATGGTGGCGATGAAGTTGCGGGGGGCTGCCCATTCGGGCGGCAGGAAATAACCGGGGTGGGAGAAGCGGGGCCAGCGGATGTTGTGACGGGCCGCTTCCCCCTTGTGAACCTGGAAGCTCACCGCCACCGTTGCGCCCATCTCAATGGCAGTGAGGCAGCACTCGCCGTCCCCCTGGGCAAAGTGGGCGTCTCCGGCCGAGTACAGCGCTCCTTCCACGCTGACGGGGATGAACAGCTTGGAACCCTTGGTCAGCTGCTTGGCATCGACGTTGCCACAATTCTCCCTGGGTGGGATGGTGCGCACACCGTGGGTGGCCACGGCCCCGCCCGAGGGCACCGCATCGATGGGATCGGGCGGCTGGGCAATGCCTCCGCGACTCACAAGGTCGGCCTCCCGCCGGGTCCACTCCTCCAGCTGGCTCTGGGATGGAGCAATACCGGCAGTTCCCATGAAGGATCCGTTGGGGATTCGCACTCCGGCGAGCTGCTCCGAGGTAGCCCATCCATCGGAGATGTCCCAATGCACCAGGTAGGGTTCGGTGAACTCATCCCGCAGGAATCCGCCACCGGAACGAAAGCGGGTCCACCCGTAGGGCTGGGGAATGATGTCCAGGTACTCCACCTCCAGCAAGTCTCCCGGCTGGGCGCCTTTCACGTAAACCGCGCCCGTCAGGGGATGGGCCACCTTGGCATCCAGGCCCACCAGGTTCTGCACACCCATGCCCTTCCGTATCTGGCAGTCGGCAGCATCCCTGGTCTCCAGCACCACCTCTTCTCCCAGGTCAGCCTCTACAACCGACGTCACATCGGGGTGCCACCGGTTATGGCCCTTGGTGGGCTCTTCCTTCAGACGCTTGCTGCGGTCGATCTCTATGCTCTTCATCGTGATGCCCTCATAGGCCCAGGGCTTGCAGACCCACCCTGGCGATCTCCTCGTCGGCGACGCCGGTGGGCAGGCCCCCCACGCCGATTCCTCCCAAGGCTGTGCCGTCGGGGTTCAAGATGACGACGCCCCCCTGCAGGGCGGTCAGCATCGGGTCCCCAGCGTCAGCCACGGTGCGGCCCTGATCCTTGAGCCTGGCGGCATAGTCGACGGTGTCGGACACCATGATGGCCGCTGTGTAGGCCTTCTTGATGCAGTTGCGGGCCGCCATAAGTCTGGCCCGGTCCGTCCTGGCAAAGCTGATGAGGTTGCCCGTGTCATCTACTATGGCCATGGCGATGGGACGCCGACTGGTGTCCTTGTTGTAGTCAGCGATCATTGCGGTAATGGCAGCTTGGCACTGGTCCAAGCTGAGCATCGACTTGGTGTACATGCTTCAGCCTCCCGTGGAATGGTGGCCCCATTATAGGGTCGGCGGTTTGCAGGGACAAGGAGACTTCCCCTTGACGGCGAAGTTCGGCGCAGTGCAGCCGCGCCTGGGGGACCAGCTTTAGGGTCCTGAGGCCTGGTCCAAGAAGGCTTCGAACATAGCCCGCATTTGGGTCTGGTAAAGGGGATCGAAGCCGGTGAATTCGCGCAGGTTGCGCTCGGACTCCCGGGCAGGGTCGAAGGCATCGCCCATGAGCCCATAGCAGTCGTACATCTCCCGGTCCCACACAACCAGCTCTTCCAGGGTAAGCTGGGGCTCGAACTGAAAGCCGTAGCAGGAGCCGTACCGGTAGGCCATGTTGATCTTGAGATAGCTCCCGTCACGGCAGAGCATGTGGCCTCCGGCCATCGGGACAGCCCCCGGCGGGAGGATGAAATGGTCGCCGTGCAGAGTGGGTACCAGGGGAACCCGTATCTTCCCGAAGACCGGGTCGGCGCTTCCCTCAGCCGTAACCTCTATCTTGCGGAGTCCGAACTGGAATCCGCCCGTGGGCTCGACGCGGCCACCCAGGGCAGCCGCCATCAGCTGCGCGCCCAGGCACACACCGAACACCGGGACTTCCGACGCCACAGCCTCCCTGATGTACTCCTGCTCCACCTCCAAGGCTGGGAGCTTGTCGTTCACCGACATCGGCCCGCCCAGAGCTATGACGACCTTTGCCGCATCCAGAGGCGGGGCAGCGAACCGGTCGTAGGCAGGGGCGTGGTCGAACAGGTTGACCTCTTTAAGCTCAAAGCCACGCTCCGTGAGAACTGAAGTGAAATTGGAACCCAGGGTTTCCACCGGAGAGTGTCGTATTACGACGGCGTTCCGTTGCATAGGCTTCCTATGACTCCCAGTTCACGATCAGGATTCCTTGCTGACTGGGTCCGGCAGAAAGCTCCTGAATGTGCTGTATCCTCCGCTGGCTGCCAGGAGCCCGCAGGCGACAAGGATGACGTACATGCCGGGGGCCACCGATATGGACTTGGAGAGCTCAGGGTCGTCAACCAGTCTGTTCCATTCTCCAGCCGTTCCCAGGCGTTCGAATGAGGCGACAAGCAGGGGATCGTTGAGCAGACTCGTTTGTATGTAAACGAGATCAGATATCGCAATGTAGGCGATGCCCGTGGCAACAACAAGAATGAGTATGCTCAAGAGCTTGATGTGCTGCCACTGTTCCGAGATGAGAAAGTACCCTGTCAGCGCGAGCACCAGTACAGCCCCGGCGATGGCGTAGACACCATGTACGCCGCTTTCCCTTGCAAGCCTATCTACCTCTCGATAGAACTGCTCAGGTGCAGATACCCACGGCATAGATGCACCAATAATGATAAGCACCGCAGCTGCGGAGGCGACAATAATCGTTCGGGTCCGTAACAAGTGTCCCGGCACTGCCCACAGGTTCACCTCGCGCCCCCTTTCCCGCATGAGCGTCGCTGCGTCCTTCAATAATACAACAAGGGCATACACCTAGGGGGCACCGTCCCAAGGTGGACATGGGCTAAGGCTTAAACTATGATGGGCTGAGTCCAATGCGGGAGTGAGGGCGCAGGGTGCGAAGGATGGAGCATCTCAGGGTAATAGAAGAGCCGGAAGGGACCGCCACCCACCTGATCACGGCGTTCAAGGGATGGCCAGATGCGGGAGAGGGAGCCAGCAGCGCAGTGCGTTACCTGATCCGGAAGCTCCGGGCCAGGAAGGTAGCGGACCTGGACCCCGAGGAGTTCTTCAACTTTACAGAGATTCGGCCCACCGTGAGCATCAACTCAGAGGGACACCGCATCGTCAAGTGGCCGACCAATGAGCTGTACTACACCCCAGGGGAGGAAGGCTCCCCGGGCCTGATGTTTTTCCTTGGCATCGAACCCCACCTGAAGTGGAGGACCTTCTGCTCCAGCCTCCTGGAAGGGGTACAGCGGTGGGGGGTGGGAACGGTTGTGCACGTGGGCGCCCTGCTGGATGCGGTACCCCACACCAGGGAGGTCCGCATCACCGGGTCTTCCAACAACCCTGATCTGAAGGACAAGCTGGAGTCCCAGAACATAGTGCCCTCCCACTACCAGGGACCCACGGGCATCGCCTCGGCGATAATGAGCGCCTGCATAGAGCAGGAATTGGGCTATGCAACTATATGGGGTCACACTCCCCACTACCTGCAGGCAGCCCCCAACTACCGGGTCGGCTACACCCTGATCAGCAACTTGAAGGGCTTCCTGGAATTCCGCCTGGAGCTGGACGAGCTGAGGTCGGCTGCAAGGACCTTCGACGATGAGGTGGGCAAGGCCGTCAGCAGGGACTCCCAGATCGGTTCATACGTCCAAAGGCTGGAAGAGCGCTACGACGAGGCAGCCGTCCTGACCGCGACGGAGATGCCCAAGTCCGAGGAGCTGGTCCAAGAGCTGGAAGAGTTCCTGAAGAACCAGCAGCGCCGAGAGGGCGGAAGCTGACCGGCGCCCGCTGCTACCTGGCGTACTTCTCTCCCAGCGCTTCCTCCCATCTGAGATAGTTCATCATGTCCGCGTAGTTGCGATCGGGACCCATGGGAACCATGTCGGCGGGGGGAGCCATCACCCCGGACAGACCCCTTTCCATCGGCATTCCTGAATCCCTCCATCTGGTTGTGCCTCCCTCCAGCACCGCAACATCGGCATACCCCAGGTCAGCCAGGGTCCCTCCCGCCAGAAGGGACTGGCTTCCATCTACGCAAGTTACCAGGACAGGGGTTTCCTTGGAGGGCGCCGCTTCTTCCACCTGCAGCTCCAGCCACCCCCTCGGCACCCAACGGGAACTCGGTACGTGTCCATAGGCGAACTCCCGGCTGGTGCCCACGAAGATCCTGGCACTCTCCGGCCCCTGGTCCACCTCATGGGGCGACACTATGCGGACCTTGGACCGTGCTTCAGCCCCCCCGAAGGAACCGGCGTCGGGCATTCCCTTCTCTAGGGATAAGCCTGCAGCTTGCCAAGCTTCGATGCCCCCAGCCACCACGTAAACCTTCTCGAACCCCATCTGCCGGTACCAGGATGCGGTGATGCTTGACCGCACCTTCTTCTCGCAGGCAAACACGATGGTGGCACCTCGGATCGCCACTACATCATCGCTGCGCTGGACGGCCTGTCCGCCGGGGAACCAGTGGAAGCCGGGTATATGCCCCTCCGCGTACTCCCCTTCCGTGCGGACATCTATGAGGTAGACGGGTTCCCGGGTTCTCCTATTCATCAGGTCCCGGACCTCCGCAACGGAGAGGCGCCCCACCTGGTCTTCCTCTGCAACCCTGTCTGCGTAAGCCTCGGCGGCACCCAGACCCTCAGCCGATGGTCCGGGCAAATCCAGGCGGTCGCCGCCGGTCTCCAACTGGTATCCCGCCAGCACCCAGCCGGAAGTGCCGTTCTTCAGGCCATACAGATCAGAAATGCCCATGCGTTGGAGAGTGCGAGTGCCGATGATGCTGCGAGTGCGCCCGGCGCAGTTCACCACCACAGTCGTCCCCTCTCCTGAACCTTCCAGGATATCGCTGATCCTCAGGGCCAGCTCTCCCCCCGGGACGCTCCGACCGCCGGGAATGCAGAAGCGCCGGTACTCCTCGGGGGTGCGGGTATCCAAGATTACGATCTTGTCTCCCCGGCGTACCCGCTCCTCCAGGTCCACAGCATCGATCTCAGGAACATGGTACTCGACCTCCACCCGCTCGCCAAAGTCCTTGCTGGGGACGTTTGTGCCCCACTCGGTAGGGTGGCCCTCGGTAACCCACCGGTTGATGCCACCTGCCAGCACCGACACGTTAAGGTACCCCATCCGCTCCAGGGTTTCAGAAGCCAGGTGCGCCCGCCGGCCATCATCGTCGCACACCACGACCGCAGCATCCATGTAAGGGACCAGGTGGTGGGTCTGAAACTCTATCTGCCTGCGGGAAAGGAGGCTGGAGCCGGGGATGTGAGAGCTGTTGTACTCCCCCGCTTCTCTCACGTCCAGCAGGGCGAAGCTGCCACCGCTCTCGAATAGGTGCCGCAGGTCTGCGGGTGTAATCGCGTGTGCCATGGCGTGGTGGACCTCCCTTGCGACTTCCGGGGATGGGCAAATTATATCCGGCTGCTGATAATATAGGGAAGCAACGCCGAAATTAACGAAGGGAGTGCGGGAACCTTGTCGATGTATCGCTCGGTTATGGGAAGATTTAACGACAGGGTGCTGGGCTTCCTGTTTCCCATTCGTTGCGTGGGCTGCGGGGAGGACGGCAGCATCCTCTGCCCGTCCTGTCTTCCCAACCTGGCGAAGCTGGAGCCTCCCTACTGCCGTATCTGTGCCAGCAGCACCGATGGCAGGCCTGTGTGCGAAGAGTGCCAGGTGTCCCCTCTGCCCATTGACGGAATACGCGCTCCCTACCTTATGGACGGACCCATCCGCAGCGCAATTCACAAGCTGAAGTACGAAGACCTGCGGGCGGCGGCGCCGACCCTGGGACGTCTGCTGGGGGAGTGGCTCGAATCCAGGGACCTGCCAGGCGACTGCCTGGCTCCGGTGCCCCTCCACCCCCGGCGCATGAGAGGCCGGGGCTACAACCAGTCGGCCCTGCTTGCCGACCATGTGTCCAGGATTTCCGGGCTGCCCGTCAAGAGCCTTCTCAAACGAACGCGGGACACCCCTCCCCAAGCCAACCTGGGCGGCAGGAGCCAGAGGCAGGAGAATGTCGAAGACGGCTTTACCTGCCGGGAAGATGTACGGGGGGCCAAGGTAGTGCTGGTGGATGATGTAGTGACCAGCGGTAGCACCATAGCGGCCTGTGCCCAGGCCCTGAAGAAGAAAGGCGCTGCCAGCGTTTGGGGTATTGCCCTGGCCCGCTAGGCTTCAGCCATCCAGCCCAAAGTTCTCGGCCGCCAAGCCGACTATGTGCTGGCCGATGGATATGGATGAGGTGGCCCCCGGCGATGGGGCGTTCAGCACATGAATGGCCCCGGCAGTCTGCCAGATGTTGAAGTCGTCCAGGAGGGCGCCGTTGCGGTCCACCGCCTGGGCCCGCACCCCCGCTCCCCCCGGGGCCAGGTCTTTGTTTTGGACCGCAGGCACCAGGCGCTGCAGGTCCTTCAGGAATATGCGCCGGCTGAGGGAACGGTGCATCTCTCCCAAACCAATCTTCCAGTTCCTGCGGGACATGGACCAGAACCCCCGGAAAGTTAGCGTGGAGGCCAACTCCCCCGGATTTATCCGGCTCTTGCGGTACCCTTCTCGGGCATAGGCCAGTACGGCGTTGGGGCCCGCCTCCACGTGGCCGTGAATGTTCCGCGTGAAGTGGACCCCCAGGAAGGGAAAGCGGGGATTGGGGACGGGATATATCAGGGTCCTGACCAGGTCCCGGCTCTCGTCCTTCAGGGTGTAGTACTCCCCCCGGAAGGGCACGATCTGCACCGGGGAGGGGGCGCCCATCATTTGGGCAACCCTGTCCGAGTACAGCCCCGCACAGTTGACCACGTTTCTGCACGACACATCCCCGGAGGAGGTCGAGAGGATTGTGGCGTCTCCCCTGCTGGTGATGTTCAACACCCGGCTGTCCAGGTAGATCACCCCGCCGCTCTCGTCGAATCGGCTGGCATAGGCGTAGGCAACCCTGGTGTAATCTACGATGCCCGTCGCGGGGGAGTGCAAGGCCCTGATGCCCCTGGCATAGGGCTCGACCTCGGCCAGCTCCTCGGGGCCAATCATCCTCAGCCCGGGAACGCCGTTGGCGGTGCCTCTTTCGTAGAGAGTATCCAGGCGTCCCAGCTCCGATTCGTCGGTAGCGACGATCACCTTCCCGCACCGCTCGTAGGGGATCTCGTTCTCGTCGCAGAAACGGACGAGGGAGTCCACTCCTCCGGCGCAGAACTGGGCTTTCTGGGAGCCTGGCCGGTAGTAAATTCCCGAGTGGATTACACCGCTGTTGTGGCCGGTCTGGTGGACCGCCAGGCGGTCTTCCTTTTCCACCACTGCCACTCTCAGCCTTGGAAAGCGCTGGAGAAGCTGGAAGGCGGTGGAGAGGCCGATGATTCCTCCGCCGATGATGCAGATATCGTAATTTGAAGTGTTTATGGCCCGGCCCAACTTTCGCTCGGCAGATGAGTCCCAGCGCCCGCTGCCAGTGGGACTAGCTCAGGCGGTAGGCGATTCCCAGCTCATTGCAGATATCCTGGAACCACTGCACCACCTCTTTGTGCAGTGGGATGCCGTTGGCCTGCCGGTCCTCGGTGGCCTCCACCTCCAGCTGGCCCGGCACAATCACTCGCTCGTGGCCTGGAGCCGGCGGAGTGGACTTCAGCTCCCTGAGAAAATCATCCATCAAGCTCTTGAACTGGTCTATCTCGGTGAAAGCCTCGATATTGTAGGCGGCCACCATGTGGCTGAAGTTGGGACGGCCGGGCACCATGCCGAAGGCGCTGCCGGCCAGGATGCCGCTGAGGATATCCACCATACAGGCCAGGCCGTATCCCTTGTGGGAGCCCCCTTCCCGGGTGCTGCCCAGGGGAAGCTGCTGGTAACGCCGGGCGGAGCCGGGCGCCCAGTCCCTCGGGGCCGGAACGGGGTCCATCAACGGCGTGCCATCCCCATCGGCGACCCATCCAGGCTCCAGGTCCAAGCCCAGGCGGCTGGCAAGCCCCAGCTTGTTGCCGGCTATGACGCTGGTCGCCGCGTCGAAAACGAAGGGAGGCTCTTCTCCTGCAGGGGCGGCGAGGGCGATGGGATTGGTACCCAGGCGGGGAACGGCACCAAAGGTGGGCAGCACCGAGGGGGGGCATCCGGTCATGCACATGCCGATCATGTCGTGCTTGAGAGCCATCATGGCATGGTAGGAGGCCATGCCGAGGTGCCTCCCGTTGGTGATGGTAACCATGCCCAGCCCGGTGTTGCGGGCCTTCTCTATGGCGATCTCCATTGCCTTGGGCGTGACGATTATGCCCAAGCCCCGGTCGGAGTCCATGTTGGCGGTCGCTGCCGTCTCTCGCACGATCTGCAGGTTGGGCGTGGGATTGATCTCATCCCGGTTATAGCCCGCCACGTAGGCCCGAAGCATGTTGGACACGCCGTGGGTTTCCACTCCGCGCAGGTCAGCAGTAACCAGGGCATCGGCCCCAAGGACAGCATCCTCAGGGGGCACGTTCATCTTCTCGAAGATAGAAGCGACGTTAGCCCTGAGGTCAGCCTCCCTTACACGGACGGCGTCCGCTTCATCAACGTAAAAGCGTTCCAGCATCTATACACCCCTTCCAGGTCCGGCCTTGCGCCCTTGTCCCTCTATGGGACGCTCTACCTAGCTGCCCAGGATACCCCGGATGAGGTCGAGACTACGGACCGTCGAGCCTTCTTCGTCCGTCCCGTCCCATCCCTTGAAGCTGATCATGCCGGGCACGTTGCGCAGGAAATCGGCATGGGTGTTAAGGTCGATGGTGCCCTTGCCGAACTCCAGGTGCTCATCGTTGCCGCGCTCTCCGTGATTGTCGTGGAAGTGGACCGAGTAAATGTTATGCCCCAGTGCGTCGATGCCGTCCTGGATGCCGGTGAAGGTGTGGCAGTGGCCGGGATCCAGGATGAACTTCACCCTGCTGCTTCCAATCTCCTCCACAAGCTGGTTGTACTGGTCGTAGGTCTCCAACACCTCTAAGGGCCTAAGCTGGGCATTTTCGATGAGAAGGTAGGCGTTCGCGCTCTCCGCCAGAGGAAGGCCTTCCCTGAGAGCATCGGCGATGCTGGTCTGGGCCTTTCTCCGCACCTCATCAAGATTGTCGGGCAGGCTGTTGCTGATCAGACCCACACGCACGGAAACGGATCCCGCACCCAGCTCATCCGCCAGGGAAAGGTCTGCTTTCAGCTCGGATATGCCCTGCTGCACCCTTGCATCATCGAAGTTGTCCAGGGTGGCGGTCTTCATGTTGTAGTCGATGTTCAGCGTCCAGCCGTTGCGGGTGACAGCTTCCCTTATGGCCGCCCTGTCATCGGACGACAAGGCATCAGGCCAATGGGCATCGGTGCCCAGCTCGATACCCGCCACCCCCAGCCTCTCGGCAAAGGCTATGAAATGGGGGATGCTCTCCCGTCCCCTGAAGCTGTATGTGGAAACGCTAATCGAAGGCATATCTTCTCCCGTAGAGCATGAAATGGGCCGGTTGCCCCAGCCCTGGATTCCAAACCCGGCGAGTCTGAAAGACCGCACAGTTTGAACGGGGCAGTCAGCTTGGTTAACTGGGTAATTCTACCTGCTGGGGGCAAGGCTGTCGAGGTTGGACGTTCCTTGCTACCCTGGTAGCCTGGGCTTAAAATGGAGGTTGGAAACCAGCCCCTACCGGGAGGAGCGAAATGTCGAACGTAGTGCTGGTCGTAGATATGCTGAAGGGGTTCATGGAGCCGGGGCACAACCTGTACTGCGGCGATGGCTGCCGGGACATCATCTCCAACGTCCGCACCCTGCTGGAGCGGGAAAAGAACCAGGGATCGAGAATACTATTCGTCAGCGACAACCACGATCCAGATGACCTGGAATTCCAGATGTTTCCAGTCCACTGCGTCAAGGGCACCGATGAGACCAATGTGGTGCCCGAGCTGGCCGAATACGTTGAACCATCCGGGGGGAACGTGCTCCCCAAGAGCCGGTACAGCGGCTTCTTCGGCACCGACCTTGCCGACCAGCTGGAAGCCATTAGTGTGGACAAGATCATAGTCTGCGGGGTGTGCACCGACATCTGTGTCCTTCACACTACGGCAGATGCCCGCAACAGGGACTACCAAGTGGAGGTGCCCACCGACTGTGTGGCAAGCTTCGACGGCGACGCCCACGCGTGGGCCCTGAAGCACATGGAGCAGATCCTGGGGGCCAAGCTGGTGCAGGCTGTGGCCTGATCGGGCCTTCCGAAGGATGAGAGGTCAGCCCCCGCCGACGGGGCGCACCACCTCCAGGACATCCCCATCCTGGAGCATGGTCTCAGAGAACCGGTCCTTCTCCAGCACGGTGCCGTTGTACCCCACGGCGATGTGCTGGATGTTTATGCCATAGCTTTCCAGGAAGCTGACCAAGTCCTGGCTTCCCTCCAGCTCTCGAATCTTTCCGTTGACCACCAGCTTAATCATGCGTCGCTTCCCTGGAAGTTTCGGGCGTCTCCACCTGTTGAGGTTGACGCCTGCTTCATCTGCGCAATCATGTCCCGGCACGCCTCCCCGGGATCGGAAGCCTCCAACACGGCCGAGATAACGGCAGCGCCCCAAGCGCCGGCGTCGATGATGGTCCCGATGTTGCCAGGGCCTATGCCCCCTATGCCCAGTAAGGGCAGGGACACTTGGCGGGCAATGTTGCTGAGAAGGCTGGGACCGGAGGGTTCGACTCCTGTGTGGGACCGGCTGGCATAGATGGTGCCCGCCACCAGCAGATCGGCCCCTTCCCGTTCGGCGTCGATTGCGCCGCTAACAGAATGCACGGACCTCCCTACCAGCTTACCATCTCCTACTATGCCTCTCGCAACGTCCACAGCCGCTCCCGCCTCCGGAAGCTGCACCCCATCGGCATCGCAGGCTGCGGCCAACTCCGGGCTTCCGTTCACCATCAGGAGGGCGGAGCCACGGGTGATACGGCGAAGCTCCCTGGCAAGCTCCAGAATGGCCTGGTCATCCATGCCCCTCTCCCTGACCTGCACCATGCTGGCCCCGCCCGCAACGGCGTCGCTCAAGCACCGGACCATGCGGTCTGTGTCGCACATGAAGAAGCTCCGGTCGGTTACGACGCACAGGCAGGGCATCGGGACCGAAGGTTTCATCGCTCCCTGACCAGCCTACCTGGCGGACGGGATGGGCTGGGGGACGTCCTGGGTGGGGCTGCTGGCGGATGCGTAGGACTGGCGGGGTATGCGGCCTGCTACGTAGGCATCCCGGCCCGCCTGCACACCCTTCTGAAAGGCTTGGGCCATCAGGACGGGGTCCTGGGCCTGGGCGATGGCTGTGTTTACCAGGACGGCGTCGGCACCCATCTCCAAGGCTTCGGAAGCATCCGACGGCACCCCGAGACCTGCATCAACCACCACCGGCACATTGGCCTGCTCGATGATGATGCGTATCTCCTCGGCCGTATGGATGCCCTGGCCGGAGCCTATGGCCGATCCCAGGGGCATCACCGTGGCGCAGCCCGCCTCTTCCAGGTGCTTGGCAAGCACAGGGTCGGCGTGGATGTAGGGCAACACCACGAAGCCCTCCCTGACGAGCTGCTCGGCGGCTGCCAGGGTCCCCACAGGATCGGGAAGGAGGTACTTGGGGTCGGGAATGACCTCCAGCTTCACCCAGTTGCTGTTGGTGACGGACCTGCCCAGCCGGGCGGTAAAGAGGGCTTCCTCGACCGTCTTGCTTCCCGCTGTATTCGGAAGCACCTGGTAGATGTTCCAGTCGATATAGTCCAGGATTGTCTTCTTGTTGGGGTCATCCAGGTCCAGCCTTCGGATAGCCACCGTAACCATCTCAGTGCCCGAAGCCTGTATGGACTCGACCATCTCTTCCGAGGTCCTGTACTTGCCGGTGCCCAGGATGAGCCGGGAGTGGAACACCCTTCCGGCGATCACTAGATGTTCATCCATGATGGACTCCTTTCTCACCCTGGAAACCTAAGAAAAACCGCCAGGGGGAAGCCTGACGGTGCGTCTTGACTGATCATCGACTTATCCCTTCGCCGGCATTACCCGGTTCAGGTATAACGGTCGGTGACGAGTCCTGGCCACCCTCTCAGCCTGGCTTGCCCAAGCTCCCGAATGTGGTGCTAACGAGATACAAAATTCTAGCATGGGCCTTTGCCGCAAGTCAAAGCAGCCTCCGGGCAACTTGTTTCCTCGCCCCTGGCTGGAGAAGGCTTGCTCCTACCAAGTGTTATTAAGTTCTCGCTCGCACTGTTATAAGGGGAACCCTACAGCTTGGCGATGACCTCGCTGCCGAAACCGTCCAGCCACTCCATCCTCTCTTCGAAGCTTTCGGGGAGGTTGTAGAACTGGCAGGTTACGTGGGTGAGGCCCAGTTCATCCCGGCACCTGCGGAGACCGGCCAGGCAGTCCCGATAGCTGCCCGAAATGGTCCAGTCCTGGAACGTATCTTCCCGGAGCTCCTCCTGCATGCTTCCTTCGTGGTAACGCTTGAAGGTCAGCCTGCCTCCCTGCACTCCCCTGCGGTACCCATCCTCCGGGCTGTCTCCCAGCAGGAACACCCTCCAAGCCCCGACTCGTTCCGGGGCTTCCACATGGTTATCAGACCATGCCGATCTGAAGGTACCCAGCAGGCCCCCCACATCCTTGAAGGTGGTCTGGGGCCCTATTACGATGCCGTCTAGGATGCGCCCTGCCCTGGCCGACGCGCCGTGGCTCTGGGAGGATCCCCAAAGGGGAGGATGGGGGTTTTGCACGGGGGATAGGTTGAGGCAGGTGCCGGAAACGTTATGGTACCTGCCTCGGAAATGCACCGGTTCTCCCTTCCAGAACTCCTTCATCAGCCGGACCGACTCCTCGAACTTGGGCACCCGGTCGGCCCTGGAGAGTCCAAAAGGCTCCAGTTCCAGGGGGTGGTATCCCAGCCCAACTCCCAGGTCCAGGCGGCCCTCGGTGATATGGTCCAGGGTGACCGCGTTGTAGGCAACATCCATGGCATTCATCAGGGGGAGGAGGAGCACCTGGGTCGCTAGTCTCAGGTCAACCGATATGGGAGCTAGGCGCGAGAGCAGCACCAAGGGCTGTATTCCTCCCGAACCGGCAGACTGGTAGGAGTGGGTGAAGGCGACAAAGGTGAATCCCGCCCGGGACAGGCGTTCCAGCAAAACCTCCGCTTCGTTAATCCACTGACCAAACTCCCGGCGATACCCCGGCGGCCCGCCCATGAACGACATAAACACAGTCCCGACTTGCATCTTTCACTCCATGAAATGCCCGTGACCGAATCTGTCCCTTTTTGAAGGCGGTCGGCTACGGAAAATCGAATGCGCGGGGGCTAGTTCCGGGCCATGCGTCTCAGGATGTCCAGCTCGGGGAAGGAGCCGTCGGCGGTCTGCCATGCTTCCTCTGCATCCCGGAACCGTCCTTGAGCCTCATCATCGGCGCCCCTTCCGGCCTCCAGACGACCCAGCCAGAAGGTGTCCCTTGGGGTGGAGCGTCGACTCAGGCGCTCCGTCAGCATAGCTTCGGCCGCATCGAACTCTCCCGCACGCAGGTAGGCTTCCAGGATGGTGTCTTCGAACACCTCCCGCTGGGCGTGGCTCCCGCCGATGCGCACGATCTGATCCTCCAGGGGACCCAGGTGCTTGACTGCGCTGTCGTAGTCTTCGTGGGCAAAGGCATCCAGGCCCTGCACCAGGGGTACCATCACCTCTCCCGCAAGGGCGTTGCCCTTCCCGGCTTCAGCCTGGAGGCAATCCAGCATCCTGCCCAGGGCGTCATGATCGCCTGACCCAGCCAATGCCAGGGCTGCGTGAGCATCCCCAAAGGCCACTCCCGCCTTCTCAGCCGCCGGAGCAGCCAGGGGGCACACTACATCCCAGGGCAGGGTGGGCGCAGCCCCCGAATAGACCTGCATGCGCCACAGCAGGGAGGCCCCCTCCGCTAGGGAGGCCAGCCGTCCCCTCCTGAGGGACGGCTCGATCTCTTCGTAGTACCAGCTTTCCACTTTCTGCTGGCGTCCCAGGGCCAGCTCGAACAGGGCTTGGTGCCATGATAGGTGTACCCGGTAGTCCGCCCTCTTGTCCAATGTGCCCAACCAGGTGCCCAGGAAGTCCGCGCCCCCCGACGGATCGCCAGTCTCGAAGTGCACATGGGCTATGGAGTGGGCTGCGACCGCGTTATCGGGCCGCATATCCAGGGAGCGTTGGGCTAGGCGCATGCCCTCATCTATGAGGCCGATCTCATGATTGGCCCAAGCGTATTGGCCGTAGAAGGCCCAGTCCTCCCCGTAGGCCGGGGAGATGCTGCTGAGGAGGGCGTAGTAGACCGGAGGGAAGTTGGCATCTCCGGAGCCGACGCTGCTGCAACCCCTGATGAACAGTCTCTGGGCCAGGCGGATCATCATGCAATCCCGGGGATATTCGGCAAGGTGCTCCCGCAATCGGGCGACCGCCTTGTGGCCCTCACCTCTTACCCAAAGGTCGATGATCTCGATCTGCTGGCGCTCCCTCTTGGACACACCCCCCGCAGTATCATGGGCCTGCCGCATGCTCTCCCTGGACTGGGGGGCCGCGCCTCGCATCATCCGCACCATCCCCAAGGCAACATGAGCGGCGGCAAACCCCTCATCGGCCTCCACGGCGGCGGTCAGCGCATCCTCCGGGCCGTACTGCTGAGCAAGGACCAAGTCCACACCCCGGATGTAGTGGTCGGCAGCCTCAGGGGATGATGTGGTTATTGGAAGGTCGTACCGGTCGAGGGTGCTCATAACTGCTCTACCTCTCTTCTGCGGGCGCCGGTCCATTCCAGCCCGCGGTCAAACAGACGGAAGGGCTGCTGAGAAACAAAGCTGGCGTTAGGGAAATTCTAGGTAAGGGGTTATGGTTAGTCAACCTGGATGGTGAAGGGGTTTCAAGGTTGACATCCATACTGGTCAGCATAAAATCGGTCTCATTCAAGGGCTGCCACGGAGGAGAAGTTGTCCCAGCAGGTCATCAATCTACCCGAGGTGGACAAGGTCAGGATAACCGTCCTGGTGGACAACACCATCGACCTGCTTCTACCCAGTGGTGGCGCAGTTGAAAGGTACCCCTTGGGGCCTGCGTGGCAGGACTCCCTCGGTGAGGTCCCCAATCCCTGGGAATCGGCCGTGGCCGAGCATGGCTACTCCACCCTGATCCAGGTGACCCAGGGCGACCGCAGCGCCACCCTCATGTACGACACCGGCGTCAGCGCCTATGGGCTCCTCAAGAACATGGATGCCCTGGGTGCCGACGCCCGTGAGATCCGCGCCGTCACCATCAGCCACGGCCACCCGGACCACTCCATGGGACTTCTGGGGCTGGTGGACAGGCTGGGCTCCCGCTCCCTGCCCCTGGTGCTCCATCCCGACGCCTTCCTCGAGCGCAGGGTGATCCTGCCCGACGGACACCAGCTCAACTACCCGGCCCCCAGAAGATCGGACTTTAGGGCGGAGGACATCGAGGTGATCGAAGAGGTTGGGCCTTCCATGCTGGTGGATGGCATGGCTCTGGTGTCTGGGGAGATTCGGCGCACCAGCAGCTTCGAGACGGGCAACCCATATCACCACGCCCACCGGGAGCACGGCTGGGAGCCGGACCCCCTCATATCCGACGATCAGTGCGTCATCATCAACCTACGGGGCAAGGGGTTGGTTATCGTCACCGGGTGTGGGCATTCGGGCATCATTAACACCCTGCGCAATGCTCAGGAGCTGACTGGCATCCAGAACGTCCATGCCCTTGTGGGTGGCTTTCACCTGACGGGCAGCCTCATGGCGCCCCTGATTCCCCAGACCGTATCCATGATCAGGGAGATTGGTCCTCAGTACGTGATGCCCGGCCACTGCACAGGCTGGTCGGCATGCCACCAGCTGGCTGCAACAATGCCCGAGGCCTTCGTAGCCAGCAGCGTCGGCACCACCTTGGAGCTGACCTAGGGGGTTAGCTGACCGCCACCGCCCGAAGCTCGGTTACCCCCTCGGGCAGCTGGTACTCCTGCCATGTGTCCCCACCGTCCCCGCTGCCAAACACCTGGCCATAACGGGTGCAGCAGTAGATCGTGGAAGGACTGCTGCTGCTCAGCGAAACGCAGCGCACGGTGCTGTTGGGCTTAACGCCCTTATCCGCCCTCTCCCACGTCTTCCCCATGTCCGATGAGCGCAGGAGGGCACCATCCTCGCCGTACACACTGGCGCCCACCCCTGCATAGAGGGTGCCGGGCGCGTGGGGGTCCAGCTTGAAGTCCCTGGTGTGGGTTATCGGGCTGAAGGGCTTCAGGTCTATGAACTCCCAGCGGCTGCCCCGGTCGTGCCCCCGCCAAGGCCCCAGCCGGGTGATCATGTAGGGAGTCTCGGGCTCCAGGGAACTCATGGCAACGCCGTGGATATCCACCTTGTCCTCGTCGCCGATCATGCCATTGTTTATGGATTCCCAGCTATCGCCCCCGTCCAAGCTGCGAATCATGCCACCCACCTCCATGCCCGCGTACATCTCCGTTGGGTTGGCAGGGTTGACCACCATGGCAATGATCCGGGTTGGGAAGCCCAGGTCACACACTGCCGCGGGGTCGATGACGATGGGAAGGGTGTCCCAGGTAACCCCGGCGTCCCGGCTTCGGTAGATTTGGGCAGGCGCGGTACCGACGTAGATGGTATCGGGCTGGGTTGGGTGGAAGGCGAAGGACCAGATCTCCAGTCCCGATTCGGGCAGGGCCACAGCGCTCCAGCTGTCACCCCGGTCGTAGCTGATGTAAGCGCCCTTGCGGCTCCCCAACAGCACCAGCTCGGGCCGCGACGGATTGACCGCCACCTGTACCACCACGAGGTCGGCGGGCAGGCCGTTGGTTAAGGCCTCCCAAGAGGTGTCGCCTTCCTGCTTCCTTACAAGACCCCCCTTCTCACCGCCTACGTAGATATAGGGTTTGCTTGCCGTCTGTACCATGCTGTCCTCCTCTATGAAATGATGGGCAGCCCCAGCGGTCTTCAGGTGAAATCGCCTGGGTTGGGAATGGCTCAATAATACCACCGGCCCGTGCGGTTGTCAGATGGGCCACTGTAGAGACCTCGGCCCACCACGGGGGAAGAGGAGATGGGGCCAGCGTTGACACGAGAAATGGCTTGCCCATACACTCCTGCATACGGAGAGGCCCGCAAGATTTGACATCTCCCGCTGAGGACAGGAGGAAGAACATGAACGTCGATCTGGTGAAGGTACAGACTAAGGACGGGCTAAGGCTGGACGGCTTCTTGAGATCTCCTGCCGGCTCCTCAGCTTCCCAGCTCAGCGTGGACGTACTGATCATGCTGCACGGGGTGGGAGG
>JAGWBF010000009.1:0-5153 GCA_021296025.1 Dehalococcoidia bacterium | reverse complement strand
GCTGAGGGTGAATAACCGGGGCCACGACCCGGTCAGCCGGGGACCCATGGACGGGCAGCGGTTCGGGGCCGCCTACGAGATGGTCGACGATTGCTGCCAAGACTGGGATGCATGGATCTCATTTGCCCAGGGTGCGGGCTACCGGAACATCGGTCTCTGGGGACACAGCTTGGGTGCAGTCAAGTCCATCTACTATATGGCTACCGAGAAGGACTCCCGCATCAAGAGCATGGTTGCCAGCTCTCCTCCACGATTCTCTTACAACACCTACCAAAGCATGGACGACTGGGGCAAGTACGTTGAGCAGCTGGAGGAGGCCCAGAAGCACATCTCCGACGGCCATCCCGAGGCCCTGATGGAGGTGCGTTATCCCAGCGCCAACCTTCTGACCGCCGGGGTTTTCCTGGACAAGTACGGGCCCGGCGAAAAGTACGATGTGATAGGTCTCCTGCCCAACGTCAAGGTGCCCACCCTGGTGACCCTGGGCAGCTTGGAAGGGGTCGAGCGAGGCCAGTCCAACTCGCTGATGGGATTTGCCGGCCTCGGCGGGGAGCTGGAGAAGCTGTCCGGCGAGCTGGACCATGTGGCCTACGCCTCGGTCCTGAACGGGGACCACTTCTACACAGGCCAGCGGGAGCCAGCCTGGAAGATCGTAGAGGGCTTCCTGGCCTAGCAGCCTCTCAGACCAACTCTCCAGGGGGCAGTACTAGGAGAAGTCCTCATCCTGGTGAACGATCCTGCCTCCCACCATGGTCAGGAGGGAGCGCAGCTCGGGGATGCCATCCTCGGGCATGGTCAGCAGGTCGTCGGACAGCACAGCCAGGTCCGCCAGCTTCCCCCGCTCCAAGGAGCCCAGGCGGTGCTCATCGAAGGTGAAGTAGGCCCCGAACTGGGTGAATGCCCGCAAGGCCTCCAGGCGGTCCAGCACCTGCCCTGCCCCCAGCACCGTCCCGGTATGCCTTTCCTTGCGGACGACAGCCGCCCATAGGGTGGCGAAGGGGTTGTAGGGCTTGTTGTCGGTGCCCAGGGCATACCGCGCTCCTTCTTCCAGGTAAGTCCTGTGGCTGACAGCTATGTCGGCGAGATGGGGTGTGTCGAAGTACCGGTTTCCCCGCAGCCACAGCTCCGTTAGGGGCAGAGTCTCCATCAGCATCCCCAGGTCCCTAATACGCACCACCTGGGGGCGTGTCAGTTGACGGGCATGAATCCACACCCACCTGCGCCCATCGATAGGCGTGGATCTGTGGATATCCTCGAACAGGTCGAGAGCGCCATCGGCGTCCTGCCCGACTAGTGCATTGACCCTAAGATTATGTCGAGCCGCCATGCGGACCAGCTCTCTGAACTCCTCGGATGAGTAGTGGCTCTCGGCAAACCCGGCCCAGCCGGTGTAGGGGAGCTCCGCTGAGCGGGTCTCGGCAACGTAGGGAACGCTGCTGGCTTGGATGAAATATCCCCCGACCCTCAGCATATCGTCACCGAAACCCATACCAGATGCGAAGTATCCCCAGCGGGCCATATCATCTTCCGCCTCCCCAAGAGACTTCCAGGTGGGGCTCACCACAAGGTAGGAGCGGACGTTCATCTCCCCCGCATCCCACACCTCTTTGTAAACGTCCATAACCTCTGGCGCAATTCCGTGTCCCTCGTAGATGGACGTCGTACCGACGGAGTTGTACAAGCGCATGGACTCCCTCAGGGCAGCCACCCGCTGAGCATGGGTGAAGCGGGGCACCACCCTCATCAGGTTGAATTCCACCGTGGGAAAGCGGTTGGCATCGACGAACACGCCCGTAGGCTCGTCGTTCTCGTCCCGCTCTATGATCACGCTGGCGTCGGGGCTGGCGGTGTCCCTGTCTATCCTCGCCAGTTTCAACGCTTGGCTGTTGGCAACGGACACCGACGGAGGCACGTTCCAGGCCGTCCAGATACCCCGGATGTACACCGGGTTGTCTGGGGACACCTGGTCCAGCTCCCAGCGGGTGGGATAGCGACCCTCGGCCAGCTTCTCGGGCACACCGGAGAAGTTGGGCGGATCCCCTATGGGCATGGTTACCACCCATTGCCCCGGAGGCGTGCGGTCAACCTCCCGTTTCACCACAGCCAGGACATCCTGTATGGAAGACACCCCCGCCAGGGACGGAAACATGCCCTTGAGCCCTTCTCTGTCCATGTGGGCGTGGGTGTCGATGATCCCAGGCACCATGGTGCGGCCTCCCAGGTCGATGACCCGGGCGCCTGGCCCTGCCAGGGAAAGGACGTCGTCGTTGGAACCCACAGCCCTGATGGTGTTCCCGCTGACGGCGATAGCCTGCTGGATGGAGTCGGACCCGTCGACAGTGACCACCTTGCCGTTGTGGAAGATGCAGTCGGCTCTACTTGATTCTTGTGCCATGCTGTCTCCTTTCCGATGGTGTCCCGTTGGCTGGAGTATAGGGGGATTCCGGGCTATCGCCAAGGCAAGCAGCCCCATGTTATCCCCTAAGGCTCCGCACTCTTTCCCGTGGCTGGCCCAGGTGATAGGATAGCTATGTCCGGGGGATATTGGACTAAGATAACCCGACCCCGGGGCCCGCACCGAACAGAGGAGGAAAAGATGGCATCAGACGATTGGGGCAGCATATACAAGGAGCTGGGAGCCACTCCCATTATCAACGCCATCGGCAGCCTTACCCTGCTGGGAGGCTCCGTCCCCGTGCCCGAGGTCAGGGAGGCCATGGATCGGGCCAACGGCGCCTACATCCCCCTTATGGAGCTCCAAGAGAAGGTTGGGGCTGCCGTGGCGGAGATGGCGGATGTGCCCGCCGCCTACGTGACATCGGGCGCTGGGTCTGCCCTCACCCTGGCAACGGCGGCGGTTATGGCTGGCGATGACGATGCCTGGATACAGCAGCTTCCCGATACCACGGGAATGAAAAACGAAATCCTCATCCAGACGCGGCAGCGGTACTGGTACGACAGGTGCCTGGAGCTGGCCGGCGCCAAACTGGTCAACTTCGGGAGCGAAGATGGCACCACGACCGAGGACCTGGAAGCCTCCATAGGCCCCAACACCGCCGCGGTGGTGTACTACGCCACCGAGCAGTACCCCGACCCGAAGGCTCTCTCTTTCGAAGACACGCTCAGGGTCGCCAAGGACCACGACCTGCCCGTCCTGGTGGACTCGGCTGGTCAGATATATCCCCTGGAGCTCTTCGGCAAGTACGTCCGTGCAGGGGCCGACTTCCAGTGTATAGCCGCCAAATACATGGGGTCCGCCCAATCTACGGGCCTGGCCCTGGGGACCAAGGAGATGGTGCGAAAGATATCCCTGCACTCCTTCGTGGGCTACGAGGGACGGCGGATCCGCGGCATCGGCAGGCCCCAGAAGGTGGACAGGCAGGAGATGATGGGGGTGCTGGCCGCGGTGCGTCGCTGGATGACCATGAACCACGAGGAGAGGCTGGCGGACTCCGAGAGCAAGTCCAGGGCCATCCTGTCCCACCTCCAGGGCATCCCGGGCCTGACAGCCGAGCTAATCAACAACGTGATCGGGCACCAAGCCTTCGGCCTCACCTTGACCATCGACCCCCAGGTGGCTGGCATGACGGGACGCGACGTTGTGGCCAGGTTGAAGGATGGGGACCCGCCCATCTGGACCCGCGTGCGGGATGGCGAAGAGCAGATCATAATCCACGTCTTCGGCCTCAGGGACGGCGAAGATGACATCGTGGGCCAGCGCATCGCCGCCCTCTTCAGACGCTGATCATTTCCCGTGTTCCCTCTCCCCTGGCGACAGAACGCTGGGTGTGGCGAAAGCCTGCCCCGTCATTGCGGCGTAGGCCGCAATCCAGGAAAGTCCGGGACTGGGACAGGACGGAGGTGACAACAGGCTGCTCCCACCCCTTCGTCCTTCGACTTCCCTCAGTGCGAAGGGGAATTTGTGGGCCCTTCACCCCTTAGCCGGGCCACCTCGTCTCGCATCAAGCGCACCTCTTCAACCAGAGAGGCCACGACAGTAGAGTTTGAGGTCTCCCTCCACATAAACGTGGATGCCAGGTTGGCGGTAAGGGCGCCAAACAGGGCAACTCCCCCTATCATCAATACCAGCGCCAGGGCCCGTCCTGCCTCGGTCACGGGTACAATGTCGCCGTATCCAACCGTGGTGACCGTAACTACGGCCCACCACAGGGCGTCCGGGAAAGAGTCCAGCCTGGACTCGTGGCCCCTCTCCACCGACGTAACGATTGCGGCGACCAGAACCACCAGGCCGACGGCATATGCCACGAGGAAATCGACCCTGGCAAGGCGCACAGCCCCCCGATAGGCCCTTGAGCCATAAACTATGATGCGAACTATCCGCAGGGGCCGGGCAAATGGGATTAACACCACCAACACTTCCAGCCAGTGCTCCCGCAGGTAAGCCAAGCGTCGGGGAGCGATGGCAGTCTTCAGTGCAAGGTCCACCGCAAAGATGGCCCAGATGAGCACATCCAACGTCACCACCAGGGATTCCCCTTCCGGGGTAAGGTCCCAGTAGATGGGGGCCAGGAGCAGGGGCACCATCAGAAAAGCCAGGACCATCAAGGGAATCTCCGTGATGCGTTCCAGCTTGTCCACGATTGCTTCCCGCTCCTCGGCATCTGTCTTGAATAGCTTGCTGATGATGTCCACTTGATCTCCTCCTGGGGTGCAGCCTGCCCGCTGCGCTTCAGTACAATCGTCCCGACAGCTCTCTTTAAGACAGCCGCGCCCGGTTAGTGCGCTTAGTGTATCGGAAAGATAAGAGATGGGTTCGGTAGCTGCGCCTGACATGCGCGGCGAGTACCCGATCATCCCGGGGCGCAATTTGGCGGCGGTGGGAGCGTTAGCCTGCTGTTAAACTAACGTTAGCCAGGCCTTAAAGAGACTTTAACCGTCCCTTAATTGGCTCTCCTCCCTTGGGCACTACCCTATCCCCTGCATGGGGTCCCACAGCCACGTTTAGGCTCTCGGGTGGGACTTCCAGAGCTATTGAAACGGGGTAGTGTATGAACTTCTCGAAGTGCCTGTCCACAAGAAATAGACTGTTCTGGGTAGCCGGGGTGTTGCTCACTATAGCTTTACTCGCTATGGCGGGCTGTGCTGGCGAGACCGGACCTGAAGGGGCCTCAGGACCCCAAGGCCAAGTGGGC
>JAGWBF010000008.1 GCA_021296025.1 Dehalococcoidia bacterium | reverse complement strand
GGTGGAGGATGTTCTCCAGGAGTTCGAAGCCCAGACCAGGAGTTTCTCCTATGAGTTCATCGATCCGGATCGGGAACCGGAGGTTGCCCGTGAGTACGGCCTGCAGGACTACGGCAACACCGTTTTCACGAGCGTAGACTCTCGGCGCAATCATCAGGTTGCTTTCTCGGAATTCCTGGAGCAGGACTTTGTAACCGCCCTTCTTATCGTCACGGGAGAAGAGCAAAAACAGGTCTTTTTCCTGTCGGGCCACGACGAGAAGAGCATCTTCACCAGGGAAGAGGGTTCTGCGGAGGGTTTCGCCACCGCCAGCACCCACGTCCAACGGGAGAACTATGGCGTCTCGACGCTGCACCTCAGCTTAAACTCGGACATAGAGACCTTCCAGGCGCTAACCAACGGTGAAATTGTCGGCATGTTGGTGGTTGCCGGGCCCCGCCGTGATATCCTGGACGATGAGAGGGAGCTGCTGGAGGAGTACCTGGAGGAGGGTGGCGACATGCTCCTTCTTCTAGATCCCGATTCGCCCCAGAGCTTCCGGGACCTGGCAGCCCGCTGGGGGGTTGTGGTAGGTACAGACCAGGTGATCGATGCCCGCAATTCCCTAGAGGAAGACGAGAGCATCCTGCGCCTGGATCCGGAAGACTATCTGAGCTCCGTTCTGCCTGTGATTCCCGATGCGACCTTGGAGAACATTCTTGCCACGGGGGGTGTTACACGAGGGCTTGGCCCGACAATCTATCCCGGTATTGTCGCGCTTGAGCCCGCCGAAGAAATCGTGTTCGTCCCCGACGTGTTCATATCCCTTGACCCGGAGGTGGTTGTAGGGGAGGACACCAACATCTTCGGAGCTGCCCTGGCAATTCCTTCGACCGGAGACGATGACTTTTACTATCCCGCTGTGGCCATAAGAGCGTTCGCCGCACTGGGGGCGGAGCCACCGGAGCGCATAGACTTCGACAATCCCACCTCGCTCGTGGTTTTCGGGGACTCGGATTTCGCCAGCAACAGTTATTTCACCACTGCATTCAACAGCGACATTTTTCTAAACTCCATCAACTGGCTTGTGGGAGATGCACCTTTGGCCAGCATTCGACCAAAGCCCATCGCCTTCAGGGACTTGATCCTCGACGACAACCAGTACAATCTCATGCGCTACCTGGGCTGGTTCCTACTCCCGTCAGTCATGGCTCTGGCAGGAGCTGTTGTGTGGTGGCGGCGGCGCTGAGCTTCCCCGATGGTTCGCTCGCTGATGACTCCAGGTACTGACGAGAGGTGTAGGGGATGAACTACAAGCTTACAGCACTTCTCATCGCCGTCCTCGTTATGGTGGGTGGCGCCGTTTTGCTCACAAGGGCATTGAATACCAGGACCCTCGAGGAGCAGCCCACCCGGCTATACAGGATCGGAGAAGAGTCTTTCGACGGCATCCGCATAACCCACGAAGGCACTACGGTGGAATACCAGCTTTTGACGGACCCGGGGGAGATTGCTTCCGCCTTGGGAGAAGACCCCCCCTCCCAAGAACAAGAATATGAGCCGATCTGGGTGATCGACGATGGCCGTATGACCCCGGTGTACGGACCTTTGTGGAGCGCCACGCCGTTGCTCCTCAGTGGTCCCCTCACCGCAAGGGAGCTGGAAGGGCTGGACGCCGAAACAGCCGACCTTGCACGCTACGGCCTGGAGCCTCCCCGTACCTCCGTAAGCCTCGATTTCCGTGGGAGAGAGCTCGTCAATTTCCACATGGGAGACCCTACCCCCGACGAAGAAAACTGGTATGCCCGACGCGTCGGAGACAGCCGGCTGTTCACCATCTCCGGGGGTTGGGGAGAGTCCGTAAGTACATTGGCAACCAAGCCACCCTATCCTCCGACCCTGTTCACAGTCCAGGTGGAGGACATCACCCTCATCAGCGCCACCTCGATTCCAAGGGTACAAAGGTACGACTATGAACTCCGGGACGACGGATGGACGATAGTAGAGTATGCAGCAGACGAGAGAGATTGGGTTGCCACCGGAGATGGGACACCCGTCGATGACGAGGCTTGGGCCGAAATCCTGTCCCTGCTCAGCGACCCAACGATAAGCGAGTCCCAAGAGCGGGATATCGAGAATGCCGATCCCTTCGAATTGAACATCGACCAGGCGAAGGTGTCTGTGCTTATGCGCCATGCCGAAGAGGAAGAGACCACATTCTTCCTCGGCAAAGAAACCCCCGACGGAGACTACTGGTATGCGGGAGCGGCCGATCAGGAGACCCTGTACGTGGTGCCCGCGGAGTGGGGCGAAGCTATGGTGCGCCTCGTAACCGACCCGCCATTCCAGCCCTAACCCCGGCCGCCCTTAGGTCGTGAGCATTCGGTAGAGCACGGGCAGCCTGGAGGGCAGGCTCCAGATGTTGTCCAAGACCTCGTAGCTCATATCCCCGCACATGGACTTCAGGTAGTCATGGCCCGACTTGTCCACGGTGAGACAGAAAGGAACGATCGACTTCCTGCGCGCTTCCACCAGGGCCATGTGGGTGTCATGAACAGCGTATTCCTTTTCCACGCCCTCGCGGCTGTACCCGCGGTCCTGGGGTCGTCCATCGCTGATCAGGAACAGGAGCTTGGTCTTGGCTTCCTGGCTTGCCAGCTTTGACGTGGCGTGACGGATGGCAGGTCCCATCCGGGTTGCGTGCATCGGTGTGATCTTATCAATGCGGCGCTTTATCCGGTCGTGGAAAGGCTCGTCGATGTCCTTAATGACGTAGTACTCGACGTTTTCCCTGCCGTAGCCCGAAAACCCGTAGATGCCGTAGGAGTCTCCGATGGTCTCCAGCGCGTGCAGCAGGATGGCTGTGCTCTCCTTCTCCAGGTCGATAATCCGCTTGTAATGCCGGCGGATCATCCCCTCCCGGCGACTGCGCAGCCACATCATGTACTCCACCGGGTCATCCGGCGCATCCCTGTCATCCACCGGTTGGCGCCCCTCGTCGATGGCTTCCGCCGTGGAGGCGCTCATATCCAACAGGAACACGACAGCAACGTCGCGCTCGATCTTGTTTCGACGCCACCACACCTTCTCCTCGGGAGTCTTGCCGCTGCGCCAATCGATGGTGGCTTCGATGGCTGCATCCAGGTCCAGGTCTTCTCCATCGATCACCCGGCGCACCTTGCGGAAGCTCTCCGGGATAACCATCTCAAATTGGCGCCGGATATCCGACGTTAGAGCCGCAAAGTTGCGCAGCGTGTCATTGAAGAAGTTGATGTCTCCTTCCTCAATGCTCTTCTCCCGGACGATGCACCACTTGGGCTTGTAGTCGGCGGCCCGAAAGTCCCATTCGTCGTACACCTGGGCTTTAGGCTCCCGGGTCTCCAGTGCCCCGCCCTGTTCATCTTCGTGCACCATCGGCCCGTAGCCCTGGCCCGGCTGCGAAGAGGGCGGAGGTGTGCCAGCTTCCTTCATCATGTTCTGAGCAAACATCCCCATGGTCGTCTGGAGGGCGCCTTCTTCCGCATCCAGGTCCAGGTCAGCGCTTTCCTTGAGCAGCTCCTCCAACATCTCCTTGGTAATGGGCTGGGGGTCCCCCTGCATCTGCTGTTTCTGGTCCATTCGCAGGCGGTTCAGCAGCTGCACCAGCTCAGGCTTGAAATCTCCTCGAAACTCCACTTCCTGGGGGGACTCGTAGGGCTGTTCGTTGTCTCCCTGGCCCCCCTTGTCCTGTCCGCCCTGCATCTGTTGGAGCAGCTCCTGCAGCTCCTCTTCCGAGAACTCCTGGTCGTCGTCGAAGTCCTGGGACTCGAACTCTTCTGGAGGTTGGGGTTCATTGGGCAGAAGGGAGATCAGCTGGTAGGCCCGTATAGTGGCTTCTGCAGTGTCCTCGACGGTGGCCCTAATGGTGAACAGGTGCTTGAGGATCCTGGCCAGCATCCGGGCAACCTTGGAATAACCCCGGGGTACCGGTAGTCCCTTGGTCTGGCCTAGGCTGAGGCGCAGCAGCAGCTCCACCATCGCCTGCTTCAGGGGCAACTCCTCTATGGGAGGACGTTCCTCCAGGGCCCCCTGTTGCACCCGTTTGTAGTTGGGGAAAATGCCCGGGTACTCCATTCTTACTCTGTAGTCCAGCCTTCCATCTTCCAGGCCGGTGAACAGGTCAAGGGCCAGCCGGCGGTCTTCGAACAGATGGAAGAACCTTCCCATGTCGGTGAGGTAACCCCGCTCAGCTACGGAGCTGTCCACATCCAAATCGCCTTCCAGCATGGTTTCTGCCTCGCCCCGCTTGGCGATAGCCTCCGTCTCCAGCTCTGCCCTCATGTCTTTGAACAGGTTGGATGGATAGTCGAAGCTGAATAGGAAGCTGCCAAACTCCATGTGAGCCACCTGGTGGGTGCTCACCACCTTGAACCAGCCGAAGTTCTCCTCCTTGGCTTGGTAGCGGTCCACCACGGGAGGCAGGAACACCTTGGTGCCTTCGGTAGAGGCGTGCGATTCGGAAACCCAGCCGATCCCCTTGTGCACCAGCTCTTTGCTGTCGAGGATTTCGATGGGGGCCCCGGAAAGGGCCCGGCAGTAGAGGCGCATGACCCCTTTCACCCGGTCCAGCTCCAGGCTGGAAGACAGGGTCTCCAGCACCCCTTCCGATGTGTTGGACTCCACCTTGAAGTAGGCAAGGCCGCCATCGGGATTCTCCTCCAGGACCGCGACGCCTCTCTGGAACCATAAGTCCAGCTGGCTGAGGGTGATCCTGGAGAGTACGTAGTCCAAGCTCTTCAGGAACGCAGGTACACTTTCGGGGGAGACGGGCAGCAGCCCATCACACAGATCTAGGATGTAGCGGTGGGACGACTGGTTTACCCGGCCCAGGGACTGGGAGCCCTCCAGGATAAAGGCGGGGATGTCTCTCTGACCCGACTTTGCCAGCCGTTCCGATAGCCTGAGAAACCTGCTGCGCTGGCCCTCCTCCACGACGGCGAGAGCCCTGTCCACGACCTCCATGCACCCTTTCACCTCCCGCCATGTGCCTTCGGTGAGGGTGCGGCACATCGACAGGAAAGCTTCCCGCTCCTTGCCCATGTTGGCCAGGACATCCTGGCCCAGCATAAGGCATTCGCTGGCGACGTCGTAGGACTTGTAGGACAGGGCTTCCGTCAGGGACAGGAACACCTCGACATCCCAGAAAGGGAGGTACCTCACCAGGCGTGGGCTGACCTCGAAGAACCGGGCAGCCAGCGTGCTGGACTTCCAGGTGCCTTTATACAAGCTTCGTCCAAGGCCGGCCCACCGGGGGATGTACTGGGCCCTAAGGTTGGCCGCGATCCCGGGGCTGGCCTTGAAGTATGCAACAGCCAAGGTGGGTGAGTCCTGGGACAGGTAGGTACCGCACCTCGCCCACTGCATGAATGAAGTGAAGGGGAGGGACTTGGACACCTCGGGGCCGGCGCGGAAATACTCCAAGGCGGCTTCCCATGACCGCACCGTCTGATTGGCTATGGTCAGCCCTTCCTTGGCCCAGAGGTTCAACTCTTCTTCATTGAAGGCGGATGCCAGCTCGGTGCGAGAGCGGCTGAACTCTTCCACCACTGAGGGCGGCATCTTTGCCAGCTCAGCCTCCACCACAAGGCGGGCAGAGCTATCTTCGGAACCGGATGCAGAGCTCAACATTCCCTCCCTCTTGGATATCCCAGTCCTTGTGTTCCCCGTTCAGCTATCAGTCTCTGAGCCCTGGCGGGATAAGCTCCAACAACCGGTCCACCATCTGTGCGGTAGCACCGTAGATCAGGTGGTCGCCGTAGGCATAGCAGGTTGACTTCACCACATTGCCTCCGGCCCAGCGCACCTCTTCCCGAAGGTTGGAAGGGTCCAGAAGTGCGCTGATCGGGACTTCCAGCACCTCAGCAATCTCTACGGAGCTGGGCTCAAATGCATAGGGATACGGGATGGTGCCTACAAACACCTTTACCCGAAATCGGCTGCGGGTAACGACATCATCCAACTGGCCCAGGGTGGTTACGTCCTGGGGATCGATTCCCATCTCCTCCTGGCATTCCCGAAGGGCCGCATCCAGGAAAGTCGCATCCTCCGGATCTCTGGCTCCACCGGGGAAGGACACCTCTCCCTTGTGATGCTCCACCATCTGGGAACGCTTGTTGAGTAGAAGAGAGTAGCTGCCGTCCTTGCGATAGACCAGGATAAACACGGAAGCGGGGAGGAGCGATTCGTCGTCGTTGGTCTCCGGTGGGCGATGGGAAAGGGTACCGCGAAGGGCATCCAGGTTGGGATCGAGTGATACAGACATCTTTGTGTACAAATCGGGGCATGCTTCCCGATGCGTCTTCAGCATTGCGTTATGGGACCACTACTCAAATATGGAGGATACGACCTCTTCCACGCTCTTTTGGACCTCCTGGTCATCAGTCAGCGCCCAGACTATCGCCACCTGGCAAGCCCGGCGGGGAGTTACCCCTTGGGCTATGAGCTTGCCTGCATAGATAAGGAGCCGGGTGCTCGCGCCTTCCTGCAGTCCATGCTCTCGGAGGTTGCGCACCTTTTCGGCCAGCTTGGCGAGGGCTGTAGCGTGTTCCGCATCGCACCCGCTCTCTTTCTGCACGATCTCAGCCTCGATATCCCGAGGGGGATAGTCGAACTCAATGGCAATGAACCGCTGGCGGGTGCTGTGCTTCAGGTCTTTCAGGGCGCTTTGATAGCCCGGGTTATAGGAGATTACGAGGAGGAACTGCCCGCTGGCTTCGATGATCTGACCCAGCTTGTCCATGGGAAGCACACGCCGGTGGTCGGTGAGAGGATGGATGAGAACGGTGGTGTCCTTCCGAGCTTCCACTATCTCGTCCAGGTAGCAGATCGCTCCTGACTTCACTGCCTTGGTCAGAGGGCCATCCATCCACCGGGTCCCTTCCGCCTCCAGCAGATAACGCCCGACCAGGTCGCTGGCGGTCAAGTCTTCGTGGCAGGCGATGGTGACCAGGGGAATGCGTCCATCTTCCTCCTGGTTGGTGGGCTTGCCCCGCTTCTTTACGATGGTCAAAGGACGGGTAAGGCGCCATGACATGTACTCGATGAAACGGGTCTTGCCGCAGCCCGTTGGTCCCTTCAGCAGAACTGGAAGTCGCTGCTGATAGGCAGCTTCGAAAAGCTCTATCTCATCGGATACGGACCGGTAATAAGGCTCGGACCGTACGGTGTACTCTTCGATTGCGAACTCTTGGTAGTACGTGGCAGCTCCACTGACCATCCTTAACTAACCTTCCCTTTCGTTCTGGAAATCCATGCTGATTCGACCTTGCTGCGCAGCTCCGACAAATCACCCGTGTTGTGTATCACGACCTGGGCGAGGCGAGATGATTCTTCGTACGATAGCTGGGACCGCATGCGGTCCTCAACCTCTCCCTCTGAGAGGTGGCTGCGGACCTTGAGGCGCTCTACGATGGCTTCCTTCGGGGCGTGGACGAGCCAGACCTCATCTACCATCGAGTCCCAGCCCGCCTCCAAGAGGAGAGCCGCCTCAACAACCACCATTTCGGCACCGGCGTTTCGAAACTGGCTAATCTTATCGTCGATGATTTCGGCCATTTTCGGGTGCATGATGGCATTCAGCTTCTCCATCGCTCCGGGATCGCTGAATACCAAGGATCCCAGTTTCTTGCGGTCAATCTCTCCATCAGACCCGAGGATGCCTTTCCCAAAGGCGTTCACTACCTCTTGCCAGATGGGGGAGGGGTGCTTGTAGGCTTCGTGTCCTATTCTATCGGCGTATATGACGCTGGCCCCGAGGGCCTCCAGCAGACGGGTTACCTCGCTCTTTCCGGTGCCGATGCCGCCAGTCAGACCAATAGTTAACATCCTTTACCTTTGAGAGTCAAGTATAACCCCCCAAGCGGGCTCTAGCCCGGTCAACCTCCAAAGAGGGACGGAAGAGTGGCCTACACCACGACGATGGAGGCCTCCCCGTACCTGTCCGAGAACTTCCTTCTGAGGTCCATGAACCGGGCCTGGTAATCCGGCGAGTGGATCGGCTGCGTTGTCATGATAACCGCATCCTCTCGGTTGTCGGTGTAGTAGGCCTTTCTGAGTCCCACATGCTCGAACCCATATTTGTGGTAAAGGGCCCGGGCAGGATAGTTGGATACGCGGGCTTCTAAGCTGACCACAGCGGAGTTGAGGTGCATCGCCAGGTAGATCGAACCAATTATAAGGAGCTCGCCAATTCCACGCCGCCGGGAATCCTCCTCCACAGCAATAGCGGTGATGTGAGCTTCATCGGCCACGAACCACAGCCCCACGAACCCCTGAACGAGATAGTCGGTGGGAACTCGCACCTTGCGCTGCCCCAGGCGGTCCTTGACCGCTCCCATCAGCTTACCCAAGCCGCCAATAGACCCATCGGTCCCCAGCTCACGGTACTCTCCGGATGAGGTCTCGCCATCATCCAGGGGGAGCGGTTCCCAGGCGACCAGGTATCGGACCCTGCGGTTGCCCATTTCCCGCTTCAAGGGCGTAGGCGGACAAAGGGTGGGAAAGGCCTGCCTTTCGATGCGGGCCACCATATCCAGATCGTCTTCTATAATCGGCCGGATGGCTACGTCCATTGCCTCTTCACCTGCTGAAACAAGAACCAACATTGTAGCATGAAGGGGGCCCTTTTCAGTTGAATCCAGACCAGCAGTCCACAGGATTTAAAGAAGAGTCCGCCCCGGTGAGAGTCGTCTACCGGCATTCTTATTCCCAGGGAGACCAGGAGTCTGGCGCATTGGGCCGCAAATGGGCCCGGTGAAGCACGGGCTAACCATCTTCTCCCACCGCCTGCTCTACAAGGCGGTTGATTTGCACTCTTTCGATCTTCAGTCGTCGCATCTCCAGCACCTCCATGCGAAGGTCCCGGTAGTGCAGGCATTCTTTTTCTTCGGGAATGTGCCCAAGGCGAGACAAGATAAACCCGGCCAGCGTCTGGTAGTTGCCTTCGGGCAGGTTGAGGCCCAGCTCATCGTTGGCTTCCTGGATGGCCATGCCTGCTCCCACCTCGAAGATGTTCTCGCCCACAATGTCGAACTCCTCCTGGGCAGGCTCACCCTCCTCACCCACCGGGCCCACCACAACCTCCATGAGCCTCTTGAGGGTAACCAGGCCCGAAACCCCTCCGAACTGGTCGATTACGATTGCCATCTGCTGGCCTTGCTGGGTGAGCTCCGAGAAGAGGATTCCCACCAGCTTGGTCTCAGGGACGAAATAGGCGGGACGTACCACCGTGGTGACGCTGGTGCCCGGCTGGACCTCTCTGCGAGCCATCGACTGAAGCAAGTCCTTCACCGAGAGGACGCCAATTATGTTCTCTATGTTGCCCTGAAAGACGGGAAACCGAGTGTGGGATTCCTGGTTATAGGTGTCCAGGAACTGCTCGAAGGTAGTGTTCTCCTCCACCCCCACAATCTCGGTCCGTGGCGTCATGATCTCCTGCACCTGGCGGTCGCCAAAGTGGAACACTTTCTCAAGCATCTCCGCTTCCGAAGCATCCACAGCTCCGTCCGATGCCCCCATGGAGATCATTGTCCTTATCTCTTCCTCGGTGACGTGAGATCGGTTTGGCTTTATCCCCAAGAGATACCCGACCGACATACTGAGTCCCTGGAGCAGGCGGACGGCCGGGGAGAGTATCCACCCAATGATGGACAGGGGCTGGGTTGCCCTGAAAGCCACGGACTCGGGCCGGTTCCAAGCCAGGTTCTTGGGGAGGGTCTCCCCGAACACAAGAAGGAGGAGGGTGGCTCCGACCGTGGCCAAGAGGACAGCAACGTCTGCGTTGTCAATGACGCTGATGGCCAGGGCTGTGGCAACGGAGGCCAGAGCTGTGTTTACCAGGTTGTTGCTGAGCAGAACTGTGGCCAGCAGTTTCTCGGGGCGCTGGAGCATTCGGGCCACTCTCGCAGCGCCGGGCCTGCCGATGTTCACCATGTGGGCAAGACGGACCTGGGAAAGGGAGATGAAGGCAGTCTCAGATGCAGAGAAGAAGGCGGAGAACACCAAGAAAAGCACTATTAGTGCAGGCTTCCATAAGTCACTAAGGTCCATGACGACGAAGCTATCCTAACATCCAATCCCTTCTTAATCAACCGCCAACAAGACCAGCAACATCCATAACGTGAATTCAGGGGGTCGCTTTCCTTACGCCGAAGGCTCATTGTAGGATAGGGACTACCAAAGCGCGGGAGACGTTCATGCGAAGCATCGACATCCATGCCCACACCACACCCCAAGGGTTGTTCACAGCTACCGATTCGGGGTCCGACTGGCATTCCATCAAGCTGGAACGTAATGCCAAGGGCCAGGAGATGATGGTCTGCGGAGGACAGCGGGCTGCCGTGGATCCGAAGATGCGCTTTTCGCCCGAGATGCGAATCGCCGACATGGATTCCCTGGGAGTGGATGTGCAGGTGCTTTCCACCCACAGCGCCCTTTACAACTACCACCTCGACCTGAACGTTACCGTCGCTACCTCGGAGGAAGCCAACGACGAAGTCTCCGAGATGGTCAAGGGATGGCCTGAACGCTTCGCCGGGCTGGCAACCTTACCCATGCAGGATGTGGGGTCAGCTGTGAAGGAGCTGGAACGCAGCATGTTGCAGCTTGGACTCAAGGGCGCCATGATCGACGATAAAGTGAACGGGAAGACCTTCGATGACCCGGCCTATCTGCCCTTCTTCAAGGCCGCCGAGCAGCTTGGCGCCCTGATCTTCTTTCACCAGAGCGGCGATACCATAGTCAACTCCCGCATCGCCAAGTATCACCTCCCCAACACGGTGGGAAACCTGGCCGACCGCACCTTGACCTTCGCATCCCTAGTGTTTGGGGGAGTAATGGATGCCTGCCCCGATCTGAAGGTGTGCTTCTCCCATGGAGGAGGTTACGCCTGCTTTGGCATCGGCAGAATGGACCGGGGTTGGCAGGTGCGTTCCGAGGCCCGATCAACCCTGGCCAACCCACCAAGCGCATACCTGGACCACTTCTACTACGACTGTCTTACACACAGCGAGCCTGCCCTGCGATACCTGATAGACTCGGTAGGGGCAGACCATGTGGTACTGGGCACCGATTGGCCCTTTGACATGGGCATCGACTGGCCCATCTCCTGGGTCCAGGGCATGACCAGCCTTGACCTGGAAGAGAAAGAGCTGATCATCGGCAAGAACCTGGAAGGGCTCCTAGCCCTGTAATGGCAAGTCAGGCCCTGAGAGCAGACACCAACCCCGCCCTCACCTTGGCCAAGTATGTAGAGTACGGCATGGAGGCCCTGTGGCTGGCCACCATAGCCCTCGTCCCCCTTATCTTCGTGCCCCCGGACTACCTTCTATCCGAAGCAGTCAATTCCTACGTGGAAATACCCAAGACCGTGGCCCTCAGGATCTTGGTCGCCTTCATGGTGATGCTCTGGATCGTTGAGTGGGTGGTAAAGGGTGGACTGCAACGGCAATATCACGTGGGCAGGCTGCCTAGCAATGCGATCTCCTGGGTGAGGGCCGCCCCCGGAGGTTGGATAGTTGTCGCAGCTGTCCTGTACATTGCCGTAGCCATAGTTTCCACCGTGCTCTCGGTAAACCTTAACCGCAGCCTTTGGGGTGAGGTCTCGGGCCAGTTCGGATACTCCGCCTACACCCTCCTCGCCTATTTCTTTCTGTTCATCATCGTTGCCACCCACCTGAAGAGTTACCGGCAGCTTTGGAACATCCTTATCGTGCTGGTAGCCAGCAGCACCCTAGTCGCCTTCTTCGGCATTATGCAGCACTACGGCTTCGACCCTTGGGACCTGGGAGAAGGAGGGCAAGCCAGGGTTTCGGCAACCATGGCCAACCCTGTCTTTACAGGAGCATTTCTGGTCACCAGCACTCTCCTTGTATTTGGAATAGGTCTGGCCACCTTGAGCAGCTGGGCCAAGTCCCAGAAAGACGCGCTCCTCTGGGTACTCTTATGGGTACCCTTGATCGCCATGCAGTTCCTAGCCGTCTATTGGACGGGAAGCCGCGGTTCCTGGCTGCTGGGAGTTCCCTACGGCCTGCTGGTTTTGCTTCACCTGCCCCTGATCAACGAGGTGGTATCCACTTGGAAGGAGCGCCTGCCTCTTCCCAGAGACCTACTTGGCATTGCCGCGCTGCTGCTCGTGCTGGATGGGCTTGTGGTAATTGCCCAGTTGGAGTTCCTGGACCTGGTCGATTCCCTCGGACTATCGGACGGCGTAGCCGCAAGAATGGTCGCCTTCTGGTTGGGGCTTTCCACTCTCATCGGGGCAATAGTTTTAGTGTCGCCTCACAGGTTCTCGGCAGGAGCTATGAACTTCGCGAGGGCGATGGTCCTCTTGGCCTTAGCGCTGTTGGTGCTTCTCTTAGTGCTTGTCCTTACACCATCGCCGATGGAGAGCCCCGGACTGGATCTCAGAGACATTGGGGGACTGCCCGGGACGGCAGCTGCATTGCTGGCCATCGGCCTGGTGCTTGGGGCCTGCTACGTGCTAAGCGTCCTTCTTGGGAAGGACCACCCCGTAGTCGCCGCATGGGGCAGGCGGGCAGTCCTGGCTGGCACTGGGGTCATTGTCCTGCTGTTCGTGTTCCTTGCATACCCCCCATCGGGGCCGGAGCCGACCCAGCTGGACAGCCCCGACCTGGCCGGTGAGGAATCACAGACCTCCCAGGTGTCTCCGGCCCAACCCAGCCGGGGCACCAGCTATAGAGGAGACATCTGGTCAGCGTCCGCCCGGTTGTCCCTGTTCCGTCCATGGTTTGGTTACGAGCCCCTCTCCCTGTCCTACATTCGCCCCGTCATTGGCTACGGCCCTGAGATGTTCAAATACACCTTCCCCCTGGAAGCGCCCTTGGGTGGGCTGCTGAGCCAAGCCCACAATTTCTTCATCCATCATTGGGTGGAGCAGGGTGGGTTGGGACTATTCGCGTCCATTGGCCTTGTGGTGTCCGTCCTCGCAGTTGGCCTCCGTCAGATTTTCCAGGGTTGGCACAGCTACTCGAGTCTCCACCGGTGGCTTCTGGTGGCCTTGATGGGAGCGATCATCGGTCGCCTAGCCGAAATGATGGTCGGAGTCGCCAGGGAGTCGGACCTGGTGGTTTTCTGGGTACTGCTGGCGCTGGTTGTCGTGCTGCCTTACGCATTCGGGCGAGTCCGCCAGGCGGAAGCTGTCGGGTCCCAGCAGGCCCCTTCCACCTCGGCGTTGGGAAGGGAGGTCAGAAACCGCAGGAGGGGAAGGCAGGCCCGGAGAAGGGGAGCTTCCGGCCCCCAATGGGGACCGGTTTCCATGCTTGGCGCATTCCTCGCCGTGGTGCTGATTGGGTCTATAGCATGGCTGACATGGGACCGGAGCTGGGAGTATGCGGTGGCAGCCCGCTCCGCCAGTTTGGGCAGGGACCATTTCCAGTCCGGGGTCTCGACATCCCCCCTTAACCTGCAGCAGCTCAGCACGGGACATCAGCTTATGGCTGAGGCCATCTCCAGGGCCCCGGACGTTCCCAACTATCGCAACTTCTCCTCCAGCATGTTGGATACCTACAGGGACCTAGCTACATCCAACACGAACGCAGCTCGTCCCTTCCCCAGCTGTTCCGAGGTGTTCGACTTGGGCCCTGACGACCAGTTCGACGGTCGCCCTTCCGAAGTCGTCTCCTACGGGCGCTGCGCCGAAGAAGCCTATCTCGCCGACCTCAGAGGCCACCAGGAGAACCCCACCTCTCCCCAAGCCAAGCTGAAGGTGGCAAACTCAGCCATGACCCTGGCCAGACTGGGCTACTCCGGCAAGGCAGATGAGGCGATCAGGTACCATCTGGAGCTGACCGGCATGCTGCCTCTCCACTACAACATTTATGATGCCCTGGGGTCAGCTTACTTGAACCTGGAACTGAATGAGCAGGCAATTGAGAGCCTGGAAGGGAGCCTGGCCCGGTTCGAGGGTAACGAAGAGGCAACAGGTGCTCTGACCAGCACCTTGTTGAGGGCCTATAACGCCCGAGCTCAGGAGCTGCTCCAAGAGGGTGATTTTGGGTCTGCCCTGGAGAATGCGACCAGCTCCCTGGAACTTTCAGGGGAGGACGAAGAGGCAGCTATAGCCCTTGTGTTGCAGGGAATCGCATTTCGCAAGTTGGAGCGGACGGGGGATGCTCTGGAAGCCCTGAATAGCAGCCTTGAAAAAGATCCGGCCGGGCCCGCAGCCAGGGACGCCCACAACCAGTTAGCCGAGATATACGACCTTACGGGCGAGGATGACCTTGCACGACAGCACCGGGAGCAGAGGGATGAGCTACTAAACCAGTAGCCCATCCTGTAGTTGGCCGGCGTAGCTCCGGGTAAGCGCAGGCAAGCCGAAAACACCGGGAGAGCATGGTGGCAACAACAGCCGACATAGTCATCATCGGCGGCGGGGTGATGGGATGCAGCATCCTGTACAACCTGGCCGCCATGGGGGCGAAGAACCTTGTCCTGCTGGAAAGGGATACGCTGGGGTCCGGCTCAACGGGGAAGTCCCAAGCCATCTGCCGTATGCACTACTCCAATCCAGTTACGACGCTCATGGCTTGGGAGAGCATGAAGATATACCGGAGCTTCCCGGAAGTTGTGGGGGCTGAGGCCGGCTATGTGACCACGGGGTATCTGGTAGTGGTCGGCCCCCAGGACAGGGAGGCAATCGAGCAGAACGTGGCGATGCAGCAGGAGCTGGGGATAGACACCCGGTTGGTGACGGCTGGCGATGTGGCGGAAATAGCCCCGATGCTCAGCGTGCAGGATGCCGGAGGCATGGCTTACGAACCCCAGTCGGGCTATGCAGACCCCCACTCTGTGACATCTGGCTACGCAGCCATGGCAAGGGAGCTTGGCGCCAAGGTCATTCTCAGCAGCCCGGTGAGGAGCATCGAGACCAGCGGCGACAGAGTAACCGCCGTGGTCAGCGACCAGGAGCGAATTGAGACCGACACCGTGGTCGTAGCCGCCGGCCCGTGGGCCAGGAGCCTGGTGTCACCCCTGGGAATTGAGCTGCCATTGGATACGGTGCGTCACCAGCTGCTGATCATGCGGCGCCCCGCCGGCAGGATACCGCAGCACCCAGGGGTGGGGGATATCGCTCAGGAGTTCTCTTTCAGACCCGATTCCACGCACCTGACCCTGGTCGGGGGGCGGGAAGACCCGGCGGACCCGGACACCTACAACCAGGGCGTGGATTTGGATATGGTGGAGGAGTACACAACCAAGCTGGTGCACCGTATGCCCGCCATGTCTGAAGGCGGATTTCAGGACGGCTGGTCGGGGCTCTTCACCATCACCCCCGACTGGCATCCCATCCTAGACCGGGTGAATGGGGTTTCGGGCCTGTATTGTGCCGTCGGCTTCAGCGGCCACGGCTTCAAGCTGGCCGCCATGATAGGCATCTCCATGGCCGAGCTGGTCCTGGAAGGCAAGGCAAAAGCCGTGGACATCCGGCCTCTGCGGTTCTCCCGCTTCGAGGAGGCAGATCTAATGCGCTCCCGCTACCGCTACAACGTCTTGGCTTAAGGGCGCTTCTGGGCGGGCAACTAGTCTACCGTCGTCAGCCCCGCCACAGCCTGAATTCCTGCCCTGGCCGCATCCTCATCCTGCTGGGCAGTGCCGCCGCTGCCACCGACCGCGCCCACGAGCTCGTCGCCCTTGAACACCGGAAGCGCTCCCTGACCCGGGATCATTCTTCCATTCTCCATAGCCATCAGGCCGCGCATAACCGGAGTCTGGGCCATTTCGAGCATGTCCTTGCTGGACCGCCCAAAGGCCGCTGATGCTACAGCCTTGGCTTGGCAGATCCGGGGGGTGCGCCAAGGGGCCCCGTCCACCCTGACCATGGTGATGAGGTCTCCCCGCTCATCCACCACCGCCACGCTCATCTTTGCTCCCATTTCCAGTATTTTGGCCTTGGCCGCATCTCGAATGGTCTCCGCCTCTGCCGTGGTCAATCTTTCCATTGGTTCACCTTCCTTCCACATTTGGATATGGAACAGTGGGGTTCCCTAATGTCATCCATTATAGGATAGCCCTCGAACTATAGCTACCGCACAGCTTGGTCGGCTGGATATTCCGAAAGCCGGGTCGTCCACGCGATTACACATTGGACAAGGTAGAGCCAGCAGGATATAGTCAGGCAATAGCATGGATTCACCCAACTACAACGCCGCTTCCCCAACAGATGGTCGGCAGGCCTCCCTGGCTTGAACGATGTAATCGTCATAGGAGCCGGGCCCGCAGGTAACAACACCGCCTACAGGCTGGCTTCACTAGGACATGATGTCCTTGTCGCCGACTGGAGGCAGAATGTCGGCGACAAGCTATGTACCGGCATAGTAGGCACGGAGTGCATAGACCGCTATCCGCCTCACCCCGATCTCATCTACAAGAGCGTTCGTTCAGCCCGGTTGGTCACCCCCGACGGCCGCACCTCTGAGCTTTCCGTCGGTGGGGTGCAGGCCCACATCATCGACCGGGTAGGATACGTGGCATCCATGGCGGAGAAGGCCAAGGATGCCGGGGCCGCTTATCTCCTGGGCAGCCGGGCCACGGAGGTCACGGTTAAGGAAGACCGGTGTCAGGTACGGTTCACCACCGGTTCCGGTCAGTGGACCGGCGAGGCCAAGGCGGTTGTGCTCGCCAGCGGCTTTGGCTCCGAGCTGAGTTTCAAGGCTGGATTGGGGAGACCCGACGACTACGTAGGGGCGGCCCAGGCCGAGGTGGAAGCGCCGGAGATCGACCGAATTTCCATCTACGTGGGGCGTTCGGTGGCTCCGGGATTCTTTGCCTGGCTGGTCCCCACCAGCAACGGCCGTGCATTGGTGGGCCTCCTGGCCCGCCATCGGGCCATGGAGCACCTCGACGGCCTGATTGCCCAGCTAAAATCCGAGGGAAAGATAGCGGATGTTCTGCGCGGGCCCTCCAAGTGGGGCATTCCCCTCAAGCCTCCATCCAGGACCTACGGGCATCGCATCCTGGCCGTGGGTGACGTGGCTGGGCAGGTCAAGCCTACTACCGGCGGAGGCATATACTACGCCCTCCTGTCCAGCGATGCGGCGTCAGACTGCCTGGAAGATGCCTTCAAGCGGAACGACTTTTCGACCGGAAGCCTCAGCACCTACGAGAGGAAGTGGAAGTCCCTTCTTTCCAAAGAGCTTAAGGTCGGCTCCCTCGCCCGTCGTTTCTTCGAATCCCTGGATGATAACCAGATCTCCTACCTGGCAAACGCCGTCGTCGCCAACGGCCTGTCGTCCCATCTTGGCGGTTCTCTGATGCCCTCTTTCGACTGGCACAGCCGCGCCATCACAAAGGCCCTCAGCTATCCTCCGCTCAGCAAGGCCTTGACCTTGGTAAGCCCTGTGCTTGCGGGCGTGGTACCCCATGCGGCGAACGCCTCCCCCACCCGGCGCGACTGACCGACCCGTCGTTTTTTGTCGTAACTCGGACAGCAACCAGAAGATGGTCATCGGATGTTGTCTGATAAAATCCAGCATCCGGAACTGCTTGGGGGAATGGATGACGGGTCTAAAAGAACCTCTTTGCGACGCAGCCACCAAGGGGGCCAAAGTACAAGCTCGCCCTTCATGGCGGAGTCCCCGGCGGCTCTCATTTTTCACCATTGGCGCCCTGACCCTGGTCCTCATGGGGGTGTGGGGGTGCGGGGGCTCGGGGTCAGACCAGATAGTGTTCGTTTCCACCACCGATGGCGGCAGAGACATCGTGGTGATGGACTCCAACGGCGAGAACGTAGAGGAGCTGACCAACAATGGTGCTTCCAACAGGCAGCCCAAATGGTCGCCTGACAAGAAGTACATCGCCTTTCTCTCCGACGAGAGTGGGAATACGGAGATCAACCGGATAGACCTCAGCCAAGAGGACATTATAAACGTGACCAGCTCCTTGGGGACTGATTCCCAGCACCTGTGGTCGCCCGATAGCCAAAGGATAGCCTTCGTATCCGACCGCAGCGGCACTCACGAGATATACATGATCGATGCCGATGGGGCCAACATTAAGCAGGTGACATCCGATGATACCCAGCCGTTCCTTACCGGCTGGTCTCCTGATGGAGAGTGGCTCGCCTTCAACGAGAGCGTAGATGGCGTCCAGGAGGGGGGCATAGTGACCAGGAATCCCGACGGCGTCAACATCAGGAATCTGACCGACTCGGCGGACAACCAGGCTGACTGGTCTCCCGATGGTAAGCTCATCGCCTTTCTGTCCGAACGCGAAGGAGGCCTGGACATCTACCTGATGAATGAGGATGGTACCGGCCAGAAGGCTCTCACCAAGGACAACGGGCGCAACTGGCAGTTCCAGTGGTCTCCCGATGGCAAGAGGCTGGTGTTCGTGTCGGACCGGGACGGCAACAGCGAGATATACACCATGAACATCGACGGCTCGGACGTTCGCAGGCTGACCTTCAACGATTCCGAAGACTCGCAGCCGGCATGGTCCCGGGATGGCAACCGTATCGCCTTCGTGTCCTACCTGTACGGGACCGGCGAGATATTCGTGATGGATGCCGACGGCTCCAGCCAGATACGCCTCACCAACAACAACCCCGACGACACAGACCCGGACTGGTAGGGAAGAACTTCCGGCCTTAGGGGTTACGAGGGTTGGCGGATGGTCGGGGCGGGCAGGTTCGAACTGCCGACCTCCTGGTCCCAAACCAGGCGCGCTACCGCTGCGCCACGCCCCGCCCGAGGTAACAGGCAAGTGTGCCCGTCTGGGGCATTATACAACAGGCACCCGGCGCCCCTCCCTACAACGAAGAAGCCTGGCCGAACTCTGTACAGATTCGGCTTCACCCTTAGAATAGGTGTAGAACACCTCTACTTGAACTGAAGCCCATGAGAAAGGAATATGTTATGTCAAACATGGAAGTAGGGATGCAATTCCATTTGCCCACCTACGCCCACGTCACCCTCCCCCACCTGGTCAAACTGGCCAAAGAGGGAGAGGCCAAGGGGGTCTCCCAGCTATGGGTTACGGACAATTTACGGAGCCGCCAGTCCTTCGTGGTCCTGACAGCCATGGCATACAACCTGAACATCAAGCTGGGGACGGCGGTCAACATCCAGTATTTCCGCAACCCTGTTGACCTGGCAGACTCGGCCGCCACTCTGAGCGAGGTGATGGACGGCCGGGAGCTGGTCATCGGGCTGGGCAGAGGCAATCCCCGTACTCCAAGGCTGGTGCGCACGCCCCGGCCCGTCAGCATCCTGCGGGAAACCGCCCAGAGCCTGCGACGGCTCCTGGACGGCGAGGGGGTCTGCTTTGCCGATTATCCCGGCCTCCTGGACTACTACCACTTCAATCCCGACGCTACCTTCGAGCTGAACTTCAGGGCGGCCACTCCCATAAGCATCTACTCCGGTAGCAACGGTCCCAAGGGGCTTGCCGTCAGCGCCGCCTGCATGGATGGGTTGATCTTTGGGGGACACTACCTGGCGGCCCTGCGCACAGGAAGGGTGCCTGAGATCCTCGAGATGTTCGACCGTTCGGTTCCAGCGGGAAAGGACCCGGCCTCGGTCCCCAAGGTGGCCGAAATCAAGATATCCCTGTCCCACGACAGGGACCGGGCACGGGACTTCGTCAAAGAGAACACCGGGAACCGAATCCTGGCCATGTACCGCCAGGGCTTCACCCACGAGGATATAGAGAGCCTGGGAGTGGCCATTCCCGACGTCGAGCGCCTGGACGAGGTCGAGAAGAAGAGGGCCGGTCCCCACGAGTTCCGGGCGATGGTTACGGACTCCATGGTGGACGCCATGTTCATCGCGGGCACCCCGGGGGAGTGCCTGGAGAGAATGCTGGAGGTTCGGGATACGGCACATCAGCAGGGCTTCAGGCAGCTGATGTTCTCCGAGCTGGGCCCCGACGTGGATGAGGCTGTGTCCCTGCTGTGCGACCAGATCGTGCCGAACCTGTGAGACAGTACTAGCTCCCAGCCCATGCTCATTAGCGAGACATGTGCTGGGAGCCGGTTACGGGGATGGGCCGGTCAGCCCGGCTTATCCCAGGTGTTCTTCGATAAAGGCCCTCATCTTCTCAAGCGCCTGCGCTGCCGTCGGGGCAGTGGGGTCGCTCAGCAGGCCTTCGCCCTCCCCTTCGTAGACGGTGAAGTCGATATCTCCGCCAGCCTTCCGGTACTGGGCGATGAACTCTTCCAGGTCCGGGCGCGGATGGGACGCCTCGTAGGTGCGGGCCACGCACAGAGTGGGCGGGAGCTCCATCTTCTCCCCACCGGCCAAGGCCTTCGCGGGGGCGGCTTCCGCCATGGTCTCCTCCGTCTGGAAATAATCGTCGTGGGCGGGCGCGATGCGGTCCACCATCCCCGGAGGCGGGGTGCAGTCCTGTCGAAGACCCTTAACGTAGTGATAGCGTCCCAGGGGGTCTATCACCGGAGAGACCATGATCACGCAACCCAAGGTGCCGTCCACGCCTGCTGGGCCCGGCAGGGCTGAATAGCGGGGATCGTTGGGGCGCATGCCCAGCAGCATGGCATGATGAGCGCCGCTGGAGGTGCCCATAGCCCCGATGCTGTCCCCGCGGCCGTTCCAGGATGCAGCCTGGGTCTTGCACCATCGGATGCCGTAGTTTACATCGGCGAAGGAAGCCGGGTAGGGTCCATCGGGCGGCACCGTAAAGTCCAGAGCCACCACGATGACCCCTTTCCTGGCCAGAGCCTCGTTGGGCGCATTGCCGTTCGTCCGGTTCCCCCGTACCCAAGCCCCGCCGTGAACCTCGACCATTATCGGGAAGGGTCCGGCGCCAACGGGCTTAAACAGGGTCGCCTCCAGTGACCTGTCCCCATGCCGGATGTATTCCACATCCGAAATTTCAACTTCGTAGGTTTTCCGCTCACTGATCGTCATGCGGCTCTCCTTTACCTGGTAGTCGATAGGTCTGCTTGGGGCTAGGTTAAACGCCGAGCACCTATCCGTCAATGAGGCAGGGTAGTCCGCGGGATGTCTTGCCGAAGGGCACTGTGTAGGCGGTCCGAAAGGGGCAGGGGAATTGCGGGGTCATGCCTCTCCCCCCATAATTGTGCAGGGGGAAGATGTTTACGATCTTTGTCAATCGCAGAGGCAGATATGCTGCAGTTCACCGATCAACCTGCAGCCGGCTGAAAGTACACGGAGGAATCAGCCGGACCGACCCGCCCAGCTGTGAGTACTTCGAATACATACCCACGGTCTCGGGTGCGGCGAGCAAGGCCCAAAGCACAAACCTGGAGGTCCGCTACTGCTCATGGTGCGACCCGCCGCGGCCCTCCCCTCGGCGACAGTAGAGGCGTCTCAATGAAGACGGGGAATGCTGACCTTATCCCAAACCTATTTGTCTCCAACTCGTAATTTGCTGTAGAAAGGCTAGATGGGCTGGGAAAATCCGTCAGCACCCGCACTTAATGTTAGATGCCGGGGGCGCATCCTCACCATGGGTGGGGTAGCCATCCCGCTTCCACCAATCTAGGCCGCCTATCAGCTCGCGCACACGGAAGCCAAGGGTGAGGAGTTTCAGGGCTGTCTTGGTCGAGGCGTTGCACCCAATGCCGTCGCAGTAACAGACATACAGCTTTGACTTGTGAAGCGATTCGGTGTTATTGAAACTGATGTCCCTGTGGGGAAGACTGACGGCCCCCGGGATATGTTCCCTGGCATAGGCGCCGGAAGAACGGCCATCGACTACGACGATATGTTCGCGCCTGTCTAGGGCCTCGTGAAGGTCTGCCGAGTCAATCTCATAGTCGAGCTTCCTCTGGTAGAAGTTCATCTGTTCGATGCTCATGGCGCTTGCTCCGTCATTGTTGTTCCTTGTCCCCTTGCTCCGAGGTCACGACCGAAGCAGAGCAGGCTCAAGGAATTCGCAGGGGAAAGGGTCGGAAACCCTCAGACTCGAGAGTGGGGTGGTACCCCCGGGGAGACTCGAACTCCCGCGCCTGGCTCCGGAGGCCAGCGCTCTATCCGCTGAGCTACGGGGGCTTGTGCCTAAAAAGCATATCACCAGCCCCATGCCACAACAAGGGCAATCTACGAGAGGAGCCTTCCTTGACCGGTAACTTCCGCCTCAATTACCATTGGCTCGTTATTCTGATCGTTATACGGTGAGACCCATCCACCTTCCCGGGTACCTGAAGCAGGTGTCAACATGACTAATTGCGCCGGCGTGGTGTTGGCTGCGGGCAAGGGCACACGAATGAAGTCCAAGGTGCCCAAACTAATGCTCCCCATGTGTGGGCGAGAACTCCTGAGCTTCCCGCTGGAAGCACTCGCAGAAGCTGGAGTCGATCAGATAGTCCTGGTGGTGTCCAGGGATGGGTCCGGGCTGGACCACTCGACAGACATGACCATCCAGAGCGTCATTCAAGAGCAGCCCCTGGGCACGGGTCACGCCTTGGACTGCGCATCTCGGGTACTCCACGGACAGGCCGACCATATCCTGGTGCTGAACGGGGACCTCCCCCTGGTCCGTACAAGCACGCTGGACAGGATGCTCTCCCAGCACATCGCCCAGAAGGCTTCCGTAACCCTGCTGACGGCTGCCCCTAGCCCGGCCGCCGGGATGGGAAGGGTCCTGCGAGATGCTGAGGGAAACATCTGCGATATCGTGGAAACTCGGGATTCGAGTGAGGCCGATCCAGGGAATTGGGAATGCAACGGCGGGGCCTACTGCTTCGAAGCATCGTGGCTCTGGGAGAACCTGCCCAAGGTGCAGCCATCGGCGTCGGGGGAGATATACCTCACTTCCCTTATATCATCTGCCTATGGGCAGGGCGCGGGGGTTGGAAGCCTGCTGCTGGACGAACCCACCGAGCTCCTAGGCATCAACACCCGGTACCAGCTTGCCCTGGCCGAAGAGGTGATGCGGGAGCGGATACGCCTCCACTGGATGGATGAGGGCGTGACCATGATCGACCCCAGGACCACCTTCCTGGACGCCGATGTCCGGCTGGGACAAGACACGGTCATTTACCCCAACACCATGGTCCTGGGGAAGTCCAACGTGGGGGAGGACTGCACCCTCGGACCTGGGAGCACCATCAGGGACTCCCAGGTCGGAGACCGGTGCCGGGTAGTAGCGTCCTTTCTAACCGAAGCTACTCTAGAGTCCGGTGTGTCGGTCGGCCCTTACTGCCACCTGCGACCCGGCACCTACCTGGAAGAGGGTGTACATGTGGGCACCTTTGCCGAGATCAAGAACAGCCGACTGGGGCAGGGGACGGCGATGGGCCATTTCGGCTATATCGGCGATGCAACAGTGGGAGAGGGCGTGAATCTTGGCGCCGGAACGGTCACCTGTAACTACGATGGCGAGTCCAAGCACCGTACTACGATAGGGGATGAAGCCTTCATCGGATCCGATACCATGTTGGTGGCCCCGGTAGAGGTCGGCCCCGGCGCAGCTACCGGGGCTGGAGCAGTGGTCACCCACGATGTGCCCCCGTCTGGACTAGCTGTGGGTGTACCTGCTAGAATCGTGGGGACGAGGAAGAAGCCCGCCGGTCCTTAGGTAACCCGGCGGGAATTCCCTGCCCACAGCGGGACACCAGGGCAGCAAGTCGTAAGGATTGGATAGCAGCACCTTAGAACCGAGCTTATCACTGGCAGCTGGTCTGCTGGTCTTCTTGTACGCGAGCGCAGCCTCCTGTGTATATCGTCGGCTGGACGAACCCCCCTATCCCGCTTTGGCCCAGCTTTCCTATCTCCGGTCCATCCACCAGATAATAGGCTATGCTGGCCTGATAACCATGGTTGCTTCTCTCCAGGTCATCCTTGTAAACCTGGATGCCACAGCCCTGGCGGTACAGGCCCCATCCACACTGGGCCTTCTCGTTTTTGTCATCATTGCCGGATGGGGCGTCCGTGCGCTGTCAAATCGGTTTCCCAGGGCAGCTTACCTCCTGCAGATTCCCGTTCAAAGGCTCATGCTCAAGATGCTACCCGGCAGGGGGCGTCTCCAGAGAATCCCCGAACCCATCGATACACCCAGCGCACTGAACGACTCCAACGGGTCCGAGGCGCTCATCCCTCCGCCAGTGGTTATCACAGAGGAGGCCCAGGCCAAGCTGGACCTGAGGGAGCGTTCGATGATCCGGTCCATCTTGAAGATGGACGAGGCTTCCGTGAAGAGCGTGATGGTGCCCAGGATCGACATCATCGCGGTGGAGGTGGAGTCGCCCTTGTCTGACGTCGCAGCCAAGATGCTGGAGCATGGCCATAGCCGTCTGCCTGTGTATGAAGAGACCATCGACCAGGTCCTTGGTGTGGTCTATTCCCGGGACCTGCTTCGGTACCTGGTCGCCCCCGAGGAGAGCCCATCCCTCCTATCCATAATTAAGCCCGCCTACTTCATCCCCGAATCGAAGCTCCTGGACGACCTGCTGAGAGAGCTTCAGGATAAGCACCTCCAGATGGCAATAGTCGTTGACGAATATGGAGGAGTGGAGGGACTGCTGACGCTGGAGGACCTGATCGAGGAGATAGTGGGAGAGATCGAGGATGAGTTCTCACGAAGTATGGAGCCCCGAGTGGTGCCCCTGCCCAACGGTGAGATCGTCGTCGATGCCAGGGTGACCATCAACTACATCTCGGACCTGATGGCCACAACAATCAACCATGACGATGTGGATACCGTGGGGGGCCTGGTTTACAGCTCCCTTGGCAAGATGCCGGAGGTGGGAGACCAGGTAATGCTGGACGGGCTGACCATCGAGGTCATCTCCCTCTTTGGCAGAAGGATCAACAAGCTCAAGCTGACGCGCAGTCTCTCGGCCAGAAACTAACGGGACACGAGAGGCACAAAAGAGCTAGGCTTGCATTGGCAGCCTAGCTCTTTATTTGTCGGGCTCTTAAAGGTTCAGGAGCTTGCCCGGCTCGGAGCTCTCAAGGCAGCTAGCACTTACCTTGGGAACCCACACACACCTCCAGCGGTGCGCTCGCCACATGGGTCGAACCCACCGTCCTGGCATTGATGGTGTAAAGTCCTGCTCCAACGCTGGAGGGGAGCTCCGCTATGCTGGCACGGAAGGCGCCTGCCTGGTTGGCCCTGCCGCCGTCAATTACAACCGTCTCACCTTCGCCCGTGAAGATTTCTATCAGGACGAGTTCCAGGGGAGTAAAGCCTGCTCCAAGTACGTCGAGCCTGCCACCCTCAGGCACCTCTAGGGGCAAGGGGGTGATCGAAATCACCGAACTCGTAAGCACTTGGTTCTGGGGAGAAGAGCTGCTTGACGCCAGCGCGACGCCTGTAATGACTGAAACTAGACAAACTACAAGTACTAACGCCGCAAGCTTGCTCCGGAGTAGAAGTTTCATCAGACCTCCTTAGTCCACATCGTCACACTGGTGCCAACAGCACTGAATTCTGTTTATGAAGCTTGCCACATAGCTCCGCTAGGTGCAAGGTCAACGACAATCATAGTGGGAACCTTTTGCCTATGTCAAGGTCTGAAATGTAGCTCTCCACACAGATTTCTGGTGAGATTCATTCAGCTTTCCCCAACCACATTCCCGGTGGCAGTAGGTTGGGAACTGAGCCCTCTATTGGATAGTCCTCGGAACAGCTGCTGCAGTGCAGGAGGCCCCTGATGACCTCTTCCCCTTCCTCTTCGTCCACCTGAAGCTCCAGGGCCTCCTTACAGAGGGGGCACGCCAGTATATCCATCAACTCTTTGCGCATGTATTCTTCCGGTGACGGCGTGAAGCCTGAGCCCCATCCTTGGATTCTCCCATGGCTACGACTTCAGACTCTGTTCTACCAAGCCGGCCAGGATATCTGCCAGGAGGAACACGATCACCCCCAACACCAGCACGGTCGTGGCCCCAGTGGCCATCCGGTACGCATTCCGGAACCATCCTGCCCCCTCGTCAGCCTCATCAATTCTACCCGGTCTTAAGTGGAACCTGGCAAGATAGAACATGTAGATTGCCAAGCCAACCTTGATGGCAAGTACAACGATGTAGGGTAGGCCTCCGT
>JAGWBF010000090.1 GCA_021296025.1 Dehalococcoidia bacterium | reverse complement strand
ACGGAGGGTTTCATGGAGCGAACCTCAGTTATTAGCATGTCGGATAATGGACTTATGGACCTTGACCGCACCTTCCCTACGGAGAGCGAGATCGTAAGCCGTGGTCACACCCTCAAAGGATATCTTAGGGTTCTGCACCGCCGCATGAGCGTTGAGGAGCTTGATGAGCACCCCAAAAACTGCGTCGTATGTGCTGCATACCCCGGCCATGAATTCCAAATCGGCTCGTAGGTCAGCCACTTCCTGCGCTAACTCATCAATCGTCGGCGTATCGTCTATAGGCATCGAAAACTCCTCTCTGCTTGCTCGTATTAGCTGGCCTGCACCCCATCACGTTAACGCACTCCACAGCGCCTACCCTAGCTCATAGGGCCGGGGTGTGAGCACGTTTGATAAATAGGCGCACGTCCATCCGGGGAGTGCGTCGCATTGCGAGCAGAATCCAACGTGCACTCCCAGTAGCGGTAGGCGCCCAAATACACCACTTGATAAAGATGATCCAGCTCATCCCATTCCTGGCTGGTGAAATAGCAGGGCTTCCCATCATGTTCAGCCCCAACACTCGTGCCACTGGTTGGTGCCGCCCGGCAATACCTACTTTTCGTTGCATTGTGTATGGCCATAGCACGATCCATATCGGCTTGGGCCTCAACTACCATGTTTCGTAGCTCGGCATTCTCTGGGTGAGCATTGCGCCGCACATTGATCGCATATCCATTCACATGGCTAAACGGCACCCAGCAACCATCTGCTTGGCTGTTGTTATCCCCTTTGGGCCAGTAGTAGTAGATGCCGTCCTCAACCTTAACTTTTTCTACTCGATGCGCTATCCATTTACTCTCATCCCTACAGGCGCCTATGTCGAAGCTTATGATCACCCCTTCGGCAATATCCTCGGGATACGAATTCATAAGCCATGTCACTTCGTCTAGGCAGGTAAGGGCCGGCTCCATAGACCCTGTGCACATCAGCCCGGATGTCCTTGTCTCCAACATCCAAGGCTCCCTAGCCACTTTCAACGCTTCTATCTCGTCCCGCAATTCTACGATCTGTGAGTCCAGCTCCCCGATAGTTGTGTTTCGAGATGTAATCGTGGAATCCAGCGAGCCTATCTGTTCCTTGACCTGCTCCAGATTGCCTACGGACTGCTCCAATACCTGATGCTTGGACGCAAGAGTATAAAGCTCATCCTGGGTACCAGAAAGAAGCTGCTCAAGCGCATCCCGGGATGCCACCAACGCATCTATGCGGTTGTCGGCCTCTACGAGACGGCCCTGGGCGGCGTGTATGTTTGTTTGAGCGGTAGCCAAGTCATCCCCGAGGATAGCCAAATAGCTGTTGGCATCCTGGAGGCTTAGTTGTGACGCCGTTAGCTCGTTAGCCAGTTCGAAACTACGGGTGCGCTCGCCGGCTAGGTCTGCGCTAAGGCGCTCAACCTCCGCACGGCTTGCGGCCAGCAGTTCCCTGGAATCTTCTAGATCGTCTCGTGTTTGTAGCCACAACACGGATGCAGCTACAACGAGGGCCACGGCAACTATTAACGCACCTACCCACCCCAATCTCTCCACAGAGAAGCCCTCCTGTAGTTAGGTATGGCATCGCTCCGTCAAAAGCCAGCCTTCCCCGTGTATCTACAGGAGGGCATGTTGCCATACCTATATCCCACCCGAACACGGGCAAAGGCTCTTGACGGAGCGGTGTATGTATAGCACCTAGGCGTTAGCAGCACCAAGGCGATAGCCATACCGTTAACTTAGATTTGCTCACCATCCAGCGAGCGCTGAGACGATACCGCCGTTGAGGTGGTACGGCGATACCATGCTGGGCAGAAGATTAGGTTGAGCTAAGGCAGCAATTGTGATGCTATTGAGGCAACTGCGATGAAGGGAGGTGGGGAAGATGGCCAAGACAGATCAGGGCAAGAAGAAGGTCCATGTGCCGGAGCACGACCGGGATGGAACTAAGGTAAAAGAGCACTACCGGTCGACTCCCAACACATCAAAGCCTGCAAAGAAGTAGGCTCGGATGCGGGCCTAGGGAAGCACCCCTGGCCCTCACGACGTAAACGGTGAACCTTACCGCCGCCTGGGCATAGTAGCGCAGGCGGCGACTTTATACCAGTCAGGCGAGGTCAGATACAAGGAGAGAGTGATGTTGGCCGTAATCCTGCATGGGTAGATGTTGAAGCGCATCATATCTTTTGCGGTGCGCTCTTTAACGGGAGGGTAGAGATGGGACATCTCAAAGTGGTGGTATCGACCACCGATGGGCAATCCAGGGAACACAAGTATCTAATAGATGAAAGCAAGCCATACGCAGAGAACTGGCCACACTTGCAACCGATCTTGGATATGTGATAAAAGCCTCCCTTAATCACGACAGCCGCTATGCGGCGTTCATGAACCCAATTGTGAACTATCGAGCTCGGTATATTGTTAGCATTGAGGTGGCAACGGTTTTCGATTCGCAAACTGGCACGACACAGAAAATCGATACAGAGGTCCACAACCGAATGGGGTTCATCAAATAACCATGACAGCAGGGTACTAACCCTCATGCTCCCTTGCCGACCTGGAGAACGAAAGAGGCCCTGGCTATAATCAGCCAGGGCCTCTATTACGCTCCATTATGGTGCTCTCGGAGCTGTATGGTACTCTCTTTGCACTCGTGGCCTAGTGCTCAGCTAGGGTATCACACTAGAAGGCCATGCGCAAGCTACCCTGCCTCCTTTGCTCTGGGACACCTATCCTTTTGCCCCTCCTTTATGGGCTATGGTACCACAATCCGAGATGGCCGAAAGATGGGCTTTGTGGGTGTGGGAGTGGGTTATGTCAGCCGTAATCAGGAACCCTCCCTCGCCACCTATAGGAGTGTCCCTGACGCTTATGCTATCCTAGATGCAGGTTGGAAGCTGAAGCCAACCTTTCTCACACCGTAGAGCGGGGGCTGATAGTGGTATCCGATTTCAACGTCCGCGACCAAGGGTACACCCGCCGGCAGATGCGACAGGGCGGTGGCAGGGGCGAGGGTGTGGCCGACGACCATTTCGACGACCTCATCGGCAGCACCGAGTTCTACATAAACCGCCCCCCAAGCCGCAAGATGGACGGCTATGAACCCCTGAAAATGTTGCTGGAATCGGAAGGCTGCGAGGTGGTCTATCTGCTGGAAGCCAACTGCGCAGCAGGGCCGGGCTACGAGACCATTCGAATCACCAGAAAGTCCGGCCCCATTCCCAACCCGGCCTTGAAGAGGGCCCACGCCTGGGCCCACAGACGCAACTTCCTGCACCTGTTCTACAAGGGAGGCTCCACCTCGGTGGGACGCTTCGACGTCAGGGAAGGCATGTAGTCTCCGCTTAGCTTCGGAGGCAGCCCCACGGCCCTAGGAGGGCTAGTACTTGGAAGCGCCGCTTTCTTCCATCTTCCCGGTCACCAGGTACATCACCCGCTCGGCGATGTTGGTGGCCCGGTCCGCAATGCGCTCCAGGTCGTGGGATACCCACAGAAGATAGGTGGCACGGCGTATGGTCTTGGGGTCCTCGATCATGAACAGGAGAAGCTCCCTGTATATCTGATCGTACAGGGCATCCACATCATCATCTTCGGAACACACCTGCTGGGCCGAGACGGTATCCCTGTTCACCATTGCATCCAGGGCCTTGTGCAGCATCCCCTGGGCCTTCTCAGCCATCCGGGGGATGTCTATGAGGGGCTTCAGGGTAGCTTCCTGTCCCATCAGGAGGCTGATGCGGGCGATTCCCTCGGCGTAGTCCCCCATGCGCTCGAGCTCAACGGTGATGTGGAGCATGGCTATGAGGATCCGCAAGTCCGTCGCCATGGGCTGCTGGGTGGCGATGAGGTCAATGCACCGCTCTTCGATGTCAAAGCGCTTCCGGTCGATAAGGTCATCTTCCTTAACAACCTGCTCCGACTCCTCCAGGTCCCTACGGGAAAGGGCGTCAACCGCCCGGGCGACGGACTTTTCTACCATCCCCCCCATCATCAGGACCTCGTCCTCGAGCATCTGGAGCTGTCGGTCCAACCCGGATCTGACTCGCACGTTTACCTCCCCGACCCAGACCGGCTGGCGGCCGGGACTTCAGGATAGATGCGTTTCATCCGAAACGACCTGTTATGTATGCTTCCGTGCGTTCGTCCTGGGGATTAGTGAATATCTGGCGGGTGTTGCTGTGCTCCACCAGGTAGCCCCCCTGGTCGGGTCCTGCGGTCAGGAAGGCCGTCTCGTCGGAGACCCGGGCGGCCTGCTGCATGTTGTGGGTGACGATGATGATGGTGTAGGTGCCCGCTAGAGAGCGGATCAGGTCTTCGATGGCCAGAGTTGCGATGGGGTCCAGAGCAGAACAGGGTTCGTCCATGAGGATGACCTCGGGCTCTACAGCCAAGGCCCTGGCAATGCACAACCTCTGCTGCTGACCGCCGGACAGGGTCAGGCCGCCCTTCTTGAGGCGGTCCTTTACCTCATCCCACAGAGCCGCCTGCTCCAAGGCGTGCTGCACCATATCATCCATGTTGCCCTTGAAGCCGTTGATCCGCAGCCCGAAGGCAACGTTGTCATACACAGACTTGGGGAAAGGGTTGGGCCTCTGGAACACCATCCCGATGCGGAACCTGATCTCTGTGGAGTCCACGCCGGGGGCGTATAGGTTCTGGCCATTAAATAGAAGCTTACCCTCCACGGAGGCATCGGGCACCAGGTCGTTCATCCGGTTGAAGCATCTGAGAAGGGTCGATTTGCCGCAGCCCGAAGGGCCGATTATGGCGGTGACCCGGTTGGCCGGGATATCCATGCTGATATCCCGCAGGGCAACCACATTCCCGTACCTGACGCTCAGCCCGATAGTCTGCAGCTTGGAAAGACCTCCGGGGGCCCGCAAAGGGTCGCCCTGGGAGGGAAGGTCTTCACCGACCGATATCCTGATGTTTGCTCGCATAGCCGGTGCTTCCGTCCGGGTAGTTGCCATATCTGGAGATTTCCCCGTCCCTACGGATGTGCGGGGTACCTGGATCATAAAGGCTTTCTCCAAGGTCAGGTTACCATGTCAACGTCTCACATGCTAACGCAGAATCCGGGGCAATTGTTTAACAATAGTTTAACAACGGGGCAGGGAGCATCACGCATTACTGTGGGAACTTGTTTCCGGCCTGACTTCCCTGGATTGCGGCGAAGGCCGCAATGACGGGGCGGCCCTTCGTCACACCCAACGATGTGTCGGCCCGCCCGTGCGGTTCAAGAGCACGTCTTGAGCCTGTCAAAGGGCGTATCGGCAGATGGGCAGAGGGCGGGGGCGGCTAGCGGCCCTTGCGGGCGAGGAAGTCCTTGAAGGCCTGCTCCACGCCCAGCTCCTTGACCTTGGTGGAGAGGAGGTCCCGTTCGTTTCTCCACATATCTTCCCAAGTAGAGCCAATGTTCGTGGTCAGTAGGTGTTTGGCGCCCTGCACCGACTCGGCCCGGTTCTCGGCAATGGTAACCGCAATCTCCGTGGCTTTCTCCAGCACCTTATCGGCGGGCACCAGATGGTTCAGCAGCCCAATGCGGTAGGATTCCTCTGCCTCCACCACCCGCCCCGTGAACAGCAGCTCCTTGGCGATGGGCCAGCCCACCTGCATGGGGAGGGTCCAGGTGCAGTTCAGGCGTCCGTAGGCTGCGGCCAGGAAGCGGAACTTGGTACGCTCGCAGCCAACCCTGATGTCCATGGATGTGGCGACCACACATCCGCCCCCATAGGCCAGGCCGTTCATTGCCCCGATGGTGGGCTTGGCACAGTTGGCAAGATGCCAGCTGTATCCGGCCCTGATGGTCTTGCGTCTCTCATCCTCATCTGGGGTGAGCTCCACAGCATCCCGCCTCTGTTCGTGGATATCTCCACCAGCGGAGAATGCTCTATCTCCGGACCCTGTCAGCACGATGGCGCCGACGTCCTCATCCTGCTCGGCGTCGGTGATGGCATCGTCCACTTCGGAGACCAGCTGAAAGCTGAGTGCGTTGAGTACTTCAGGGCGGTTCAGGGTAAGGATGGCCACTCCCCGCTCTTTGGACACCAGGATGGTTTCATAGCTCACGGTGTTGCTCCCAGATCTGAGATGACGTTCATTGAAAATGATGCTCCCAAAGAAAATGTAATGATGGGTTGCATCAGGACCATTTAATTCTAATGGGCCGACGCAT
>JAGWBF010000007.1:7783-34650 GCA_021296025.1 Dehalococcoidia bacterium | reverse complement strand
ATGATCAGGATCTCGTGGGAGTCCTTGATGTTGTGGTTCACCCCGTTCTCTATCCGGTTCTTGCCGATGCGGGTCTCCCCCTGGCCCAGGGGGTACTGCCAGCCGACCTCGACGATGGAGTAGTCCGCATACATATCCCGAATGGCTGAGCAGTCGTTGTAGGAGAGGATGAACCCGCCGCGGTGTTGTCCCAAGAGCTCTCGAAGCGCAGTGTGATCGAACCGGTTGTGATGCACGGGGAAGTTGCGCTGGGGGTAGATTCCTCGAAACATCCGGCTATCGCCTTCTAGATAGTACGGGGGGTCGCAGTACAGGAAATCGCCGTAGTGTTGCGGGATGGTTCCTTCGAACGAGCCTTCATGCACTTCCAGATTAGGGCAGTTGAAGGACTCCACGCGACCGAGCAGCCTCTCATAGCGGACCGGGTCTTTGTAGATGCGACTCATCCACCCCAGGAACCCTGGCCCGTAGGAGAGGTTGTGATTGAACCAGTAGTGGGCGGCCAACTCAACGGGGTCATCCAAGGCTACCTCACCCTTCCAGTGGGCCCGCAGTCGCTCCTTGACCTCCCGGTAGGTCTCCTGGGTGGGTCCCCATCGGCTCAGGCCAACTGTAAGGGCTTCGGGGTCCGAGAGCTGGACCTGCCAATAGGTGCACAGGATATCGAATAGGTCGTAGGCAACAACGTCCAGCCCCAGCTCATTTGCGCAGGCGATCTCGACGGACCCGCCGCCGATGAAGGGCGACACGATCCGGTCGATGTCTTGAGGAATCCGCTGGGCGATGTAGCCCACGGCCAGGCTCTTACCCCCCGCATACCTCAGGGGGGAGCCTACGTACCGCTTGTATCCTGCCTTTCCGCGGGCCTTCAGAGAGGCCAGGAATGCGTCCCGCCCGGTCATGGGGAGGCCGTGCAGGGTTGCGGGTAAGGTGCCATTTGCTGACTCTTGCATATCCTCCCCGACTCCCGGTCCTCACCCTCGTCACTCCCGCGTAAGCGGGAGTCTACGCGCCACGCTGCCCTGATCTGGGCAAGGCAGGTTCCTGCGAAAGCAGGAACGACGAGATTGTTCTATGGTCTCCCCCCAGAGGGGTCGTTTGGGCAAAACATACCGGGGTTATCGGACATGCACCTAATAAACTAGGGCAAGGAGTCGAGTGTCAAGGAGATTCTGATCGGAAAGGTTACAGCTTCAGGAGCTTCTGGAAGGGACGGTCGCTGCGGTGGGGACCGACCACCGCCAGCTTCAGGTTCTCGTCTCGCACCAGATCGGCGGCCACCCGCTCCACATCTTCCGTCGTCACCTCATCCATCAGGGCGACGACTTCATCCACCGTGTGCACCCTGCCCGCCAGCTTCTCCTGGGCGCCCAGCCACATGGCCACGCTTCGACTGTCCTCCATGCGCAGCATCATCCGGCCCTTGGACAACTCCCTGGACTTGTCCAGCTCACTCTGGGGAATGTTGCCCTGGAGGCCCTTGAGCTGCTCCAGGATGGCGGATACTGCGCCGTGGCTCTTCTTAGGCTCCACGCCGCAGTAGATGCTCATGGAACCGCAGTCCCGGTAGAAGCTGATGGAGCTGTGCACATCGTAGGCCAGGCTCTGCTTCTCCCGGAGCTCCAGAAACAGGCGGCTGCTCATGCCTTCGCCCAGCATCACGTTCATCAATGTCATGGCGTACCGGTCGGGATGGTCCTGGTGCAGCCCTGGCAGGGCCAAACACAGGTGGGCTTGGTCGGTGTTGCGCTGCTCTACCCGGACGGGGGCAGAGCCGTTATGGTCTTCTACGGGGAACCAGGGGATGGGTTCCGCATCCTTCCAGTCCTTGAGCAGGTCGGCCAGGAGGTCCACCACCTCTTCGTGGGACACATCCCCTGCCACGGCGGCCACCACGTTCCTGGGCGTGTACTGGCTGCCCATGTACTCCATGACATGGTCCCGGGTGATGGCCTTGACCGACTCCTGGCTGCCTCCCACATCGCGACCCATGGGCTGAGCGGGCCAGAGGGTCTCGTCTATCAGCAGGCCGACCCGGTTGGAGGGGTAGTCGTTGGTCATCCGGAGCTCCTCCAGGATGACCTCCCGCTCCTTCTCCAGCTCCTCGGGGTCTATGATTGGATGCACCAGCATATCGGCAAGCACAGCCAACGCTGTGCGGAAATGGGGCTTGGCAACCTTGCACCAGTAGATGGTCATCTCCCGGTCTGTGCTGGCGTTCATAATCCCGCCGACGCCCTCTATGGCCTCGCTCACCTCCCGGGCTGTGGGCCAGCCCTTGGTACCCTTGAACAGCAGGTGCTCCAGGAAGTGGGAAGCGCCAGCCATGTCGTCAGTCTCGTAGCGGGAGCCGGCGCCCACAAACAGGGCCATGGAAACCGAGTGGATGTTGGGCATCGTTGAGGTTAGAACGGGCAGCCCATTATCAAGAACAGTCCTCTGGTACATATCATCTCCCTGGCATGAGTCGCTGAGATTTTGGCGTTCCACTCAAGGACTGGATGACCGTCCCGGCAATGGGCTGACGACGGGCCACCGCTAGCTCTTGAGCCACTCCACATCACCACACAAGTCGTCGGGATGGCTCTTGGTGTTGAAGACGGCGATCTCCCGGCGGGCATCGCCTATCATGGTGTCCGGGCCGTGTCCGGTGAGGACGGAAGTAGCATCCTCCAAGGGAAGGAGCTTTTCTTCTATGCTGGCCTTCACTTGCCTGAAATTATCAGGGGAGCCAGTGCGTCCAGGGCCTCCCTTGAAGAGGGTGTCCCCGGAGAAGACGTGCTGCCCGATGACCAGGCACAAAGCGCCTGGGGTATGGCCGGGCGTGTGCAACGCAAGCAGGCTGAGGTCTCCCACTGCCATGGTGTCGCCGTCTTGGAGGAGGATGTCGGGGGGCATGGGAAGGGCGGGAGTATGATGGGGTTGGGCGGCGACGGGGGCGCCGGTGCGCTCCTTGAGGCGACGAAGGCCTGCGGTGTGGTCTCCGTGCCTGTGGGTGATAATTATTGCCTTGACGGGGCCGTCTCCTGCTTCATCGGCCAGCTTTTCCGATTCGTCGGGAGCGTCTATGATCACCTTCTCTCCTGTGCGAAGGCAGGTGAGGATGTAACCATTGTTGTCCAGCATGCCCATGTGAGGAACCTTGATGATTTGCATCTCGCTGTCTTCGAAATAAGCCGACAAATCATGCCTCCCAGAAATGAGCTAACGTACATCTTAGCAGAAATCCCCTGCAGGACAACCCGGCCGCCAACCCTGCCGCCAACCCTGCCCAATGGGGTCCGCTACTCGTACCGTAGGGCGTCCGCGGGGGTGACCCGGGATGCTTGGCGGGCGGGGAAGTAGGTAGTCAGCATGGCAAAGACGTAGGTTGCAATGATTATCCCCACTATCTGGAGCCAGGGCACGGAGAAGCTGATCCCCTCCAGCTGGTCCTCGAACCCGGTCACAAGGTTGTTGGAGAGGACGAATCCCAGGGTCACGCCTATGGCGACGCCCAGCAGGGTAACGAAAGAGGACTCCAGCAGGAAGCTCAGCTGCACCATTTGCTGGCGGTAACCCAATGCCCGCAGCACTCCTATCTGCTGGCGTCTCTCCACCACCGCCCTCATGGACACGACACCCAGTGCGGCAATGCCCACGATAAGCCCCAAGCCCATGTAGCCGATCAACAGGTTGTAAAAGGACCTGAAGAAGGAGACCAGGTCAGCGATCTGATCCTCCAGCACGACTGTCTCCATTCCGTTGGCCAGGAATGCGACCTCCAGGCCCTTGGACAATTCCCGGACATCCACACCCTCGGCCGCCCTGAACCTGTATGTGGTTATTGGAATCTCCGGCACCGAGGGCACATCGATGCCGGCCCTGGATGCAATAATGCCCACCGGGTCTGCGGGCGGGTCCAGGATAGCAATGATGGTGTACTCCCGTTCCCAGCCGGTCAGGGGTTCCGACACCTCCACGGTTATGGGACCCTCCAGGTCTTCGGTGATGGATACTCCGTCGAGGGTAAAGCTTCCCGCACTGTCAAAGTCCTCGTTGGCCTGCTCGATAGCCCCGGAGTCTATAACCGCAAGATTGGGGTCCTGACGCAGGGCCTCCCACACAGCCTCTTCATCTCCCCTGTATTCCGGAATGGTAGTTAGGAACCCGTACTCGCTGGCAGCCAGGTACTCGTCGTCCGATGCCTGCAAGGCATAGCTCTCCCACACTTGGCTTTCTGCACCCACCTGTCTTACCGTAAGGGGAGCGAAGGTGTAGCCGCCGATGGCCTCGAAATCGTCCATGGACAGAGTAGAGTTATCGGCGATTGAGGCGCGGATGTCATCGATAGGGCTGGTAAAGGTGACTCTACCTTCTATATCCCAACCGCCAGCTATCCGCTCGGTGTCTCGGAAGGTGTTGGCGAAGGAGTCGTTGAGCAGGGACATCACCACCATGGTGAATATAACCAGGGAGAACATCGCCAAGGTGAGGCCTGTTCGGAACTTGGCGCTCATTGGGTAGGCGACGGCGGTAACCACCACAGGGCGCAGCTTCCCCACCCGGGAAGTCAGGATGGTGAGGCCCTGCAGCATAAGGTCGGCGTTGTACATGACAGTCCACACAGCGGCTCCCACCATGCAGATACCGGAGATGAAGAACATCTCGATATCGCCCTGCAGCTCTCCCGCCAACAGCTCGCCAATATCCTCAGGCAGAAGCCAGAAGGCCAGCACCAGCGCTCCAACCAGGGTGAAGGCGTGGCGATCGATTGTCTGGGGCCTACGGGGCAGCTTGCCGCTGATCAGAGGAATGGCCATGGCTGCTCCTGAGGCCAACAGGAGGGCGCCTATAGTGATGGTAACCCCCTGTCCATTCAGGATGCCGTAGGGCACCAGCAGGACTCCGGACAGCGCCAGGATGAGTCCGAACACCTCGGTGAACTGGGGGCGCGCCGCCACCAGGAGGCGCATCATAAGTCCGAAGCCGAGGATCATCAGGGTCATGCCCAAGGTGAATGCCGCCGCGGACGACCAGCTATAGACTCCGCCCAAATACAACACTGCTCCCAGCAGGAAAACTAGCCAGCCCCTTCGCATGTAGGGAAGAGAGAAGCGCACTAGGGAGATGGCAAAGTCCACGATCCAGATAGGGAAGATGATTACCCACAGGACGCTGCTGAGGGAGCGGAGGATCCCACGGAGAAACATGCCCCGGGCTATGGAAGAGAGGCCCTGCCACAGGAAGACCAAGGGGCGACCGATGGACAGGGGCAGCAGCTTTGCCCGGTCTTGGAAGGATGGCTCGCCGCCCAGAACGATGTTCTCAGGCACCCCGCGCACCGCCTCGGCGATGTTCATGCGGCTGACCCTGGTCGCCGAAACCACGGCGGTGGCAAAGACGATGATCATGCCCATGCAGAAGGCGGCGATTATGCTGGTGGCCTGCACGGAGTAAGAGAAGGAGAAGTCCACATCGAGGCGCCCGATGATGTAGTTGAGCAGGCCGATGATACCGTAGCTGATGACCAGGCCCAGGGCGGTACCCACAGCAGCGGCCATCAGGTCATAGGCTGTGCCCTCAAAGACGAACATCTGGACTAGGTGGCTTCTCTTTGCTCCCACCGCCCGGGCCATTCCCATCTCGGTGCGCCGGGCGGCAGCCAGCATCACGAATATCAGGAATATCAGCAGTATGCCCACCATGATGGAGAACAGCCCGAACATCACGAACAGGGATGTGATCCCGCTTCCTGCCACATCGGCGATGTCCAGCAGGGTGCGCTTGACCTCGAACACGCTGAGGGACGCTAGGTCATCGAAAAGATCGAAGGCGTTGTCCAGCAACTCCTGCCTTTGGTCGGCGGGCATGTCCAGGCTTTCTATGGCTGCCAGCACATCTCCCTGGACGACCTGGTCCGAGAGGGCCTGCACAAGCTCCTCGGAGACCCCGTCTTCTTGCAGCTCCCGGTGCAGGGTATCCAGCTGCTCCCGGGTCTGGCCCCGGGTGAAGTCTCGCTTCTCGCTTATGGCCGTCATTAGGGCGGGCTGGTTGAGCAGCCCTTTCAGCTCGGCCGCCACATCGCTGTCGGCCAGCAGTCCCCTCAGGTGCTTTGTAACGTCGCGGCTCAGGTCGGCCCCATCCTGGGCCCCTCCCCTGTTGGAGACTGAGATGATGTTGATCTGTCCCTGGCGGTCAAAGAGGGCCTGCCCTTGCTCCAGGGAGAGGAGGGCTGTGGAGGAGGTGCTCTGTCCCGCCATGCCTCCTGGTCGGACAACGCCGGCCACATCGAATTCAGCCTCTTCGCGCCCGATGTGCAGGGTGATTCGGTGGCCTGCCTGGGCTGACAGCTCCTCTGCGGCCTTTTCGTTAAGGTAGAGGCTGTCGACGGGGAGTCCCTCCACGGATACGACGTCACCGTCAAGGGTAGTCAACGGGACGAACCCGTCCATCCTGGACGGATCAAGTGCCGTGACCCTCATCCGTCCCTCGCTGAGGGAGGTGGTCTGGCTGAAGGCCGGCACCGTCTCGGCCATGTGCGGGACCATGCCGTCGATCTGGTCGAATCCCCGCAGGCTCTCCTCCAGGCGGAGGAACTCCTCCTCGGGGAAATAGGGCGGGCCGGGCTGCCCGAAGCCCTCGGAGTCTTCGGAGGAGGTGATTACTTCGTCGATGTTGGCCAGCTCCACTATGGCGTCGCTGCGGATGGAGCTGCTGATGGTGTCGCCGGTTGCGAAAGCTGCGGTGATGATCACGGCGCTCAGCATAGAGCCGACCACTATGAGTACCGACTGGGACTTGCGGCGGGGAATGTTGCGAAGGCCAAGGCGCAACATCACCCGGTTCCTCCACGCCAGGATGCCCACGACGAGCATGATAGCCAAGAAGGCTATCAGCATGGTCGCCGATATGTAGGTCATAGACAGGCCGAACAGCTCATCCATGGCTCACCTGCGCCTCACCCATTGGACCTCTTTCGGCCTCCGGCCGGAGTGGATGACATGCCGTCATCCACTACCCTGCCGTCCTGCATACGCACGATGCGGTGGGCCCGGTCGCCCACATCCTGTCCGTGGGTCACCATGACGAAGGTCTGGCGGTTCTCATCGTTCAGGCGGCACATAAGGTCCATGATGTCGTTGGTTGTTTCGCTATCCAGGTCGCCGGTTGGCTCGTCGGCCCATATGATGGCAGGCTCGTTCACCAGGGCCCGGGCGATGGTAACCCTCTGGCGTTGGCCCCCGGACAACTCGCCGGGCAGGTGATGGGCCCTGTCTGACAGCCCTACTATGTCAAGGTGTTCCATGGACTTTCGGCGGGCCTCGCCGGGGTTCATTCCCGATACCAAAAGGGGCATCTCCACGTTCTCCACCGACGTGAGAACGGGGATCAGGTTGTACAACTGGAAGACGAAGCCCATCCGGCGTGCCCGGTAGTCGCTCCGTTCATCATCGGGAAGCTCGTGGAGCTTCATGTTCTCGATGAGTATCTCCCCCTGGTCCACCGTGTCCAGCCCCGACATGCAGTTCAGGAGGGTGGTCTTGCCGCAGCCGCTGGGGCCCATGATGGCCAGCATCTCCCCCCGCTCGACGGTGAGGTCCACGCCCTTCAGCGCTTCCACCTTTATCGTTCCTGTGTCGTAGGTCTTGAAAACATCCCGCACTGAGACGGACGGAACCTCCACTGGACCCTCCTATCCTTGACATTGGTGTATCGGCCAGCTTAGCCTCTGGCCAAGCAAACGTCCGTACATCATATATGAGGGGGAGACCAGTGGCTAGGGGGGATGCGCCCCTGGGGGACGTCGCAACCAGGGTGCTTTTTGAGAACGACAAGGTGAAGATATGGAGCTTGGAGATAGCTCCCGGAGATGCCAGCGACTGGCACCTCCATGAGTGGGACTACGTCACTGTCTCCGTGGAAGGCGAGCACCTTATCCGGGAGCTGGAGGACGGCACCGCCGAGGATGTGGCCTTCGAGCCTGGGCGGTGGACGTACCATGCTGGCCCCGAGGTGCACCGGGTGATAAACGACAGCAAGGTCCCGTGGCAGAACATTCTCATCGAGATCAAGGGGTAGTGGCCTGTCCAGGTTCGCCGAGTGGACCTTGCTTTAATCTCCTTACCATAGTAAGCTATCTGTAAGGAGCCACGCTATGCTAGTTAAGGTCACCTCGAAGAGGCAGGTAACCTTCCCCGCCCGGGTGCTGGACGCCCTGGGCGTAGGCCCGGGAGACCAGATTGAGCTGCTCGAAGGCCCGGACGGATTCTTCCTGCGCCCGCGCCGGATAGACTATTCCAAGCTGGGCACCCTCCGGGACAAGATAGCTCCCGGGACCCCACCATTCGACATCGGCAAATTCAGGGACGAAGGATATGATCCGTACAAGTATAGGGATTGACACCTCCGTACTTGTGCGGCTCGTCACTGGCCAGCCACCAAACTTATTCACCCTATGCGTTGAGGGGCTAAGCGGTCTCTCGGCGGGTGGAGTCGAGGTAGTTGTCTCCAACCAGGTTATCGGGGAGGCCTACGTCGTCCTTCAGCGCCACTATGGAATCTCGCGGGAGGATTCCCGCACCGCCCTTCATGCCACCCTCACCAGTGGCCTGGTGTCTCCTCTGAACGGTCGCCTCGTCCTTGATGCTCTTTCTGCCCTTGGCGGCCCTGGCCTTTTCGACCGGCTGATAGCCAATGACTACTCTCAAGCCGGCTTGGAGACGCTGACGCTGGACCGGCAAATGGCTTCCCTTCGCGCCACACAGCTCCTGGAAGGGTAAACAGGTGCTGGTCTCCTCTGAATGCGACACAGGCGTCATAGGATTAGCACCCGTGGCATGATTCCGGCAATTTCGTAGGGGTAGTCGCTGGTAATCCGAAGCTCCTGCAGATAGTACTTCACTGCGAGGTGCTTCCTGCCTTGCCACCCACAAGCTCAACCCCCTCCATGCGGGCAAGTCTGCGGTCGAACGTGTAGAGGGGTGTAGCTCCTGCTCGTTCGGCTGCCGAAAGGACCATCAGGTCTGAGAATCCAACTCCGTGCTGGCGGTAGAAATGGGCGGCCGCAGCCACATCATCTGAATTCTCTACCGTGAGGCTATCCGAAGCCGTAAGGTCCATCAACGCCTCGGCTACCTGACTCCTCGTGAAGTGGTAGCTCCTCTCCAGCACCCAGGCGACCTCCAGCATGACCTCCCGGCATATGAAGGCCGGTTCCTCGGGACTGAAAGCGTCCAGTAGGACGCGTGCAGCCTCGGCCTGTTCAGTGTCGTCGCCTACCAAGTAGCGGATGATTACGTTTGTGTCGACCGCAGCCATCCTTCAGTGGCCCCCTCCGCGATTGCTTTATCCATTTCCTCCAGGCTAACGACTGGTCCCTCGTACCTCAGGCTGCGGAACAGACGCCGGGTAGACCGTACGGGCATTATCAGTACTCCATCTTCCACGATGACATACCGGACCTTGTCTCCCGCCTTAACGGCCAACGAGTCCCTGACGGCTTTGGGCAGGGTTGTCTGGCCCTTTGAGGTAATGCTCGATTCGAACATTTGTATCTCTCCTGCGCGATGCGTTGACCCTATTCCTTACATTATAAGCAAAAGTAACGCACAAATGAATAGAAGGGGCCATCCACGAATCATTGCCTTGCTATAAGGCACGACTCCTTTCACGTGGCGACTAAATGAAGGGCTGATCGCGCCTGAGCAGGCGAATATCTAACCTGAGGTCGGTGGTCGGAACGCTGCCGATGTGCATAATTGGTAAGCACATCGGAGAGATATTGGGGCTTTTCGAAATATGCGATACTATAGCATCGAGAGGTTCTATGACCCACTGATGGAGAAAAAGGACAAGCTGTCAACTCGCCAGTCCGGCGTTACCACGCAGAGGAGGAGATATGCTTACCCGCGAAGATAACGAGATCCTGACCCGGACAAACCCAGACACACCCCTGGGTGAAGCGATGCGCCGCTACTGGATTCCCGCCTGCCTCTCCAGCGAGATTCCCGAGCCCGATTGCCCCCCGGTGCGGGTTCGCCTTCTGGGGGAGGACCTGATCGCCTTTCGGGATACCTCGGGACGTATTGGTCTGCTGGACGAGTTCTGCGCCCACCGGCGCACTTCCCTGTGGCTGGGACGCAACGAAGAGTGCGGCCTCAGGTGCGTTTACCACGGCTGGAAGTACGACGTGGATGGCAACTGCGTCGATATGATGAACGAGCCGGCCGAGAGCAAGCTCAAGGATGAGGTGAAGCTCACCGCCTATCCGGCCATCGAGATGGGGCAAGTGGTCTGGGCATACATGGGGCCTAAGGACAGGATGCCCGAAGCGCCCCGGTTCGAGTGGACCCAGGTGCCGGACACCCACCGGCTGGTGACCAAGAACCGGCAGGAGTGCAACTGGCTGCAAGCCCTGGAAGGCGGCATAGACACAGCCCACGCGCCCATCCTCCATCGCCTGATCACCAAGGACACCGACCGTGTGGGCATCGGCGCCGACACGGAACTGGTCAATGCTAGGCCTCCTACATTGGAGGTTGATATTACCGACTACGGGTACCGCTACGTCGGCCTCCGGGATGTTCCCAACGACTCCACGCTGGTCCGCACATACCACTTCATCATGCCCTTCCACCAGATTCGTCCCCAGCAGCTCCGGTTTCGAGGAGGAGACTGGCACAACATCATCGCCGGCCACATGTGGGTACCCACCGACGACCAGAACGTGATGATTTACAACTGGATATACAGCTTCGACGAACATCCCCTGGTCATAGGGGAGGAGATCGAAAGGGAGCTGGGCAGGGGACCGGGAGATTTGAGGCCCGATTATCTGAGCATACGGAACAAGAGCAACAGCTGGATGATCGACCGCCAGGTGCAGAAAAACGAGACCTTTACCGGCATAGAAGGCATCAACACCCAAGACCAAGCTGTTCAGGAGGCCATGGGGGCCGTCGTTGACCGTTCCCTGGAGGTGCTTTCCACCAGCGACATGGCGGTGGTCAGCGCCAGGCGCCTGTTGCTCCAAGCTGTCCGCACCGTTGCCGACGGAGGGGACCCCCCGGGAGTGGGAACCAGCTATTACGGCGCCCGGGCCATCGATGAGATCATTCCCAGGGACCGGAAGTGGCGGGATGTGATGCTGCCGAAGATGTACGCGGAGCCCAGGGGGTAGGGCCTACAGCCCCAGTTGTTTAGGAGAATGGGCGAGAACCCTTACGCGAGGCACGAAATATCCGCCCTGCTGGTAGGGTTCGCACTTCGGGAATGAGGACCTTGGCCTAAGGAGCACCGGCGGGCTTGCCCACCCTCAGATCCGATCCAAAGAAGGTAATAGGCCCAAAGGTCGGGGGATTTGAAACCTCAGGGTAGGACGGGCCTGGAACGGCGACGCTACCCCGAGTATGTAGGGCTTTAGGCTTTGCCGATGCGATAGAGCTTGGTACCGCAGACTGCGCAGGTACCCTGGGTGGCCGGTCGGCCGTTCTTAAGGGTTACCGGCTGGGCACCCTTGATCTCTTTCTTGGCCCGGCACTTGAAGCAGTATGCATCCATAACACTTCCCTCCCGTCAGTCACAGCTACGCTCTAGCTATAACTAGCATAGCTAGTATCTTTTTGTCAAGTAGGGCGGTGTCGTAGCTGAGACATGATTGAGCTTACAAGGATAGAGGAAGGCCCCTCGTCGCAGCTTAGAAGCCACAAGAAAAGTGGTCAGGGAAGCCCTATGCCACGCCTTGAATGTTGGGAGCGTAGGGAGATGGTGAGTCCAGGCTGAACAGCTTGTGGGGCAGCCACCGGTTCTTGGGAAGGTCGAACGACAACACGCCCACAAAGCGCCCATCCTGGGAATAGGCCCTGTGGCGCTCCATGTAGCGAACATAGGCGCTCATGCTGGGAGGAAGGGCCACGGATTGACCTGCTCTCAGCAACCTCTCGGCGTCCCGCCCAATGGTGAGTCCTTTCATGTCCAGTAGGGGGTAGTCCACGGAGTACATGTGGCGCTGCCATTCATCCTGCGCCTCCCCGATAATGTCTTCCATGGTGATGGCATCCTCGGACCTGAAGGCGCCGGACCGGGTGCGGACCAACCCGCTAAGGTAGGCGCCGCACCCCAAGGCTTGGCCAAGGTCATGGGCAAGGGACCTCATGTAGGCCCCTCTGCCGCTTTCGGCCAGCAGCACAAGGGAAGGGGAAGCGAATTCCAGGATCTCCAGCTTGTGGATCTCCACAGCCCGGGGCTGTCGCTCCACCTCGATGCCCGACCGGGCCAGCTTGTACAAGCGCTTCCCCTCCACCTTGAGCGCGCTGTACATGGGGGGAACCTGCTGGATCGTCCCCCTGAACGCCTCCAAGGCATCCTCAACCAGCTCCAGGGTCAGGTCCGAAGTCGGGGCTGTGTTCACCACATCCCCTTCGCCGTCGTAAGTTGTCGTGGTGGCGCCCAGGCGCACCTCCATCCGGTACTCTTTTCCGCTATCGACCAGGAGCTCCATGAGCCGGGTTGCTTGGCCGAAACAGATAGGCAGAACCCCCTCAGCCTGAGGGTCCAGGGTGCCGCCATGCCCCACACGCTTTCTATGTCCCGTATGCTGCTTGACCTGGCGCAGAACATCCATGGATGTGGGGCCGGGAGGCTTGTACATGTTCAGAAACCCGCTGACGGGACTGATGTTGTTTTTCATATCGCCTGAGACGGAGGTCCGTCGCCTATCTTGTCTATCAGCTCCAGAATGTGCTCAGCTTGGTCCAGGGTGTCGTCCAGGTAGTAGCTGATCTCCGGAATCTGTTTCAGGGTCAGCCGGGAGCGCAGCTCCCTGCGGATGAATCCGCTAGCAGACCCCATGCCCTGGAGCACCATGTCCTTGGCACCCTGGTCTCCCATGATGCTAACAAACACCTTTGCGTAGTGCAGGTCCTCGGAGGTTTCGACCCGAGTGATGGTGACCAAGCCCGACAGTCGCGGGTCGTTCAGGTCCCGGGACACGAGCTGGCTTATCTCCTGGCGTAGTATGCCGTTGATACGGTCGGTGCGCCTGGTCATGGGTGGGATATCCTATAGCGGAAGCGGTCTGGGACGGAGGGATGCGAAGAGGCTGGGAGAGGTGCTCAGCCCCGGCCCTTTTCCTGGCGGTAGGACTCCAGAAAGTCCCCTTCCTGGAACTCGGTGAAGTTGGCAAGCCCGACGCCGCACTCGTACCCGTTGGCTACCTCGTTCACCTCTTCCTTGAAGCGACGGAGGCTGGAGATTGTTCCTTCGTGGAGGGTCTGGCCATCCCTGGTCACTCGAACCATGGAACCCCGCGTGATACGCCCGTCGGTCACCATGCAGCCCGCGATCTTATTCCTACGACCCATGGGGAAGATGGCACGTATGGTTGCGCGGCCCTGCACAACCTCGTGGTATGTGGCGTCCAGTATGCCGGATAAGGCTTTCTCTATATCTTCGATAAGGTGGTATATGATCCCGTAGTGCCGTATTTCGACACCTTCCCGGTCAGCCATTCGATCGATGCCTGGCTGGGTGGAGGTCGAAAACCCGATGACAATGGCCTTGGAAGCGGCAGCCAGCAGGATATCGCTCTCGGTGATGGTCCCGCTGGCGGCGTGGAGGATGCGCACACGGGCTTCGGCTTCGTTAAGCTGCTCCAGGGCTTGGCATACAGCTTCCACGCTCCCTTGTACATCGGCTTTCAGGACCAGGTTCAGCTCTTTGACCTCCCCTGAATCCATACGGGACTGAAGCTCTTCCAGGGTCAAGGCGCGCATGCTGACCCGCTCAGTCTCTTTCTGGCGCAGGCGCTCATCCTGCTGCTCTCTGGCGACCTTCTCGCTGGCAGCTACGGTGAAGATGTCCCCGGCTTCAGGCAAGCCGCTGAATCCCATCATCACCACGGGCGTAGATGGCCCGGCTTCCGTCAGCCTCTTGCCCAAGTCCGAGGCCAGGGCCCGCACCTTGCCACCTGTCGTGCCTGCGGTAACGTAATCGCCAACCCGCAGGGTACCGGACTGCACCAAGAGGGTTGCCAAGGGCCCCCGGTTCTTATCCAGCTTGGCTTCGACGACCGTTCCCGTCGCCGGTTTGCTGGGGTCGGCCTTGTACTCAGATATTTCCGACACGACCAGGATGTTTTCCAGCAGGTCGTCGATGCCGTCGCCCCTCAGGGCGGAGACCGGCACCACTATGGTGTCGCCTCCCCACTCCTCCAGGAGCAGTCCTTGCTCTCCCAGCTGACGCTTGACCCTGTCGAGGTCTGAGTCGGGCCTGTCTATCTTGTTGACCGCCACGATCATGGGAACGCCCGCAGCCTTGGCGTGGTCCAGGGCCTCAATCGTTTGGGGCATCACGCCATCGTCGGCCGCCACGAGGAGAATCGCTACGTCGGTGACCTGGGCTCCCCTGGCCCGGATTGCAGTAAAGGCCGCATGGCCCGGTGTATCCAGGAAGGTGATGTCCTGGTCTCTGTAGTTTACAGTATAGGCGCCGATGTGCTGGGTAATTCCCCCCGCTTCCGATTCGGTGACCTTGCTTTTGCGTATGGTGTCCAGCAGGGTTGTCTTCCCATGGTCCACGTGTCCCAGGATGGTCACTACCGGGGGGCGGCTCTCCATGTTGGAGACATCCACATCGCCGTCGCTCTCCAGTCCTGTCCCAGCGCTGGCAGTATCCTGCTCTTCCCGCTTTGTCTTGATGCCGAAGGCAGATGTGACCAGAGTTGCGACGTCGTAGTCGATCAGCTGGTTCATGGAAGCCATGATGCCGTTTCGCATCAGCTGCTTGATGACATCTAAGGAGCTGATCTGGGTGATCTCCGCCAGCCTCTTTACCGACAAGGTGTCCGGAATAACGTACACCTTCGGTACGGCCTTGCGAACGGTGGAGCGCTTATCTCCCCGGGGGCTCCGACCTCCCGCGCCTGTGCCAGGAGCAGATGTGCGCCGTCCGGTAGATGTCATTGGGTGCTCCCAGCCAGAGCCAACTCCTTCTTCTCCCTGAAGTAGCTCTGAAGGCTTTCCTTATCTTCCCTGTTTATTGTCGATCGGAGAACATTGTCCAAACGGTTCTTGGAAGTCCCGCGGTCCCAACATTGAGGGTTGGCGCAAATGTAGGCGCCTCTACCCGAGACCTTTCCCGTGGGGTCCACCTGGACTTTACCCTCGGGGGTGCGCACTATGCGCACCAGCTGGCCCTTGGGCAGTTGCTCACCGCAGGCGGCGCATCTCCTGAGAACCGGGCGTTTCGTGCGCGCCGCCATGTTCCTATCCTTCTTCCACGACGGTGCGGGCGCCCTTCTTGCCGCGAGCGCCCTTCTTGCCCTTGCCGGAGCCTTGGGAACCACGGCCTCTCCGGCCGCCACCACCGCGAAATTCTCCCAGGATATCCTCGGCGAAGCGTATCTGACCAGCCCCCGCAGCCACTGCCGGAAGGTTCCATACTTCGGCCTGGATGCCCTGGTCGGGCTCGTCTTCCTCTTCCTCTTCTTCGTCGAGTTCGTCTTCGTCTTCCAGCTCTTCGAGGGCCAGCAGGGCAAGCTCCTCGGGGCTGAGACCTGACTCCTGGGCCTCGATGCTCCCTTCGGCCTCTCCATCCGCGGTAGACGACTCTACCGCGGCGGCCACCGCCACCTCGAGCTCTGTCGAAACCGGTGTAACGACCTCCTCCAGCTCTTCGACGGTCAGCACTTCGGCAGCAAGGTCCTCATCAGTGATGACCAGCTCTTCCACCGAGGCTTGGGCTTCCGCATCTGAGGCCTCGGGGACCTCGACTACGGCGCCTGCCGCTACCGCCCGGCGGGCTTCCTCGGAGGCTTGGCGCTCGGCCCGCAGTGTCTCCCATTCCGTCATGCTGAGGATATCCAACCGGAAATTGGTGAGCTTGGCGGCGAGCCGCGCGTTCTGTCCTTCTTTTCCTATGGCCAGGGATAGCTGGCGCTCGGGAACGACAACGAGGGCCGAGCCTTCCTGCTCGTTGATCTCGACGTGGATTACCTCCGAGGGGCTCAGAGCATTTGCGAGGAAGACCTTCGGGTCCTTGTCCCACCGCACCACGTCGATCTTCTCCCCTTGGAGCTCGTTCACTATGCTCTGAATACGGTTTCCCCGCATTCCGATGCACGAACCGACGGGGTCGATACCTTCTTGGCGGGATGTGACGGCAACCTTGCTTCGCGAGCCGCCCTCACGGGAGATGGCCTTGATCTCCACCACCCCGTTGAACACCTCGGGCACTTCGATCTCGAAGAGGCGCTTGAGCAGGTTCTTGTGGCTGCGAGATACGAGTATCTCAGGCCCTTTGGCCGATCGACGCACCTCCACCACGTAAATCTTGAGGCGCTGGCCCTTCCTGTAGCGTTCGGTGGGCACCTGCTCATCGGGAATGAGGATGGCCTGCGCCCGGCCCAGGTCGATTACGACTATCCTTCCCGGCTCTATCTGATCAACCACGCCGGAGACCACATCGTCGGTGCGGTCGATGAACTCCTGGAAGACCAGGTCCCGCTCCACCTCCCGGAGCCGTTGCAGGACGACCTGCTTGGCGGTCTGGGCGGCGATGCGGCTGAACTGCAGGGATAGGGCTTCGGTGGCGATCTCCTCGCCAACCTCGGCGTCGGGCTTCAGCTTGCGGGCTGCAGCCAAGCTCATCTCGCGCTGGCTGTCCTCGACCTCTTCCACCACCAGCTTCAGGGCATAGACGCTGACCGGCTCCCCGCTGCTGGGGTTGAGCTTTACGGAGATGTTTTGGCCGACATTCAAGCTGTCCTTCTTGAAAGCTGAGGCAAGGGCAACTTCAATGGCTGACACAACCTGCTCCCTGGGCAGGTGGCGCTCAGCCGCCAACTGGGTAAGAGCAATCAAAAAATCGCTTTTCATGTTACCTTTGGCTCCCTTAGAAGGATGAGGCTGCGGTGGTCCCAGTCGCTACACTATTCCATCACCCCCACGCGCTGTATCACCGCCAACCGCCTCCCTGTACCTAATTAAAAGCCCCGAAAAATCGGGGCTCCCAACGAGGTCGAGCGTGTAAGGCCAGTATAACATCCACCCCAGTCAATTGCAACCAACTTTACAGCCCCTGGAAAGGGGGGAAACGGCGCATTTATGTCTTCTAAGTGTGGGCGGGACACCAAAGCCAGCTTGCCCGTCTAGGGCACGGGGACTATAATCTGCCCAAGAAGACTCACCTGCTCCGAAGGGGTATGCCGGGGCGCGTCCGGTGAACTGAGGAGAGCGTTCCATCATGGCACTTCCCACCCACATGAAATTCGGTATCTTCATGGCCCCATTCCACCGCCTGGGAGACAACCCAACGCTGGCGTTGGAGCGGGACCTGGAGCTTATCCAGCGCCTGGATGAGCTGGGCTTCGATGAAGCTTGGGTCGGGGAGCACCACAGTGCGGGATGGGAGACCATCGCCTCTCCCGAGATTTTTATCGGCATAGCTGCCGACCGCACCCGCCACATCCGCCTGGGCACAGGGGTGATCAGCCTCCCGTACCACCATCCCCTTATGGTAGCCAACCGCATGGTGCTACTGGACCACCTCACCCGGGGACGGGTCATGCTGGGAGTAGGTCCTGGTGCCCTGGTGTCCGACGCCGTCATGCTGGGCATCGACCCGGAGCTCCAAAGGGAGCGCATGGAAGAGTCCCTGGGCATCATCATGCGCCTGTTCAACGAGACCGAACCCATCACCTACAAGAGCGACTGGTTCGAGCTCAACGATGCTGTGCTCCAGCTGCGTCCCTACCAGAAACCCCACATGCCAGTGGCTGTGGCCTCGGTCCAGTCGCCGTCGGGGGTCGCCCTGGCGGGCAAGCACGGGGCTGCGGTGCTGTCCGCCAGCATACCCAGGGATTCCTCGGGGGAGGCCCAGCTCTCCTATTTGTGGGATGTTGCCGAGGAGTCGGCCTCCAAGCACGGGAAGACGGTCAGCCGCGAAGAGTGGCGCTTGTCCATACCAGTGCACCTGGCTGAGACCCGGGAGAAGGCCTTTGCAGAAGCGCGCCAAGGTGCGGGCCAGTTCCAGAGGGAGTACTTCGAGGACACCATAGGCAGAAAGCCGGAGAAGCCCCTTCCTGTGGACGAGATCATTGACCACATGGCGGGCCTGGGGCACTGGATTATCGGGACGCCCGACGACTGCATAGCGGGAATCGAGAAGCTCATGGAGCGCAGCGGCGGGTTTGGCGGACTGCTGGTGATGGCCCAGGACTGGGCGCCCCGGGAGGCGATACTGAACAGCTACGAGCTGATGGCCCGCTACGTAATGCCCCATTTCCAGGACAGCCTCACGGGACTGGAGATATCCAACCAGTGGTCCAGGGACCGGACCACTGAGCTGATGGCGGCCCGTCAAGCCTCCATAGCCCGCGCCCGGGACAGCTACGTCCAGCAGCGTTAGGCGGCGCTCAGCTACCTGTTGGCGGTGGTCTGTCCGCCGCTCTCCTGCTCCAGCCTTCGACGCTCTCTACCGCGCACCGAGACCAACACCTGTTCAACCCCCATGCGCCCCACAGGGCCGGAGGCGTACATGGAGCCGAAGGTGGTCCCTCCCCGCAGCAACAGGAACTCCATGGGCTGAAGGTAGCGGCCGCGGTGGTCGTCGCCCCACCATGGGTCCAGCTCCCGCACATCCTCTTCGGTGATGCCGTAGGCGAGGGGTATAGTAAGGTCATCCTCCTGCACCGTTTCGGTGGCGGTCTCTTTGTCTTCCACCGTGACGCCGATGACCTCCACGCCAAGCTGCTGCAGCTCTTCCAGGTTGGCTTGATAGCTGGCTAACTGCCGCCGGCAGTATGGTCACCACTTGCCTCGGTAGAAGAGGAGGGCCAGGTAGCGGCCGGACATGTCGCCGGGAAGCTGGATGCTCCGCCCATCGGTAAGGTTCAGCGTCATAGCAGGGAACTTCTCTCCCTGCACCAGCTTGCTTGCCATGGGATACCTCCGACTATTTCCGGGTTAAGCGCTTGTCTCGTCACTCCCGCGGAAGCGAGAACCTACGGCCTTGCCAAGGGAAGTAGGTGCTGCTAGCTGCCCTTCTCTTTCAGGGCTGCCAGGACCTTCTCGGCGGTGATGGGCAGGTCGGTGATGGGCACACCTATGGCATCATGGACAGCGTTGGCTATGGCCCCGGCCGTCGGTATGTTGGCGCTCTCGCCGATGCCCTTGCTCTCGAAGGGCGCCGGTCCCGGGGTTGGCTCCAGCAGCACGGTGACCAGCTCGGGGATGTCCCTGATGGTGGGCACCTTGTAGTCGCCCATGCTCAGGGTGTTCACCCTGCCGTCCTCCACCAGCATCTCCTCCATGGTGGCATAGCCCAAGCCCATGATGGTGCCGCCGTCTATCTGGCCCTGGTGGGCCATGGGGTTTAGGACGGTGCCCACATCGTGGATGGTGGTGATCTTTTTGACGTCCACCTGCCCCGTCTCCGGATCCACCTCCACCTCAGCCACCTGCACGCAGAAGGATGTTATCTCCGGAGGCTTGGATGCGAAGGTGGACTCTCCCGTCAGAGGCTCTTCATCGGCGGCGAAGGCTTGGGCAGCCACCTGCTGCACTGGTACCGGGCCGCTGGGCACGACGACGCTGCCATCCCGCAGCTGAACGTCATCCGGGGAGCAGTTGTGCAGCTCGGCCGCCCGGGCGATGAGCCGGTCCCTCAGCTCGTTGGCTGCTCCCACGACCGCCGGCCCCGAGGTGTAGGTAACCCGGCTTCCGCCGGAACCCGAATCGAAGGGCACAGCATCGGTGTTCTGGGTCAGGTACTCGACCTGGCTCACAGGGATGGTCAGCACCTCGGCCACCATCTGCCGGAAGATGGTGTGGGCACCGGTCCCCGTGTCCAAGAGGGACATCATGAGGGTGGCCTTGCCGTCGGCGTCCAGGACCACCTTGGCGGTGGACTCCCCGGTACCCTGGGGAAGGTCCGAGATGGCCATTCCCCGGCCCACGTAAGGCCCGGCTTTGGGGGTGTTCCAGTTCGAGGCTTCGGCGGCCCGCTCAAGGCACTCGGTGGCCCTGATGTGCTCGTAGTCTTCGCCGATGGGCGAGGAGTCCCCTTCCCGCAGGGAGTTCTGCAGGCGGAACTGGTACGGGTCGATGCCCAGCTCCCGGGCTATCATGTCTGTGTGGGCTTCCACGGCGTAGATGACCTGGGGTTTGCCGGGGGAGCGCATGTGCCCGCATGGGACGGTGTTGGTGTACACCATGTAGCTGTCGATGCGGGTGTGGGGGATGTTGTAGTCGCCGCAGACGTGATCGGCGCCTCGGATGAACACGCCGGGCTTGAAGGCCCCGGAAGCGCCGCTGTTGAATACGACCCTTGCCTGCCGGGCTACCAGGGTGCCGTCCTTCTTGAGGCCCGACTTGATGGTTATGTGGGTGGGGTGCCGGGGGTTGCCCGCCAGGAACTCCTGGATGTAGTCCATCACCATCTTCACGGGCCTGCCCGAGTGAAGGGCGAGATAGTAGCAGAGGGGGCCGTCCATGAAATCGCCCTTACCCCCGAAATCCCCCCCAATGCTGGTTACGTTCAGGGTGATGTTGGTTTCGGGCATATCCCAGACTGCCGCCAACTGGGCGCGCAAGGTGAAGGGGGCCTTGTTGTTGATCCACATCTGCACCCGGCCATCCTCTTCCACCTTGGCAACGCAGGCATGGGGCTCGATATAGACCTGGTGGACCATCTGGGTTGTGAAGGTGTGCTCGAACACTAGGTCAGCTTCGGCGAAGCCCTGCTCGATGTCACCCTTGGACCAGACGTTGTGGGCAAAGACGTTGTTTTCGGCGATGGTGGATGCGGGTGCGGGAAGGCCTATATAGGATGCAAGGTCGGGATGGAGGACTGGGGCATCGGGCTGCATCGCCTCGAAGGGATCGTACACCGCCGGCAGGTCCTCGTACTCCACGTCGATGAGCAGCAACGCCTCTTCGGCTATATCCGGGGTTTCGGCCGCCACGGCGGCCACCTTCTCGCCAACGAAGACCACCCGGTCCCTGGCAAGCACAGGGAAGTCCCGCAGCCTGCGGCCCACCCTGCGGTCCGGGATATCCTGCCCCGTTATGACGGCGTGGACACCGGGCAGCGCTCGGGCCTTGGATGTGTCGATGCTGACTATCCTGGCGTGGGGGAAGGGGCTTCTTAGGACCTTGCCCCAAAGCATCCCAGGCAGCAGCACATCTGCTGTGTAGCGAGCTTTGCCGGTAACCTTGTCGGGGCCTTCACCCCGGGTCACCGATTGGCCGACGGCGGAGAAGGAAGTAACCACAGGAACCTCCTGGAAGGGAGTTGCGCTCCCCAGTATAGCACCGGGCCTTGGCGCTCAGCTATTGCGTGAAGCTGATGTAGTAGGTCTCGTAGCGGGATGGGGACTCGGCCATTCCCAGGCGGGAGTAGGCGGCCTTGGCTACGTGGTTGTCCGGGTCCACTCGGAGGCCGATTCCAATGGCGTCGGTGCTGCTTTGGGCCGCCTGCAGCACTTGGTCATAAAGGAGGCTATACACCCCCTGACGGCGCCAGTCAGCGTGGACGTACACCGCCTCGATCCACCAGGTGGTACCGTTGCGGTAGAAGCTCCAGAGGTAGGTGACAACCACTATGCCCACGACATGCCCTCCGGCATCGGCCACAAGGCAGAAGCCCTTGCCGGGAGTGTCGATAAGCTGGGTTGTACTCCTGCTCAGACGGTCCTTGTCCTGCAGCCGGTCTTCCGTCTCCTTGGTGATGGCCGCCACCATGTCCACGATAGCTTCCAGGTCGCCTTCGTTGGCCTGCCTGATTGTTACTTCGGGTGCCGTCGTCAACATTTACCTGCTTTCCGGGACGGGTCCCAGTCTCAGTTTCATGGGAATGAAGGCTACCAGCACTGCGGCGAGGGCCGTCAGGCCTGCCGCGTAGTAGAAGATGGTGCCGTATCCGCCCAGTTGGTCAATGATGACCGAGGCGACAAAGGGAGACCCTATCCCGATGAGGCCGTTGATGCCGAAGATCAGCCCGATGGCCTTGGCTTCCGTCCCCTGTCCCACCACATCCAGGACAGCCGCCTGCATTATCTGGTGAAGGGCAAAGCTGAAGAGTCCCATCACAGCAAATATGGGGATGAGCAGAAGGCTGTCCCCCGTCGGTACAACGATAAAGGAAAGGACTGCTGCAACGGCGAGGCCGGGGACCAGCACAGCCTTGCGCCCGTATCGGTCGGAGAGAGAGCCCAGCACCGGCGTCGATACGATGCCCATGCCCGTCACAAGGGCGACGTAAAAGCCTGCTTCCACGTTCCCCATGCCCAGGCCATCTTCCGTGCCCTTGAGGTAGAAGGGGGTCCAGCTGAAAATGGCATCCAGCCCTATTCCCCGCAGCATAGCCGCCACCGTTAGGCCCACGACCACCGGCTCTTTCACCAGTGCGAGGGCATCCCGGAACTGCACGCTCAGCGTGATGCGCTGGAAGGACTGCCCGTACTTGCCCAGGTCTTTGAGGGACCACCAGACGAAGGCTGCCACAAGGACGCAGGGGATGGCGTAGATGTAGTACACGTAGCGCCAGAGGAGTAAACCCAGCAGGGCGCCGGACAGCACCGGACCGATGACGTTGCCCACGTTGGAGCCGAAGCCATGGATGGAGATGGCGAAACCGCGCCGGTCGGGGAACCGCTGAGAGATGGCAGCCGCTGCGGGCAGGTGCCATAGGGCGCCAGGCAGGGAGAACACTGCCACCGCAACGGCCAGCACCCAGAGGTTGGGGGACGCTCCCATGAAGATGAACCCGGCCGCCGCGCCGATCATACAGAAGGTGAGGATGGTCCCCCAGCGGGGCTTCATCATGTCCACCACCGGGCCGCCTCCCAGGTTGACCAACGCCGACCCTCCCTGGCGTATGCCGAACAGGACAGCCTGCTGGAAGCTGCCCAGCCCCATGGTAGCAGCGATCTCCGTCAGTATAAGGGGGAACCCTTGGTCGAATAGGTGAGAGGCCCCATGGCCGAAGGACAAGCTGCCCAGTACGAAGCCTCGGTTGCTGCGGACGTCTGTGGGTGCTTTGGGGGAAGCTTCCGCCACGCTCAGCTCCCTGTGGAGAATAAGGGCTGCCTAGGGGGTCCGTTTCAAGGGCAGTATGGCCACCATCAGGGCGGTTGCCGCCGTCAGGATGCCGGCGTAATAGAAGATGGAACCATAGCCCCCGTAGTTGTCTATGATTGCTGAAGCGATGAATGGCGTTGCGATGCCCAGCAGTCCGCTGAATCCAAACAGCAGGCCTATGGCCTTGGCCTCGGTGCCTCTACCGACCACATCCAGCACCGACGCCTGCAGTATTTGGTGAAGGGAGTAGGCAAATATCCCCATAGCAGCCAGCACGAGGCCCAGCATCCATCTACTGGACTCTCCCGCAGTTACAACAAGCATCGACAGGACGGCGGCGGCGATGAAGCCTGGCAGCATCACATTCTTGCGCCCGTAGCGGTCCGAAAGCTCCCCCAGAATCGGGGTGGACAGTATGCCTACGGCGGTAAGGACTGTGAGGAAGAAGCCAGCCTCCAGGTTTCCCATTGCCAGCCCACCCTCTGACAACGGCTCCTTAAGATAGAAGGGGGTCCAGTTGGTTACCGCGCTAAGCCCGATGGTGCGGAGCATAGCTGCGATCGCCAAACCTGCTATCAGGGGCTTTCGGAGCAACCCGAAGCTTTCTCGGAACTGGGCCCCCATGGTCTTGGGCGGCCCCCCGTCACCTCCCGAATGCCCCAAGCCCTTCAGGGCCCACCACACCAGGAGGGTGGCCACGAAATAAGGGGCGGCGTAGATGAAGAATGTGGGCCTCCAGGTGATCAGCCCAAGAATGCCCCCTGTCATTATGGGGCCGAAGACGTTGCCTACATTGGCCCCGAAGCCGTGAAGGGTAACAGCAAACCCCCGCCGGTCGGGGAAACGCTGGGATATGGCCGCCGCTGCCGGCAGGTGCCACAGGGAACCCGGCACGGTGAAGAGGAGGGAGACGACAACCAGGAAAGCGTAGTTGGGCGTGGCCCCCATCAGGGCAAAGGTGATGCCATGAAAGAGCATGCAGCCCGTCAGGATCAGGCCCCAGTGGTACTTGAACATATCCACCAGGGGCCCACCGCCCAGGTTGATGAACCCGGACCCTACCTGCCTGACCGCAAACACGCTGGCGTTTTGGAGGTTGCTGAAGCCCATGGCGGCGGAGATCTCGGTGAGTAGGAGGGGGAAACCCTGGGAGAAGAGGTGGGAGATGCCGTGCCCTAGAGATAAGCTGCTTAAGACGAATCCGCGTCGTTCTCTTAAGCCAGCGTTGCTCTCTTGAACAGATTGTTCCAACTAAGCCTCATGGGGGGGACAAGTACAAAAGCTGATTCTAAGCCCAACCCACGTAGGTTGCAATCCCCCGGCCGTCCTCTTACCGCTCCCATGAGGGACCCTGGGTTAGTCTAGTCGTTCGCGCGAAAGTGGGTACCTGCCTTTGCGTAACCTCGGGTCCAGGCTGTCCGGTCGCCCTGAGGGAAATCGAAGGGCGAATGGTCGGGTATGATGAAGGGCCGCCCCGCCATTGCGGCCTTCGCCGCAATGACGAAAGAGGTGGTATAAGGGAGGGCTGGGCTGCCGGAACGCTGGCCTATATATGGGGCTTGGTCCTCGGCATCTGGGCTGCGTAACGGCCGCATCAACGTTCCATCGGCCCGTCGCCCCAGGGGACGTCGGGGAGGTTCTGGGCGCGCCTCACCTCGTTGATGGTCAGCACGCCCCGGTCCAGCAGCATGGACTGGCGGTTGACCAAGCTGTCCTCATCCTGGCGCAGGGCTTCGATGTTGCTGGTCTCGAAGCGCAGCCTGATCTGCGGGTACCCCAGCTGGTGCAGCAGCTTGTGGTCCAGCTGCTCCTCGAGGAACCGCATCTCCGGGATCATGGTGTTGCGCCAGAACAGCTGCTCGGCGGTCTTTATGTTGGTGAAGGTCGCCCTCTGGTAGTCGGAGAGGAGGGGCAGGGGCACGCCGTAGATGCGGCTCACGTCCTCCAAGCTCCAGCGCAGCCCCTGGACGAACTCCATCTCCCGCTGGCTGAAGCCTATGGGCTTCACATCCTTGATAAAGCTGGCGATGGCCGGGCGGTGGGCGTTGGCGGGCCCCTGGTAGCGGGACTCCCAGCGCTGGTAGAAGGCCGTCACCTCCTGGTCGGACAGATTTGTCTCCGTGGTGAGGATCAGGTCGGGGCGGGCTGAGTTCTGGTAGAAGCTGCGGTTGAACTTCAGCGCATCCATGCCCATGTCTATGGACAACCTCAGGGGAGCTATGGGAGAGAGGCCCGAGAAGTCGTCCAGGGGGTTGTAGTAGCGCAGCCAGACAATCTCGTCGGCGGTGTAGGGGACGGCGCCGTTGGCCCCGACGTAAACGTACCCGCGAATATGGCGTTCCCTGTCGGGAATCACCTTCATCCGGTCGGACCTGAGTACCCATATCTCCATTCGTCCTTCATCATCGGGTTCCAGGGCCAGGAAAGCCGACCCCCACAGGCACAGGTTGGTCTCGATGGCGGTCCAAAGCTGACCGCGGGTGGTCCACCGGTTGGCCCTGTCCAGCAGCACCTGCACCGGATGGTGGTCGGGCACGGGGAGATCGTCCTGCAGGGCCAGCAGACGCTGGCGGCTGAGGGCTTCGGTGCGCAATCTTATGGCTGCGTAAATGGCAACGGAGGTCGCGTAATAGCCCCCGTAGGCTGGCTTGGCCCACTGAGGACTGGCGCCCCAGGCATCCCTACTCGCATTGATGTCCACGGCAGCGGCGCGGTTCGCCTTCCGGACCCGCGGGAGGATGCGCCTGCCCGAAAGCCATCGGGATGCTGTTCTCAGGAGGGAGTCGTTGCCGGACCGGCCGTTGTTCATAGCTTGTCCTCGGTTGGTGTTCTAGGATCGTTTTCTATCCCCATAGCTGTACCTTCCTGCGCTTGGCCAGGAAGGCCAGCATGAGGGCATCGGCCTTGTCGGGAGAAGGCACCCCCCGGCGGCGCATGTCGCCCTTGGATTCGATGAGTACTTTGCCCATGCTGTTGAAGCTGTACTTCAGGGCGGCCAACTGGCCCACCAGCTCGTTGTCCCTGGGGAGGGCAACGCACCCGTCCAGCAGGAGCTGGCGCAGGTCCCAGTAGCTTTCCGCGCGCAGGTTGGCGAAGTGCTCATGGTCCAGGGCGGCGGTTCCAACGTTGACGCCCTGGACGCTGTAGCCCTGCTCCTTCAGCCGGTCCACAACTCCGGCGCCTATGCCTATCTCATCGATCACAACTTCGTCGGGGTCCCACTGGGTGATGGCGGCTACGATGTGCCCCACCAGCTTCATGGTGTCCAGGGAGTGACGACCAGCCCGCGCCTCCTCAGCAGCACGCTGCTGTCGAAGCCGTAGCGGGCCACATCCACCGCCAGCACCAGGGGCTTACCCGGGTCCGAGGGCACAGTTTCCCGCTCCGTTGCCCTCTCAATGGCGGACAGAGGTATAAGGGTATCGTCGCCCTGGTCGGGGAACTCCCCCAGCACCCGGGCTTGGTAGATGGGGTTCTCCGCTCCCCACACCCGCTGCCTCTCGGACACCCATCGCTTGGTAGCCAGGCCCTTGATGACCGAGGCGCCTTCCAGGACGTTGGGGCTTTCCAGGGCGGAGATGGTGATCGTGCGATAAAGCTCCCGGTCCTGGTAGAAGGCCCGCCGGAAGGAGCCACCCATGGTCGTAGGGTTGCCGATGAGCAGCAGGCGGCAGTTCTCCGAGGTCATTACCCCTTCGATGGCTTCATAAATGGGCTCCTCCACACCCTCGGCCTCGTCCACCACGATGAGCATGTTGGGGCTGTGGAAGCCCTGGAACTCCTCGTCGCTGTCGGCGGACAAGCCCA
>JAGWBF010000007.1:0-7716 GCA_021296025.1 Dehalococcoidia bacterium | reverse complement strand
CGCCAGAGGACATGGCGCACCTGCCGGAAAGTCGGGGCGGTGCTGAGGACGATGGCCGGATCATGGCAGCAGAGGAACCACAGCAGGGCCGCGGCCGCCGAGAACCCCTTGCCCAAGCCGTTGCCCGACTTGACGGCCACCCTGGGACTCTGGCCCAGGGCATCCAGCACCTCCTCCTGCTTGCTCCACAGGTTGACGCCCAGGGCTTCTCTGGCGAAGGAGACGGGCGACGCGCAGTGCAGGTCAGAGGGTGTGTAGAGGGGTTTCTTCTCCTGGGTCACAGGGAAGTCCCCCGAGGCCCGTGTGCCGGACTCGACGGCCCCTGGAGCTTGTCACGGGACCGGCCGGCAGCTCCCGGGGAGATGGAATGTGACCCTGGACCCGCGCCCTGCTCTTTCTCCGGGGGAGGGCTGAAGATGTACCCGCACTCGGCGCAGCGGTACACATCATGGTCGTCATCCCGCATCTTCTGTAGCTTGATCAACCTGCGGTACCTGCACCTGCGGCAGCGTTGGCTATCCACTAACATCATCTACCTCGGCTCGCTGGGAAATGAGAAAGGGACGGGCCCTCCATCTCGCCTTTCGGAATTTCTGGCGCCGGAACCTGCGACGAAAGTCCCGTGCCAGGGTCTTCAGGCGGAGATGGTGTAAGGGTCCGTCCCTAGTCGGTTTCAGCCTAGGCTTCAGGGTGCCGGGGTGTCAACGCGCCGATGGCACTCCGGCCCCTTGTGGGGGAGAGGCCGCCGTAGTCGGCAATATGACTAGAGGCGTGGGGCATGTGAGGAAGCCAGGACTCTTGCAGGGATGGGTGTGACGAAGGGCTGTCCCGTCATTGCGGCGGAGGCCGCAATCCAGGAAAGTCAGGCCGGGGAGCAGGCTGCTCGTGATGAAGGGCCGCCCCTAGCGGGTGTGTCACCCTCCCCTTCTAAGGAAAGGGGAATGTTGTGTCCTCTTGGACGGAGCCATCCTGGAAGCAGGCAGCGCTCCGTCCTGGATTGCGGCCTTCGCCGCAATGACGAAAAGCGTTGCGACCCCAAATATCGTTACTCCCGTGTACGCGAGAGTGACGAAGAAAGAGCGGGAGCTACGAAACAGAGAGCGGATGTGACGAAAAGCTGCCCTACGGTTTGTGCTGCTCTATCGCCGAGGCAACCCGGGGGTCGATGTTCTTGCTGGCCAGAGGGACGTTGGCGTCGGAGTAGGCCACACCCAGGTGGGCCTGCCGGAGGATATCCTCCCAGTCGCTCTGCTCTCCGTACTTGCCCCGCAGGTCGTCAAATAGCTTGTCCAATGCTGCTTTATCGAACATGGCCGGGGCCAACCTCCTTTGGCAAGATGGATGGTTTGATGGGCAGTCGCACAGGTCCGGGCGTACGCCCCTCAGGAACCCCTGGGTCTCTCGACGTAAACGACGTTCTCCTGGCCCACGTACCTGTCCCGCATCTCGTGGAACATCTTCAGTTTCTCGGGCTGGAACTCGGCGGGGTTGTCGTCATCGTCGAGGTAGGGATTAGGAAAGAAGCAGCGCACCAGGGTCTCGCCCCCGGGGTCCGAGAAACGCACGTAGTAGAGGAAGGGAACGCCGTGGTCCTCAGCTTTTACGAACTGGATACCTTCCACCGACCCCATGTTCAGGTGAAAGTGCCAAGCTTCGGCCCGCACGGTGGCGTAGCCGTCGGTGAAGTCAGGCTCCTGCATTTCCACCGAAGAGTTTTCGCTGACAACCTCACCGCCCCCGACCACCCACAGCATCCCTGGGGTGACTGACAGCTCACGTATCAGCGTCTCGAGGACTGCCAATGCCATACCTCCCGGCTGCGGTTTCCCCGATGCCTGCCACCGGGGAGGGGTAGGGCCGTATTATACCCGATGATAGCCCCTGGGGCCGCCGCTGCCAACGGGCGGGCCCGCGATTCTTCGGTTGACGCCCCTGGGGTGGTGTGCTATACAGCCTCCAAAGCCAGCGCCCGCCATTCTGCGGGCAGGAGGTGCACCGTGGCAGAAGCCCCGGAGGGCTTGGTGGATGCGGAAAGGGGCTTGGTCAGCCGTCGCATCTTCGTCGAGCCGGACATCTACCGGCAGGAGATGGAGAACATCTTCGCCCGCTGCTGGCTGTTCCTCTGCCATGAAAGCCAAATCCCCCGCCCCGGCGATTTCATCACCACCAGCATGGGGGAAGACCCGGTGCTGGTGGTGCGCGATGATGGCGGCAGGGTCAACGCTTTCCTGAACGTTTGCCGCCACCGGGGGAACCGTCTCTGCCGGGCCGAGGATGGCAACGCCTCCTCTTTCACCTGCTCATACCATGGATGGTCCTACGGCAACGACGGCAAACTGGTAGCGGTGCCCAACCTGGAGGATGCCTACTACAGGGAGCTGGAGCAGGGCAGGTGGGGACTGATGCCCGTCGCCCAGATGGACAGCTACAAGGGACTGGTTTTCGCAACCTTCGACCCCTCAGCCCCTCCCCTTGTGGACTACCTGGGGGAGATGACCTGGTACCTGGACAACTTCTTCGACCGCTGTGAGGGAGGAATCGAAGTGGTGGGGGGAGTGCACCGGTGGAACATCGGGTGCAACTGGAAGTTCCCCTCGGAGAGCTTCGGCGGAGACAACTACCACACTATGTGGACCCACCTGTCAGCCATCAGGGTGGGCATTGGCGCCGGTGTATCTCCCGCCAGCACCGGTGGGGGCAATGTGGTGTCCAGTGCCGGGGGGCATGGCTTCCAGACCATAGGCCCCTCGGACGTCAAGGACCCGCCGGTGCCCGAGATACTGGAGTACGAGGCCTTCATCCTGCCCGAGGTTAAGAAGCGCCTGGGGCCGAGGCGGGAGCTGCTGAACCCCATAGTCGGCACCATCTTCCCCAACTTCTCTATGCTCCGGGCGACCTCCCACACCTTCAGGGTGTGGCAGCCCAGGGGGCCTGAGCAGGTGGAGGTGCAGGCCTATGTGTTTGTGGATGCCAACGCCCCGGAGCATGTGAAGGAAGCGACCCGGCTGATGAGCATCCGCAGCTTCGGTCCCGCAGGCACCTTCGAGCAGGACGATATGGACAACGCACCTGCCGCGGGGCGGTGTCCCGGGACCTGGAGCTGAACATGCAGATGGGCCTGGGGCATGAGAGCTTCGACGAAGACCTGATGGCTTACGCCAGCGACTTCCGGATCAGCGAGAGCTTCCACCGGCGCTTCTACGGTCGTTGGGCAGAGCTGATGGCTGGGCGTCCCAGCCGCATCTAGGACGTGCGAGCGCCCCGGATGCCCGGCGCAACGTAGGGACGGCGCAGGTTGGGCCAAGCCACAGGGGCGCCGGCCTTCTCTATTGTCTCCTCCAGGGACAGGGTATCGTCCCACATGTATCCCACGAACCGCTGCCCGTTCACCCCGTCGGAGGCATCGGAGGCCAGCCACACCACGGGGTTGCGCATCACATCGGGCTGGATCAGAGCTTCCCGGTCAAAGCTCCCGTCGTCGGGAAGCATAGCTGTGTTGGTGGGGCCGCCGGGCACCAGCACGTTCGCCGTAACCCCCGTACCTTCCAGGTCCTTGGCGATGATGGACATGAGGGCTTCATGGCCTGCCTTTGCAGGTCCATAAGGCGTATTGCCTTTGCGGATCATCGTCTCGAAGCTGGTGGTCACCCCGATGATACGTCCCCACCCCTGCTCCAGAAAGTGTCCCATGGCCGCCTTGGTTATGTAGAAGGGGCCGGAGAGGTTGACGGATATGACCTTGTCCCATGCAGCCAGGGAGTTCTCCCACGCATCGACTGGTCCGTTGGGGCCAAGGCCTACGGTGCCAGGGTTGATTCCGGCGTTGTTGACCAGGATGTGGAGACCCCAGGTGTCCACGACTCTGGCAATGGCAGCTTCCGCAGATGCCGGGTCGGAAACGTCGGCCTCGACGGCCATCACCGCATCATCGCCGGCCAGCTCGCGCACATCGTTGGCGCTCTGCTCCAGCCAGTCGCCCTTGACATCGACCATGGCAACCCTGGCGCCCGCGAGCACCAAGGCCTCTGACATGGCCCGGCCCAGCCCTGTGGGACTGCCGGCCCCCGTTACCAGCGCAACCTTGCCTTCCAGCACCTTCGTCAACATGCCCTTGCGACCCTTCCTTATTCTTCCAACGGATGCCTTCTCCCCAAGCGTTTGCCGGGGAAGGTACCCAGTCTATCATATCTGCAGTCGTACCCTCCCGGGGTTCGCGAGGACAGCCTCGCGGGTGGACAGATTCCTGGGCTTACAGATATGATTGGTCCTAGTACGGAGTGGAACTCCGTCCCTCCGAGGAAGTCAATGAAGATAGATGTGCGTCTGTTTGCGCTGTACCGGGAGAGGGCCGGCACCGAGCACCTGACCCTTGATCTGCGCGAAGACGCGACCTTGGCCGGCGCCGTGGAGGAGATCAGGGCCCGGTACCCCCATCTTGCCCCTCCCAAGGTCGAGATAGTGGCGGCGGTCAACGCCGAGTATGCCGAGGGTGATATGGCGTTAAAAGAGGGGGACGAGATAGCCTTGATACCCCCGGTCAGTGGAGGAAGCCCCATGGTCGTCATCACCTACGATTCGCTGGACCCGGATGAGATAACCGCCAGGGTGCGCAAGGAGACCAACGGCGCCGTGGTGACCTTCCTGGGCACAACCAGGCTCTATGCGGAAGGCCGGAAGGTGCTCCACTTGGAGTACGAGGCCTTCACTGAGATGGCCCTAAAGAAGCTGGAGGAGATCAGGGTGCAGCTCCAGCGGGAGTGGGACATTGAGGACATTGCCATCGCCCATCGCATCGGGCGGGTGGATATCGGCGAGATCAGTTTGGTGGTGGCGGTGGCATCCCCCCACCGGTACGAGGCGTTCATGGCATGCCATCAGGCGGTGGACCGGCTGAAGGTGATGGTGCCCATCTGGAAGAAGGAGTACTTCGAGGGCGGCCACCACTGGGTCGCCTGCGAAGACCACGAGCACACCTCCCCCGTCTCCGCCAGCGCCTAGGGCGCCCCACCTTCGTCACTCCCAGACAATGGCGGCTTCGTCCCGATCAGACAAGGGGCCTGCCCTTCAGGTGCCTGACGTTTGGGGAGTCTAGACTCCTTGATCCGTGTACCGGGGGTTCTATTTCTCTGTTTCGGATGCATGACGTGACCCTACCTGCGTCCAGGGGCCAAACTCCCGCGACTACAAGGATTTGGTTAGAATTAGGGTTGGGAATGATTAATTTTTCTCTGGACTCAGAACAAGCAGAGTGTGCGTAACGATTGAAACAAGATCTGCATAACAATCCCCAATGCAATTGCCCGTAGATTTAGTGTTAAATGGGGAACAGTCGATCTAGCGCTCCATGAAACATCGGGGCTTCACTGTAGGTCTGGCTAGTCAGTCTGTAACGCTTGGGCAGCTAGTACTTGGTGGGCCACTGACTATAGCGCATTGCTGGGTTACTGGCAACTATGCTAGGCTGCGGTTCCCTGGGCAGTCAACATGACTAGGAATAAAACAGCCGAATTCCGAGATCCGATTCATGGTTTTGTCGAAGTATATCCTCATGAACGCCAAATCATCGACACCTCGGAGTTTCAACGCCTTCGACGTATACACCAACTAGGTCTAACCCACTATGTTTATCACGGAGCGGAGCACAGTCGGTTTGGCCACGCAATCGGCGTCATGCATTTGGCCGGCAAGGCAGTTGAAGGAATCATAGACCGTAACGCTGAGTTAGTGCAGGACACCCTACAATGGCAAGCACACGAGAAATCGGACCAAAAGCGACGTCTAGTATTATTGGCTAGACTTGCAGGATTGCTTCACGATATTGGTCATGCCCCTTTTTCTCATACTGGGGAATCAAAATTGTTTTCCGAAGGCGATAGCCATGAAGGACATGGGGCGGCCATAATTCGGGGCTCTGAAATCGGCGAGATTATTGACACAGACGACCAATGCCGAGATCTCAAGATTAGTCGAGACGATGTGGCAGACCTTGTGGTAGGACGGGCAGCGCTATCCGCAGGCTTCGTTCAAGAATTGATTTCGAGCCCGTGGGACGTGGACAAAATGGACTATTTGCTGCGCGACTCGCGCTACTGCGGCGTGCAGTACGGAACTTTCGACCTTGGTCGTATATTAAACACATTAACATTGGATGCCGAAGCAGATGAAGGAAGCCTTAAGCTAGCTATCGAAGAAGACGGGATCCATGCCCTTGAGGCCTTCGTACTGGCCCGATATTACATGTTCACCCAAATCTATTTCCATGACGTGAGACGTGCATACGACCTTGTCTTAACTGACCTGATTGCCGAGCTTCTCGAAGGCGAAACCGACAACGGAAAATATCCAGGAAGCGGTAATCTTGAGGGCTATCTGAAGTGGGACGACAACCGAGTTCTTTTTGAAGCAAATAAACGGCGCGATCAACTAAAGAAGAACTTCTCTTGGAGGATCATTGATCGCCAACACCCAAGGGAAGTATATGCCACAGAAGATTCACCGGATTCCGGGTTGGTCAGGAACGTAGAAACACGACTAATTGAGGCTGTCAGCGATAAATACCCTGGGTTGCAGTTCTGGTTGGATAGAGCCATCGACCATCCAGACAGGTTTAGATTGGAAGACATGATGGTCAAGATTGCTGGAAAGCCTCCTATCTGGAGGGAATTTCGGAGGGAGTCACGTCCGCTTCAAGGCCTGCAGGAAATAGGTAAGTACCGGCTGTATTCGGACTTGAGCGGCGATGTAGATCTGCATAACGAGGTGAGGAACTTCTGCCGTTCACTCATGGCCTAGTTGCCAAGGTGAATGTGCTTAAAGGGGGGCGCGATAATGGGCACTCAAGAACTTCAACTGGCGATCCTTTATGATTTAACCTATAGGTTAGGGGACGTAGGTAAGATACGGCTTCAGAAGCTTGCCTATTTCTTGCAGGAGGCATTTGCCGTTCCGACGAAGTTTCCATTCAAGATGCATCACTATGGGCCATATTCGGAAACCATAGAGACGAATACTGCCCGCCTTAAGCTCGCTGGCTATGTGGATGTTGCGGCTGATGCCCAGGGTTACGGTTTTCATATCACGCCAACTGATGAAGCGCAAGGGGAATGGCGGGATTTGGTCAAGCCGTTCAAAGATTCGATTGAAGGTGTGATAAACAACTTCGGTCAGAGGGCGATCCCCGAATTGGAGTTGGCCGCGACAATTCACTATGTGAAAAGGCTCCGTCCCGAGGTATCCACCAGCGAACTTGTCGGAACTGTGGGTCAGCTCAAGCCCAAATTTGATCAGAAGTATGTTTCCCAAGTTGCTTCTCAGTTGGAAGAAATCGGTATTCTGACGTGATGCGAGGAATTGGACAGCAGCAAGCAGGGAGCCTTATCTATGATCTCCCTGGTGATGTGGTGGATGGTCTTCTGCTGTTGTTGTAAGAACCTGGCCACATCGCCAGGATTCTTGAATCAGGCAGTCCATAAAGGCACCCGAGTGCATTTGGAACGTGCATTCAAGTCGGTAGCTGGAAAGGACGGCCCAATCTGCTGTCAAGTCCGGTGAAGCCATATATATCTCTTAGTTCTTTGCTATATGTGGTTTAACCTTGGCCCCTATTGCCAAAGGGGGTCAGAGCATGCATAATAAGGGGTTAGAAGTCCCTTGGTGGTTGGAGCGGAGCGGACCCACCCGTTCCCATCCCGAACACGGAAGTGAAACGCTCCAGCG
>JAGWBF010000089.1:6425-9375 GCA_021296025.1 Dehalococcoidia bacterium | reverse complement strand
CTAAGGCGGTCAACGGCAAAGCGTGTCGTCGACGTACGTATGAACAACACATCCCAGTTGTCGGGATTTGCGAAGAGTGGGGACCTGGAATACTTCCTCAAAGAGATTTGTCGTATGAGCTATGTCCACTTGCCTCAACTGGCTCCAACCAGAGAGATGCTGGACTCCTACCGGAAAGACCATCGTGATTAGGACACCTATGAACGACAATTCTTGGAGCTAATGGAAGAGCGGGGCATCGAGTGGCTAGGACTAAAGGGGGATCTCTCGAACGGATGTCTCCTTTGTAGCGAGGACAAGCCCGACCGCTGCCATCGACGTCTGGTTGCCGAATATCTCCAACATCACTGGAGCGACCTTGAGATCATCCACTTGGTCTAAGGCAGTGTGCAGACCACCTTGCTTAGCCCAATACCCTAACCTAGACTATTAGCATCCCTGAAGCTAAATGGGAGGCGAATAGGTTTGACAAGAATGTCCATTCCCAATGTTAAATCACTGTCCCTGCTCAGCGTAGTTCTGCTGACCTGCGCCATGCTGTTCTGGGCATCCTGTGGAGGCGGGGGATTCCAAGCAGGATCCTTGGGGACGGTGGAGGTCCCTGAAGGCGAGGATATCCACATTCGCTCCCTGTCATCCCTGACCGGGGCGTCAAGCCTGGGTGTCCCGAATCTGAGAGGTGTCGCCTTGGCCGTCGCAGACTACGGGCCCATCAAGGGGCACAATGTAACCATGGGTGGCGGCATCGACTCCCTTTGCACCGAGGAGGGAGGCCGGGCGGCCGCTGATACAGTGGTAGGGGACCCGAGGGTTGTGGGGATCGTCGGCACTTCCTGCTCGATCGCCGCCACCGGGGCGATGCCGGTTGTCAGCGAAGCCGGCCTTGTCATGGTCTCACCCTCCAACACGGCCCCATCGCTCACCTCCGACCTGAAGGGCACCCAAGGCGAGAACAACCGACCCGGCTACTATCGCACCTCCTCCAATGATCTGTACCATGCCCAGGCGGCCGCTGGCTTTGCATACGATGAGCTTGGTCTGCACACAATGGCCGCCATAGATGATGGCGGCCCATACACATCAGGCCTCACGGGGGCCTTCGCCGAAGCCTTCCAGGGCATGGGTGGGTCCACGACCACCTACACCATCAGCAGGGGCGACACAGACCTGGTCCCCCTATTGACCCGCATTGCCGAGGGCAGCCCCGACGGCATCTTCTTCCCTCTGTTCGCCGGCGAGGGCACCCGGGTTATTCAACAGGTAGGGCAGGTTGGCGGGCTGGAAGGGGTCACCCTTATCGGCGGCACTGCCATGTTGGACTCCGAGATCCTGGCTCTTCCCGAAGCGGAGGGCATCTACCTCATGAGTCCTGAGGTGGGCTTCGCCAGCAACACCAACGAGACAACGGGCAAGACCAACGATGACCTGGTTGGGGCATACATGAAGCAGTACAACCAGCCTCCCACCTCCGCCTATCTCTCCTATGCCTATGATGCGACCACTATCTTGCTCAAAGCCGTCGAGGAAACCGCAGTTGTCGAGGGAGATACCTTGTACATCGACCGGGCCAAACTCCGGGAAAACCTGAGCAGCACCTCCGGCTTCAACGGCATTATCGGAAGCATCACATGCGACGAGTTCGGAGATTGCGGGACAGGAAGGGTGCTCATACTGCACCACTCCGACCCACAAGTGACCGATATCGCCGACCTGCCGGTGGTCAACCGCTTCGCCCCTTAGCCCGCCTCACCCCAACGCCAGGCAGAAAAACGCGGCCCGCCCCTGGGGGTGCCTTGCGCGACCTCGTCGTTCACGCGAAAGCGGAAACCTGGATTGGGCGCCCATTCTTGTGGTTTGGGAGCCTGTCCTCGGCGCGAGCTTCCTGGATTGCGGCCTCCGCCGCAATGACGGGCAGCCCTTCTTCACACTCAACGCACCGTCGTTCCTGAGGAAGAAGACCGTTGTTTAACCTGGGCCCGGGCTAGCCCTTAGATTTCCCTCAGGGGAACGGGCGGGGGAACAGCTTCCCGAATACTCGGGATGTCGGAGATGGCCTTCGAGATTGGGGGCTAGCCCAGCTCCTCTTCGAGGATGGCCTTGATCCCCTTCCACTGCGCCTGTCCCACGGTGCGCGGTGCGCGCCCCCCAAGGCCCCGACCCCAGATGGCTGTCAGCCCCAGCTCTCGAGCTGCATCGAAGTCGATTCCCCCGGGAGGGGCCGCTAGGTCGATGAGCAGGGTCTGGGTATCCAGGCTTTCCAGTACTGCACGGTCCAGAAGGCGGGCTGGAGCTATGTTGAAGATCACCCTTGACCTGCCTGCCGACGAAGTCAGCTGGTCCAGGGGCACGGCGGTGCATCCCATCTCCCAGGCCTTGGCCCGCTGCAGGGGATTGCGGGCCGCAACGGTAACCCTTGCACCGATTCCCGCCAGGGTCCGGGCCAGGGCTGGCCCGATCTTCCCGAAGCCTACTATCAGGCAGGGATTGTCGTGGAGGGTAACCTCGGTGTGCTCGATGGCGATCCTGATGGCCCCTTCGGCAATGGCCGGCGCCCGGAGCACCATCAGCTCCTCATCCTGCTCGTACTCCCGTAGTTTCAACCCTCGCTTTTCTGAAGCCTCCTGCATCTGAGGGCCGGCCCTGCCAGTGACCAGAACCCCGCCGGGTACGGCCCCGGCGAGGCTGTCCACATCCACGTATAGCTTGTGCGCGCTATGGGGCGAGAAGATGGCCCCATCGGGCTGGGGCAGAGGGACGGGGCATATGATTATGTGGGTGCCTTCAACTGCTTCGGCCACGGTGCTGTGGGCCGATGCCTTCTCTACACCCTCGCCCTCGGGCAGGCCGCATGTGCGCACCGCTGCGCCCTCGGCCAGGAGCTGCCTGACGCACTCCACTTCCCGGCCGTCGCCTCCCAGCACCGTGACGGTGTACTTGCTCAAATCCATCC
>JAGWBF010000089.1:0-6337 GCA_021296025.1 Dehalococcoidia bacterium | reverse complement strand
ATTTGGACTACGGCGCTCATGGTGGGCGTTGGGACACCGACAGCCCGTCCCAGGTCGATCATGGGGACAAGCCCGTAGGGGATGTCTTCATGCATGTAACGGTGGTCCAGGGATGGCGGGGCCTTGATATGGTGATTGGGCACGCTGTCCAGCAGGGTAAGCAGGTAGTCTTCTTTCTCGCCGGCGGCTTCGGAGGTGGACCCGATGCTGGCAAACAGTCGGGGGAAGGAGGATACATCCACATCCCAGCCGGCGGCCACCGCTCTCCTTTCCGTATCCAGGGCCTCCAACAGGTGGGCCACGGCGGGAGTGGCCGCATCCAGGTAGTAAAGGAAGTCCCCCTGGGTGTGCTCGATCCACGCGGCGCCCAGCACCATGGCAGGAGGATGGAGGACGGCGTTGACGTTGGCGAAACCCGCGGCCAGGATGTGGGACACCTCCATGAGGTTGGGCACGATGCCATCTACATCCGCCAGGAAACCCTTGGTGGAAGAGGCTGGAAAGGCGGCGCAGGGAACGCTTTTCAGGACGTTGGTGATGAATACGCTGCCCGGGTTGGACTTCCGGCAGATGTAGGTCAGCGTGCCCGTCTCGGCTATCGCGATATTGCCGGAGTGGCCGGCTGCCCGGAGCTCCAGCAGGAAGGCCAAGCTTCCCAGCATACCGCCGGGATTCAGCAGCAACCTCTGACCCTCTTGGAGATGGGGAGCAAGGGTCTGGGCCAGAGAGCGGTGCGCCGTGGCGGGAACGCAGGCTACGATGAGGTCCGCCTTGGCAACCACCCCCTTAAGGTCGGTGACAATGTGGTCCACGGGGGCAAAGCCTTCCCCCAAGACGCCGCTGTGGTGTATGCCGCCCTGTTCCTTTGCGGCTGACAGGGTCGTTTCAGTGCGGTTGAAGAGGGTGGTTTTGTGTCCCCGGACCGCAAGATCGGCTGCCATCGCAAATCCGCCGTTTCCAGCGCCAAGAACCAGAACTTCGGCCATGGAGATACGCCTCAGACCGAGTAATGGGACAGCTTGTCTTCGTCCACCTCGACACCGAGTCCCGGGCCGTTGGGGACGTGCAGATGTCCCTCGCTGTAGCTGATCGGAGACTTGATTATGTCATCCAAGTAGTAGATCCCGGCGATGGAAACGGGGGCTTCTCCAGCCACGTTGGGCACCGGGCAGACGCTGGCCCACCGGAGGTTGCCCACCGCCACGCCCAGGTGCAAGTTGGCGGCGACGCCGATGCCCATCTCAATGGACCCGCCTATGTCGCAGGTGATGTTGCATGAGGAAGCCACAGCGGCCACCTGCAGGGCAGGGTGCAGACCCCCGGGCTTGCTGTAGTAAAGGGAGATTATCTGGGCAGCCCCCAGCTCATGCAGTCTCAGGACATCCTGCGGGAACCAGGCGCTCTCATCGGCCATGACCGGGGTATTGATGCGCTGGGCCACCTGGGCCAGCGCCTCGAAGCCGGCTACCGGCTGCTCGTGGAAGGCTATATCGTACGGCTCCATCTCCTCGGCGGCGCGGATAGCTTCCCCGGGAGTCCGGTACCCTTCGTTGGCGTCCACCCGGATAACCAGGTCTGGGCCAAGCTGCTGGCGCAGACGGCGCACAAGGTCAACGTCCCGCTTGGTGTCCAAGCCAATCTTGCACTTGATGGTTCCTATGCCCTCGGCGACGGCCTGTTCCGCTTCGCTGACTGCAGCATCGTTCTCCATAATCCCCAGGCTGTGGCAGACGGCGATGCTGTCCCTCTGCTTGCCGCCAAGGAGCTCATAGACCGGTACGCCCGCGGCCTTTCCGGCGATGTCATAGAGGGCTAAGTCTACCGCCGCCTTGGCGTAGGGATGGCCCTTGATGGCGCCGTTCATGAGGTTGTGCAGATGGCCTATCTGCTGGGGTTCCTGGCCTTCTATGGCTGGGAACAGGTAGCTGCGAATGACGTGAGAGACGGTGTGGGCATCTTCACCGTAGTACATACCGCCGGGCCCGCCCCAGGTGGCGATGGCAGGCGTTTCACCCCATCCCACCACGCCCTCGTCGGTCTCCAGGGCGAGGATGTAGTGATGGCCGATGGGGGTGCGCATCTTGCTGGCCCAGTTGTGCACCCGTCGCGGGGGCAGCTGGATGAAGTATTCCCTGTAGCGGGCGATCTTCACCCCGGATCAGGCCTCGCGCATTTGCCAGAGATGGCTGGTGTCGAACTGGTTGGTGATCAGCTCATAGCCCGAGTCGGTAACCAGCACCGCTTCCTCCAGCTGCATGCCCAATTCAGGGAAGGTTACCAGGGGCTCAATGGCAAGTACCATGTCCTTCTCCAGAGCTGTGTCCGCATAGGGGTTCAGGTAGGGCTCTTCGTGGAGGGTCAGGCCCAGGCCGTGGCCCAGGAAGTTCAGGGTTGGCAGCTCCCATGTATTCATCTGGTCGATGTACTCTTTGAAGATGCTGTGGCTGCTCACCCCGGGCTTTATCCGTCCCAGTGCCGTGTTCCGGCAGTCCACCAGCTTCTGCCACAGCTCCTTCTGCTCGGCGGTTGGCTCTCCCACTACGGCCGTCCTGGCAACGTCGCAGGTGTAGTCGTTCACCAGCCCGATGCAGTCTATGCGCACCACATCTCCCCACTTTATCTCCCGCTCCGTCGGTCCCCCGTTGAGCATGGGCGTCCGTTCACCGGACGTCACCGAGGGCATGGTGAGCTTGTCCCCTCCGCCCGAAATGAAGTTGTCGACGATGGTGCGGTAGAGGTCGGCCTCGGTCATGCCGGGCCACCAGGTGCTCAGAGAGGCGCGGTCCACCCGCTCCGCAAGCTGGGCGGCGAAAGTGAGCTTCTCTATCTCCTCCCGGGTCTTGACGATACGCAGCTTCTTGAGCAGCTTGTCTATGGGTTCGATTCGGGCGTCGGGGAGGGCCTCCGTCAGCTTACGGTAGTCCTCCTGGTTCAGGTACGAGACCTCCAAGCCGATGTTCCCTGTGGCGTACCCCAGCTCTCGGAGCCTCTCAGCCGCCATCAGTATGGGAACCTGGGTGAACTCGTTGTAGGCGGTTACGTTCTGTATGGATGCCTTTTCCCTGGCCAGCTGCTCCTCGACGGTGACCACGATCATCTCGGGGTCCTGGTCCTTAGGGACGATGACGATTGCGTGGCGGTGCTGGACGATCTTCTGGGAGGGCACAAGAATTCCACTGGTCCATGCCACGTTTTCGGGAGAGATGACCAGCATGGCATCCATCCCGTGGGATTCCATTGCTTCGCGCTGCTTGTCCAGCACCGTGGTAGGCACGATTCCACCTCCACTGGGGGATTAGGCTGTTAGTCGTAGGCCTTGGTAAACACGGGGATATCGGCCAATAGGCCGCTGCGTTCGTTGACCCTCTTTGACTGCTCCCTGGCCTCCCGGTATATCTCCTGTTCGTCCAGGTGGGTCATCCTGCGCCCTTCCATTACGACGTTTCCGTCTATCAGGACGGTGTCGATGGAGCCGGGGGTGGACGAATAGACCAAGGTCTGCACCGGGTTGTTGTAGGGCACCCAGTCGGGGGTGTTGAGATCGAACAGGACGATGTCGGCCTTCTTGCCCACTTCCAGGCAACCGATGTCATCATCCCAAAGAAGGGCCTTGGCCCCTTCGATGGTAGCCATGCGCAGGGCCACCTCAGCCGGGACCATGAACGGGTCCATGCGGCAGTCCTTGAACAGACCTGCAACTAGATACATCTGCTGCATCTGGTTCAGGGAGCCTGAAGCAGCGGTACCGTCGCAGCCGAGGGCGACGGTAACTCCCGCATCCATCATCTCCGGGTACTTGCCGATCTTGGTTGCCCCCTTGGCGATCTTCAGGGAAGTTCCGGGACAGAAGGCGACCTTGGCGCCCGTCTCCGCAAGGTAGCCAACCTCTTCGTCTGTGGTTGCAACAACATGGGCCAGCACAAGGTTGGGCCCCAGGGCACCCATATTGTGAAGGCGGGTTACCGGCCACACGCCGTACTTGGTCTCGCTTACCTGCGCTTCCTCAATGGATGAAGCGATGTGGTAGGTGGTGCCCACGCCAAGCTCTTCAGCCAGAGCCCGGGAGCCGTAATGAAGCTCCGGCGAGCAGGGTTCCTTGCCCTCGATGTTTACCCAGACGCGAATCCGCCCGCCGGCCGAGTTGTTGTAGGTCGTTACACACCGCCCCAGCTCCTCCAAGGCCACCTTGTGGTTAGGGAAGAAGTGGTGGTCGATCATCTCCTGGGTCCAGTGGGCGGGGAGCTGTTCGGGCTTGACGTCGGCGGCATGGCGTCCCGTTACGCAACGAAAACCGGCCTGTTCGATGGCCTTTACGGTGTTGCCCACATCGTTCTGCGTACCCATGTCCAGGCAGCATGTGGTGCCCGTCTTGATCATCTCGATGCCGGCCAGCAACGTTCCGACGTGCTCAGCCTCCTCATCCACGGCGGCGTACAGGGGCTTGGCCCAGTTGAACACCCAGGGGCGCGTGGAAAGCTGGTCGGGGAAGAGGCCTCGTCCGAGGTGCTCCGACAGGTGCAGGTGGGCATCAACCATGCCCGGCATCGCCAGCTTGTCCTTGCCTGAGATGGTCCTGTCGAAGGTTACTCCGGCGTAGCGTGACTCCACCTGGTCTACAGGGCCGATGGCGGCGATGCGGCTATCTTCGATGACGATAGACTGCTGGGTAAGCTGCTCGTTGTCGGCATTTACCGTGAGTACCAGGTCGATGTTGCGGATCAGGGTAAGGGCCATGGCAGGTTACTCCTTGGCGGCCAGCGGATGGGATGCCGAATCACGCATAGGAACTAGCCCTTAGCCTCATCGCTGCCCAGCACACCGGCTCTACCCCAGTTGTCCAGGGTACTTTCGTGGATGACCACATGAAGGTGGTCAGGCTTGGCCCCGGCGTGCTCGATCATGGCATCGGTTATCGCCTTGACCAGGGCGCGTTTCTGCTCCAACGTGCGCCCCTCCCACATCTCTACGATGACGAATGGCAAATGTTCATCCTCCGTCGGAAGCCTGGGCGGAGTGCCGCCCTCTGGCTGCAGTGGCAGTGGTCTATTACTGGGGTGCCCAGGATTCGGATTCCCCATTGGAGGGGTCTCTAGATGGCGGACCCGACCGGATTCGAACCGGCGATCTCAGCCTTGACAGGGCTGCATGTTAGGCCACTACACCACGGGTCCGTAGGAAGGTCTGGTATTACGATTGTATTTCCTGGCCAGCTATCGTGTCAACGAATACGGAAGGGAGTAGGGAGCCGACGGCTCCCCCAATTAGAAGGCTCAACCAACTCCGTGGTAGCCGACGGTTACCTTGTTCCCCTCCACTACGACGGGGGTGATACGCTCACCGCCCGTCAGCTTCACAAGGTCATCTATGGCTTCAGGATGAAGGGTGACGTCTATCTCGGTGAACTCTACCCCGTCCTTGACGAACTCGTCCCTTTGGGTATCCGAGTAGTTGCAGTCGGGATGGGTGTACATGACTATTGTCGCTGTCTTTTCCTGGGTCAACGGGGCTCACCTCCTGGGACATGCCCGGATAGCTACATTTTACGATACTGGAGAAAGCTCTTCAATTCTCTGAACGAACGGCCAACAGCCTCCTACCCACCCCGGCCGAAGATCCTGGCAAAGAGGGAGCGTCGCGGAGGAGCGGGGTCGTCCATGGCCATCCCAGTGTAGCTTTCGCTAAGGTACTTCTCCGGGTCCGCTTCGAAGGCTTTCAGGCAGCCCGGGGCACAGAAGTAGTAGGTAGCACCCTGGTATTCGGTCTTGCCTCCCGGCGGGTTGGACTCATTCACATCCATCTTGCAAATGGGGTCTACGGCCATGGGCCACCTCCTGGTCGAGAATTGGTTGTTGTTAAGCCGTCAGCTTGCGTCCGCGCAGGCGCAAAGAGTTGCCGACCACGGTCACCGAGCTGAATGCCATCGCCGCGGCGGCCATGACCGGGTTGAGGAATCCGAGTTCGCCGAAGAAGAAGCTCAGTCCGGCGGGCACGCCTCCCAGCCCCTGGAAGACCGGGTACAGCACACCGGCTGCCACCGGGATCAGGGCGACGTTGTAGAAGAAAGCCCAGAACAGGTTCTGCTTGATGGTGCCCAGGGTGCTGCGGCTCACCTGCAAGGCCGTAAGCACACCCCGAAGGTCGCCTCTCACCAGGGTTATCCCTGCCGACTCCATGGCAACGTCGGTCCCGGTGCCCAGCGCCACCCCCACGTCCGCCTGCACAAGGGCGGGCGCATCATTTATCCCATCGCCTACCATCACGACGGTCATATTCCGCGCCTGGTACTCTTTTACTACCTCGGATTTCTGCTGGGGCAGCACATCGGCGACCACCTGGT
>JAGWBF010000088.1 GCA_021296025.1 Dehalococcoidia bacterium | reverse complement strand
CCTTCTGATGCACGACTCTATGGAAGGCTTGAGGAGCAAACTCTGCTGGATGGCCCCTTCCAATAGGCGGCTTCTACCGTTGGTAACCCCGTTGTAGAGGGCTTCGCAGGCATCGTATGTGTGCCTCTGAAGGAGCAGGTTCTCCTTCTCAGGCAAGAGATGGGCGATGGACGAGCGGATGAATCCCGTGCTCAGGTGGTGGGACAACCCCAACTCCTTAAGAAGGAGGTTGCCTATGGTCGTCTTTCCGGTACCTGAAGCTCCCCCAAGGAGTATTATCGGGGGGCTGGCGTTCGGGTCCCGGGGGGCGGGTCTTGTTTTGGGAGCGCGTGGGTCCTGCATCCTCTAATCCCAATTTGTGAGAAAAGGGTCTAACTTGGCGCCGTTGAGAACAAATACAGAGCGGGAGTGTACTAGCCATTGACATGCATGTCAAGCTTGGCCGCCCTAGTCTGATGCCCGGGAGATCTGTAGCTAGGCTCCGGGAGCTCAGTCGATTGACAGCTACAAGGGCCAATCCTATAATTGGCACGCTGCCCATTCTCCGGGAACGGCAACTCCACTCCAAGGGGCTTCGATGCCATACCATGATGTCATTGTAATCGGCGGTGGGCTGGCGGGGATGCGGGCCGCCATAGCTGCCAAGGCAGCAGGGGTAGATGTAGGACTGGTGTCCAAGATACATCCTCTGCGGAGCCAGTCATCAGGTTCTCATAGTGGCATAAACGCCGCAATCAAGTCTGACGATTCCTGGCAGTCTCATGCGGAAGATACGATCAAGGCTGGCGCATATCTAGCCGACCAGGATGTCGTCGAGGCCATGTGTCAGGATGCGCTCCGGGATGTGGTCCTGTTGGAACACATGGGGGTGCCGTTCAGCAGGGACGGCGATGGTCTGATCGATGTGATGCCTTTCGGAGGCTCTTCGCAGCCCCGCACCTGTTACGTGGGCGATTCTGCGGGGCACATCGTTCTACAGGTGCTCTACGAAAACATCGTGCGTATGGGAATAGCCACCTACGACGAATGGACCGCCACATCCTTGATGATCGCGGACGGGGCCTGCTGTGGCGTGACCGCCTATGACCTGGCCTCCGGCAAACTGGAAGCTTTGAGCGCCAGGTCCACAGTCCTGGCTACAGGTGGAATCGGCAGGCTCTTTGCCACCAGCACATCCGCCTTATTCGCCACCGCCGACGGCGTGGGCATGGCCTATCGTGCCGGTGTGCCCTTGATGGACATGGAGATGGTCCAGTTCCATCCAACTACCCTGAAGGGAAAGGGCCTGGTTGTCAGCGAAGCTGCCAGGGGAGAAGGCGCTTACCTCGTCAATGCGGCCGGGGACCGATTTATGTCAAACTACTCGACCGATGGTGATCGGGCGCCCGAGCTGGAAGCCAGGGAGCTGTGCACCCAAGCCATAGATACGGAGATCCAGGAGGGCCGGGGGGATGATGGCTGCGTGTTCCTGGACTTCCGGCACCTGGACAATGACCGTATAGATGACAGGCTTCCCGAAACCAGGTTCCTCGTGAAGACCTATCTTGGGCTGGACATCACCAAGGACCTTGTGCCTGTCCAGCCGGCTGCCCACCGCCCCGTTGGGGGCATACAGGTGGATGCTCAAGGCGCCACCGGCGTGGCAGGCCTGTACGCCGCGGGTGAAGCTGCTTGTTCGGGCGCTCATGGCGCAGGTAGATTGGCAGGGAATTCCATGCTGGACTCCATAGTGTTCGGAAGGCGGGCAGGCGAAGCAGCAGCCAGCAACTCCCGGGCTGCGGGGAAGACCGAGGCACCCGCAAATCTGTTGGCTGAGCAGGTAGAACAAGCTCAAGGCCTGTCCACCAGAGATGGAAGCTCGGACTCGATAGGCTCTCTCCGTAGGCAGCTTAACCAGACCCTTCAGTCCAGTATGGGAGTACGCCGGGACGGGGCATCCCTGGAGCAGGCAGTCAGTGCCATCCAGGATTTGAAGGAGCGGTACCAGCACATTGCAGTGCCCACGATAGGAGGGCCATACAACCCATCCTTGCCCGCATATCTTGAGCTGGGGAATATGCTAGACGCCGCCCACATCATGCTCACGTGCGCCGCTGCCCGCCAGGAGAGCCGGGGGGCTCACCAGCGAGGCGACAAGCCTGACAGGGATGATGCTGACTGGCTGCAACACACCGTAGCCGTCAGCATCCCGGAAGGCCCCCAGGTGTCAACCAAACCCGTTACCATCACCCAGTGGCAGCCCTCGTAGGGCCTTCATCATCCAAGCATAGCTTCAAGAAGGGACAATTCCATGGAAATAACGCTGAAGTTTTACAGGTTCAGCCCCGGCAATGGCAGCAAGGGGGACTTCCAGGAATACCCAGTGGAAATCGACGAAAGTGCTACCGTGCTGGATGCTCTGATGCAGGTCAAGGAGGACCAGGACAGCACTATTGCCTTCCGCGGAAGCTGCCGGACCGGGTTCTGCGGTGACTGCACTATGCGCATCAGCCGCCGGAACAGGATGGCCTGCTCCACCACGGTGGGGGCTGCCCAAAATGAAGGCACCATCACCGTCGAGCCAGTGCGCCTGATCACCACCACCAAGGATATGATGTACGACCTGGATACCTGGGTGTACGACAAGTACAAGGCTGTAGAGCCATGGATCGAGACCGACCAGAAGTCCCCCGACAAGGAGCACGTCGTATCCAACAAGGTCGTGCAGGACCTGCGCAAGGTCATGAGCTGCACCATGTGCTGGCTGTGCGACGAGGGCTGCAGCACCATGGTTGTGGACCGCAAGTTCGTCGGCCCCCTGGCCTTGACCAAGGCCTACAGGTCGGTATTTGATCCGCGGGACAACCGGACGGAAGCACGACTCAAGAACCTGAGCGAAAAGAACGGCATGTGGGACTGCTGTCACTGCTATGAAGCCAGCGAGCACTGCCCCAAGGGGATCGACCCCACTGAGCGAATCTTCGCCCTGCGCAACAAAGCTATCAAAGCCAACGCAGGCATTCCCACGGTCCGCAACCACTACCGCAGCTTTGCCAAGTCGGTCAAGAGCCACGGCTGGCTGGATGAAGCCCGGCTGGCCATCGAAACAGAAGGGCTGACCAACATTAAGGGCCAGCTTAAGCAAGTCCCGCTGGCCATAAAGGCATTCCGGAAGGGCAAGAGGCCTCTTCCCTACTTCCTGCATGAGAAACGGGAAGGGCGAGACCGCATCAAGCGCATCTTCGAGAAGTGGGAGGAGAATGAATAATGGCATACGCATTCTTCCCAGGGTGTGTTTCTAAGGGAGGCTGTCCCGAGTTGTATCCGGCCGCCAAGATAGTGGCCGACAAGCTGAACATTGAGCTGGTGGAGCTTAGGGATGTCGGGTGCAGTGGTGCCGGGGTGCTGAGCCAGGAAGTCTCCGACCCTGTCAATGCCCGCACCCTGGCCAAGGTGGAGAAGATGGGCATGACCATGATGACCATCTGCAGCACCTGCCAGGGCACCTTCACTCAAGCCAATCATCGGCTGCAGTCCGATCCTGAGTATCGCGACCGCATCAACCAGGAATACCTGGCTTCCGAAGGTCTCAGGTACGACGGGACCGTAGATATAAAGCACTTTCTGTGGATCTTGGATGAGGAGTACGGGCTGGACAATCTCAAAGACCTGGTCGTCCACCCCCTGGAAGGTCTTAAGGTCGCACCCTTCTATGGATGCTACCTGCGCCGGCCACCGGAGCTGATGGTCCCCAAGGGGTTTGAGGGTCGCAAGACGGTCCTGGAAAAGACTATCGAAACCCTGGGAGGCGAGGTGGTGAACACCTCAGGAAAGGGCAAGTGCTGCGGCTTCCCAATACTTTCGTCCAGCGAAGACAACTCCCTGGCTATGTGCGGCGACCACACCCTGGAAGCCAAGGACAAGGGAGCGAACTGTATGGTTACCCCCTGCCCCCTATGCCACCTGGAGCTGGACGGCAAGCAGGAGGATGCCGCAAGGCACAAGAAGCAAGACATCGATCTCCCAATCCTCCACCTTCCCCAGATGGTCGGCTTGGCCCTGGGATTTTCCCCGAGGGACATGGGCCTGCACAAGCACCTGGTCTCAACCGAAGAGATCGTCAATATACTGGAGGGTGTAAGAGCCTAAGGGCCGCCCCATCCTATAAAGGCAGTCCTTGAGACCGGCACATCACCAGCATTGCCAGGAGCAGTAGCGCACCTACCAGGCCAGCAATCAGGAACCACTGGTGCAATTGCATATTAGTCCGCGCCTCTGAGCAAGCGTCTGCGCGCACCCAGGCCACGTTCCCCTCTGCTACGGTGGTATTGGGTCTCCTTCATTCCCTGGGAATCTCAGGCAAGACCAGTTGAGAAGGCCACTGCTCATCGTGGAAAACCGTCTGTAGAGCAGGCTTCAACTCTGCCTCTTCCGAAGGTTCGCGTCCCGTGTTGGGATTGCGGTCGAAGCGGGGAAAGTTACTACTGGACACCTCAAGGCGAACACTATGTCCTGGAAGGAACACGTTGCTAGTGGCCACCAGGTCGATAGTGTACTTATAGACCTTGCCCGGTTCGATAAGACTCGACTCCGATAAAGAGTCCCGGTAGCGCGCCCGGACTATGCCATCAGTCAAGTTCCTGGTACATCCGCATGGACTGACGTCCACCAGCTTGGCGGTGAAATCCGTGTCGGGCGCAGAGCTGGATGCGTACAACACCAGCGAGACCGGGCCCGTCACCTCCATACTGGATGTCATGGGTGAGGAGGTGTAGACCAGCACATCGGGCCTTGATTCGATCTCTTTCTGTTCGAACGCTCCTCCCGGCAGGAAGCCGTTGGAGCAGCAGAGCCCACCTCCCCTGGTCGGCACTGGACACCTGGGATCGTACACATAGACATCCGACGGTTCAGCCCCACAGACCTCGGTGGACAAAGAGCCATCGCCATCAGCGCCATTGGCCTGGCCGTCGCTGTGCAAGTAGTAGTCGGTGTGCCGGGTGCGCGCCAACGGCCATTCCTGCTCATCCCGCCAACGGTTCTCTCCCATGACAAAAATCCGCACCGGCGGCTCGGATTCCAGGTTGTTTTCAATTCCTTTCAGCCAGCGGTCGAAGAATCGAAGGTGCAGGGCATTCATATCCACAGCGACGTCGCTCGCCATCGCCCCGAAATAGACGTCCCCCGAGACATCAGGGCCGGGCGTAGCATGGTGCCAGGGGCCCACAATCAGCCTCTGCTTGGAGCGGACCTCTTCATTGGGCCCCGACTCTCTCATGCCACGGAAGTTCCGCAGGCTGCCTTTCAGGAAGATATCGTGCCAACCGGCGATGTTGAATACCGCCACGTTCAGACGATGGTGTTGGTCTTCAATTCTCAGTCGTCCCCAATAATCGTCGGCCCGGCTGTGAGCAATCCAATCATAGAAGTAGTCAGCCAGTCCCCCCTGTAGATGGGGATAGTCCCTGGGAGGGAGGGTCCTGAAGCTCTCGTGCATATCGTCTATCGCTTCCAGAAGCCTTTCTCTGGTGCCCGCCGGAACATCCCTGTTCCGGGATATGTTTCCAAGGTTTGCCGAAGTCAATGCAGACAAGGTCCAGGAAACTGCAAAGCCCCAAGCCATAGCGCCGCCCTGGTACGTCCATCCCTCATGGTAGTCCGAGGCGGTAAGGCCGGGGGCAATTGCCACGAGCGCCGGATGTCCACTCAGGGCAGCCAGCCACTGGGTGGCTCCCACATAGGAGCGTCCGAACATACCCACCTTTCCCGAGCTCCAGGGCTGTGATGCACACCACTCCAAGGTGTCGTATCCATCGTCGATCTCATGCCGGAAGGGGTAGAATTCCCCACCGGAAGAGTACCTGCCCCTGGTGTCCTGGACCACCACAGCATAGCCGTGGGATGCCGCCCTCAGTGCATCTAAAGCAGCGGTCCTGGCTGGAGGCATATTCTTGTTATAAGGTGTGCGCTGCAGCAGGACGGGAACCTTAGCATCCGAGTCGGGACGATAAACGTCAGCGTATAGAACGACTCCATCCCTCATCGGAATCGCCACACCTACTTCGGTCTTGATCGTTGCGTTGTCCCCCATGAAGGTGGTCATTATCGGCTCCTTCGAGAAATGGTGGCCCGCAATCGATGCTGGGAATTGAAAGGCGGACGGCGTATTTTACAACGGTATCAGGGGTGAAGCCATCCCAAGTTGAAAAAGATAGAGGGGGCGGATATAATACCAATGCCTGCCCGGGAACGCCTTGAACGGGACCAGCGGTTTGTCGCCGAGGTAGCTCAGAGGTAGAGCAGTGGACTGAAAATCCACGTGTCGTTGGTTCGATTCCGACCCTCGGCACCAGCGAGCGGAAGTGGCTCAGTGGTAGAGCATCTCCTTGCCAAGGAGAGGGTCGTGGGTTCGAATCCC
>JAGWBF010000087.1 GCA_021296025.1 Dehalococcoidia bacterium | reverse complement strand
GGATGCTGAGGGCCCGTCCCGATACTTTATCCAACTCTACCACTACCGCATTCAGGATAGCCGGGCCCTCGGCGACGGCCAAGCGTACCGGCATCTGGGTTAGGAATTGCTCCAGGACAATGGGCACCTGGCACCCTATGACGGAGTTGTAGGGACCGGTCATGCCCAGGTCGGTCACAAACCCCGTACCCTCCGGGAGTATCCTGGTGTCCGCCGTAGCTACATGGGTGTGGGTGCCGACCACGGCGCTGACCCGCCCGTCCAGGTACCATCCCATGGCCTGCTTCTCCGACGTGGCTTCGGCATGGAAGTCCACGAAGATAAACTTGGGCGCACTGCCGGCGTTCAGTTCATCCAGGATCCGATCCACGGTGCGGAAAGGGCAGTCCAGGGTGTTCATGAAGACTCGGCCCATGAGGTTGATCACCGCTGTATCAGCGATCCTTATGTACCCTCTCCCAGGGCTTTCGCTGGGGTAGTTGGCGGGGCGGATCAGGGGCCACTCGCCATTGATATAGGGGACGATTTCCTTGTGTTTCCAGATGTGGTTGCCGGAGGTGATAACGTCCACCTCCGCGTCCAACAGGTCCCTGGCTGTGCTGGGGGTGATGCCGAAGCCGCCGGCCGAGTTCTCGCCGTTGGCGATGACAAAGTCAATGGCAAGCTCCCGGCGCATGCTCGGGACCAAGGCTTCAATGGCCCTGCGCCCCGACTTGCCAACCACATCACCGATCATGAGTATGCGCAACGCATCCTATCCTGGACGGGTCCCCAAAGGGTTTGGGGCGGCCCGAAGAAAAACGTTGAAAGTGTACAGCGTTCGCTGTGCCTTAGGTGGTGGACCAGCCACCACCTAAGGCTCTCGGTCTTCCGAGCTCCGTTGACGCAGCTTGCCAAGTGGAGGATTACTTGCCCAGCTACCTGGCGAATTCTACGCTTCGGCTCTCTCTTATTACGGTCACCTTGATCTGCCCCGGGAACACCAGGTCGTCTTGTATCTTCTTGGCAACATCTCTTGCCAGGTTGGAAGCAGCCACATCATCCACGTTGTCCGGCTTGACCATGATGCGCACTTCCCGGCCCGCCTGAATGGCAAAGGCCTTTTCGATGCCCGGGAAGCTGGATGCGACATTCTCCAGGTCCTCGAGCCTCTTGACGTAGTGCTCCAGGGTCTCCTTGCGGGAGCCCGGCCTGGCCGCGCTGATGGCATCGGCGGTGGCTACAAGAAAGGCCTCCACCGACCCCCTGTCCTCGTCGTGGTGCTCCATGATGGCCCTGTGGACTTCGGGGTGGATGCCGTATCTCCGGGCAACCTCGGCGCCGATCTCCGCATGGGGGCCTTCCACCTCGTGGGTGAGGGCTTTCCCTATGTCGTGTAGCAGGCCACCGGCCTTCGCCACCTCGATGTTGGCGCCGATCTCAGCCGCCATCATGCCCGACAGCAACGACACTTCCACGGCGTGGTGGAGCTGGTTTTCTCCATAGCTGTAGCGGTACTTCAGGCGGCCCAGAAGCTTGACCAGGTCCGGGTCCAGTCCCGTCACTCCTGCTTCCAGGACGGCCCTGTCGCCTTCCCGCTGCATGGTCTCATCCATCTCGTTCTGGGTACGCTCAACCATCTCTTCAATGCGGGCTGGCTGTATGCGGCCATCGGCCACCAGCTTTTCCAGGGTCAGGCGGGCCGTTTCCCTGCGTACGGGGTCGAAGCAGGAAACGGTCACCACCCCAGGAGTGTCGTCGATGATGACATCCACTCCTGTGAGGCTCTCCAGCACCTTGATGTTCCGGCCCTCGCGCCCAATAAGGCGCCCTTTCATTTCATCGTTGGGCAGCTGCACGGCCGAAGTGGTGCTCTCGGAAACCACATCGGTCGCCAACCGGTTGATTGCCATCGTTATGACTCGGCGGGCTTTTTGCTCAGCTTCTTCCTTGGTCTGCTTTTCCAGTTCGTAGTAACGCCGGGCGAGCTCGTGCTTCACCCCGTCTTCAGCCTTCTTGAAAAGGATATCCTTTGCATCGTTGTAAGAGAGCCTGGCTGTTTCTTCCAGCTGCTTTAGCTGGTCTTCCTTAAGCTGGACCAGCTCCTCTCTCAGGTTGGACAGGTTATCCTCCTTGGACTTGAGACCTTGCTCCTTTTCAGCCAAGGACTGGAATTTCTCTTCCAGGTTTTCTTCCCTTTGGCTGACCCTTCGTTCCTGCCTCTGTACTTCCTTCCTGCGTTCCTTCAGATCATTATCTACAGAGGTCCTGGTCTTTACTGCCTCCTCACGAGCTTCCAGCAAGATACTACGTTTTTCCTCTTCGGCCGCTTCCAATACTCTGTTGGCTTCTTCTTGTGCGCGCCTCAGCCTCCCAGTGCCCGCCAGGTCGGACAGGAATCTAAATGGGTTCAAGCGAATCACCTTTTCCTTTCCGCCCAGATACTAAATTTAAGAGCTCAAAATTCCGGACATACCTGTCCCAGCATAGCTCTTAACGGCCCCAATGATATCTTCACCACCCTTAACTGTCAAGGAAGATGACGGCTTTTCGAGGCCTTCCACGTTGCTGGAGAAAGGTATAATGACGGCTGACTGGCCAAGAACCGTCCCCGTCCGGCGGGGAGGTAGCGGCCCGTTAGGGAACTGCTCTGGGAGGATAATCATGGAGTTCAGGATTCTTGTGCTGCCCGGCGACGGAATCGGCCCCGAGGTGGTGCAGCAGGGCGTCAGGGTGCTGGAGAAGGTGGGCTCCCGCTTCGGCCACAGCTTCCAGCTTTCCTACGATGATGTTGGGGGAGCGGCCATCGACAAGTACGGCGTGGCCCTCCGGGAAAGCACCATGGAGGCCGCCGGTGGTTTCGATGCCGTCCTCTTTGGCGCCGTAGGAGGACCCAAGTGGGACGACCCCCAGGCCAAGGTGCGCCCCGAAGAGGGCATCCTGGGCATCCGTAAGGGCCTTTCGGTGTTTGCCAACCTGCGCCCGGTCAAGGTCCTTCCCGATATGGTGGACGCCAGCGTCGTAAAGCCCTCCGTGCTAAAGGATGTGGATATGCTGGTGGTCCGGGAGCTGACGGGCGGCCTCTACTATGCCAAGCCCAAGGGGCGACGCCAGACCCGGCGCGGCTGGACCAGCGTGGATACCATGCGCTACTCCCAGGTCGAGATCGAGCGGGTGCTCAGGGTCGGCTTCGAGCTGGCCCGACGAAGAAGGGGAAAGCTGACCTCCGTGGACAAGGCGAACGTGCTGGAAACATCCCGGCTGTGGCGACAGACCGCCACCGACCTGGCTTCCCAGTACGCTGATGTGGAGCTGGAGCACATGCTGGTCGATACCTGCGCCATGCAGTTGGTGCAGCGTCCGTCACGGTTCGACGTAGTCGTGACCGAGAACACCTTCGGGGATATCCTGACCGACGAAGCAGGTATCCTGGCCGCATCCATGGGACTGCTGCCTTCGGCCAGCTTGGCGAGTGTGCCCACCGAGGGAGGCAGGGCCATCGGCCTATACGAACCGATCCACGGCTCCGCGCCGGATATTGCCGGGCAGGGGATAGCCAACCCCATCGCCACCATATTCAGCACTGCCCTGCTGATGCGGTACTCCCTGGGCCTGGTCGAAGAAGCCGCCGTTGTGGAGCGGGCCGTGGAGGAAGTGCTAGGGGAAGGGTATCGCACCGCCGATATAGCGGAAGCATCCGCCGGGCGGGTCATCAAGAGGGTGAGCACCGAGGAGATGGGGGACCAGGTCCTGTCCGCCCTTTAGTCCGGGGTGACTTCCAGGGTCTCCTCGGAGATGCTGCCATCAACGATGCGAAAGGCCCGCACGTTGGGGTTGTCCTTGTCCAGCAACGATACGATCATGTAATAGGCCTCAGGCCAGGCGGCCAACCTGACGTCGGTGCTGGACGGGTAGGCCTCCGAGTGGGTGTGGGAGTGGTACACCGCCCGGTGCTCCCAGTTGTTGTCTTCCATGTCATTCCATACAGGGAGCAGTTCCTTGGGGTCCCAGCTGAAGCGGTAGGGGCTGTTCTCCACGTTGGTCATGCGGTACAGCTTCTGGAAGCTTCCGTCAGTGCCTGCCAGCACCCCGCAGCACTCGATGGAATCGTCCTCCAAGGCGTGGGCTACCATCTCGTCGTAGAACCTTCTTGCTACCTGGACCAACTTGCGCTCTCCCTGTGTGATTCGGCTTAAGGTACATTTAGCCTCTGGGATTTGCAACCTTGGTGGCCAGGGCAGCTAACCGGCGCCAACCTTGACACTGCCGCTGGGGCCAACCTAAACTGCCGAATAGCTGGACCCCATGCCCTCACAGGAGCGTTGCTATGGCTGTTCAAGGTGTGACCCGTAGTCCGGCCTTGGGCCAGAAGGGAATGGTGTGCTCCGCTTCTCCCCTGGCGGCTTCGGCCGGTATCAACATCCTTCTCCAGGGGGGAAATGCATTCGATGCCGCCATTGCTGTGGCGGCGGCCGAAACGGTGACCATACCCACCAGCTGCGGCCTTGGTGGGGACACCTTCGCCATCCTGTACCATGCTGACTCGGGGAGGGTGATCGGGCTGAATGGGAGCGGCGGCGCGCCCTCAGGGGCCACCCCCGACCTCTTCCGGTCCCAGGGCCACTCCAAGATGCCCCTGAGGGGCCCCCTCTCCATCACCGTCCCGGGAGAGGTGGCTGCCTGGGAAACCCTCCACCAGGGATATTGCACCCTGCCCATGGGCCAGCTCCTTTCTCCTGCCATCGGTTACGCCAGGGACGGCCACCCCCTCCTTCCAAGCTGCGCTCCATCCTTTGGCGCGTCCCTTGACCTGCTGACGCGCCATTCTTCCACTCGCAGCGCCATGACCAGGGGCGGCGAGCCCTACGGTCCTGGGGATGTGATAGTGCTGGGCGACATGGCCAGGAGCCTCGAAAGGGTTGCCCAGGGCGGCGCCCAGGAGTTTTACCGCGGGAGCCTTGCGTCCGAGATAGTGGCGGCTCTGCAGGAAGCGGGAGCGCCCTTCACCTTAGAGGACTTTGCCGGCCATCAGACCGAGGTGTACGAACCACCCATCAGCACTACCTACCGCGGGCACGCCGTTTACCAGACCCGGCCCCCATCTCAGGGGCTGGTGCACCTGTCCATGCTCAACCTGATGAGCGGCTATGACCTGGCTTCCCTGGGCCCCAACAGCCCCCAGGCGGTACACCTTATGGTGGAATCCAAGAAGCTGGCCTTCGAAGACCGGAACCAGCACGCGGGAGACCCCCGCTTCGTGGACTGGCCCCTGGACATGCTGGTGTCCATGGAGCATGCCGACCTGCGCAGGGGACTGATCGACCCCCTCCGTGTCCGGGAAGATGCTCCCGCCATGGTGCCCGCCGAGCGAAGCGGCGACACCACCTACTTCTGCGTGGCCGATGGCGATGGGAATGCCATCTCCTTTATACACAGCTTGTCCAATCGGTTCGGTTCGGGCTTCATCGCTGGCAGCACTGGCATCCTGCTCAACAACCGGGGCGGGCGAGGCTTCAGCCTGGAGGAGGGCCACCCAAACCTGGTAGGCCCCGGCAGGCGCACCATGCACACCCTCAACTGCTACATGGTCTTCGATGGTGCCCAGCCCCTGGTCATCGGCGGCACCCCCGGCGGCGACTTCCAGGTGCAGGTCAACGCCCAGATCGTTTCCAACATTCTGGACCACGGCATGCCCCCCCAGGAGGCGGTGGATGCGCCGCGGTGGGCCAGCTATCCCGGCTCAGACCCGGCAACCATTGAGGCGCCGCTGGAATTTTGTCCCGAGCCCGGCTTCCCGGAGGAAACCAGCCAGGCCCTTGAGAGGATGGGGCACAGCGTCGTCTATCCTTCGGGTCGGGGAGGCATGCTGGGGAAGGTGCAGCTCATAGTGCGGGACAACTCCCGGGGTGTGCTCATCGGCGCTTCCGACCCGAGGGGCGATGGGCACGCGGCAGCCCTGTAAGCAGACTTAGTCCCCCTCTGCGCTTCTCTGCAGTCGCGATCAAAACCCTTGACAGGGGTTGAAGCAGCTTATATCATTACCTTCTTACTGCAGCGGAAGCTGTGTGCTCGTTAACAACTGGATAGTGGAAGGAAAGGTAAGGTTACTTTAAGAGAGTTTGATCTTGGCTCAGGGTGAACGCTGGCGGCGTGCTTAATGCATGCAAGTCGAGCGCGCCTGCATCGCTTCGGTGGTGCAGGAAAGCGGCAAACGGCTGAGTAACGCGTGAGTAACCTGTCCTTCGGTGGGGTAAAACCCCGAGAAATCGAGGCTAATACCGCATGTGGTCCCTGTGCCTTGGTGCAGGGAAGAAAGCCTTCGGGCGCCGGAGGAGGGGCTCGCGTCCTATCATGGTAGTTGGTGGGGTAATGGCCTACCAAGCCTATGACGGGTAGCTGGTCTGAGAGGATGATCAGCCAGAGGGGGACTGAGACACGGCCCCCACTCCTACGG